>NZ_PCPW01000004.1:0-305131 GCF_002979835.1 Arthrobacter sp. MYb221 | reverse complement strand
CTCACGGTTCTATTTGCCATGATCCGAGACGGCTCACTTTATGACGTTCCAGAGCTGAAAATCCCTTGACTTTTTACATAGAGCCCCTAGTTGGCGGGGTGGATTTGCTGTGAGGCGTTGGCGTCGTTCAACCCTGACATATAGGGAAATCACGCTGTCACATATGAGCTGTTGAAAGCCGGCGTGATCTTCATTCCCGGCGCCGCGTTCAGCTCCTCGGAATCGGCGCACCACAAGTTGCGCCTGGCCTTTTGCGCGGTGGATGAACAGACGATCACTGAGGGTATGCGTCGTTTGTCGGCGCTGCTGGAAACCGAGATTTCGAAGCTGCAGAAGTAGCTGGATCCGCCGGGCGCTAGGCGCTGGCGATGTCCAGCAAGGCCTGCTCCGTGGGGCTCAGCGAGTGGCTGTGTACCCATATCGCACGAAATTCACGGAGCAGGCTCGGCCCGTCGAAGGGGATCTCAACTAGATTCCCAAGCCTCAGCTGGCTCTCGACGGCGAGCTGGCTCAGTACCGCCGGACCCATGCCCGCGGCCACGCACTGGCAGATCGTTGAGTTGCTGTTGAACTCAGCGATCGGTTCGGGGCGTTCAACGTGGGCGATATAGTCCAAAAACGCCCTTGTGCCAGAACCGTCCTCGCGTTCGATCAGCGGCGTGCTCTGCAGCTCATGGAGACCGAGCGGCGTTGTGCGTTGTGCCCATGGGTGCGATGGGGCGGTAACCACCACCATCTCATCGCTCCATACCTTGTGATAGCGCAGAGGCCGCGGAACTTCAGGTGTCTCGACGAAGCCGAAGTTCATTTCGCCGTTTTGAACCGCCGAGATTACATCTTGCGAGTTCATGATCCGCATCCGCGGCTTGACCTTCGAAAACCTCCGATGCAGCGTGCCGATCCACGTTGGTGCGAGGTATTCGGCCACGGTCATGCTGGCGCCGAATGCGAGCTCGGATTCTCCCGGCGTGGCGAGCGTGCGTGCCCCGGCAGCCAGGTTTTCCAGCGAAATGAGCACCTCCCGAGCCCACTGCACCGTGAGCACGCCCTCGGCTGTCAACGTTGAGCCGGTAGTCTTCCGGATGACCAGCGGGTAGCCCAAGCGACGCTCGAGGGTTTTCAGCGCCCGGGTGGCGTTAGGCTGCGCAATCCCGGTAGCCCGCGCCCCGGCGCTGAGGCTGCCGTGATCCGCGATGCCTACCAGCAAGGTCAGCGATGAGACCTGGATCCATTGGGCGATATCCTGCATGACATTCGAATGCTGATCCATATCATGATCATATGCCCGTGATAGCGAATCAAGGAATACCGGCCGCGAGGCTTGCGTGAGAAGTTGAATATATGCCAAAGAACAGCCAGGCCCCGGGAATGAATGAGCAGCACAGTGCCGCAAACTCCTCCCCCCAGCCATCTACGGTAAGCAAACTCCGAATGGTGCTCCCTGGTCTCGCGGCCTGCCTGGCCACCGGCTTACTGTGCATATTCGCCAGCCAATTCCTCAACGGGCTCAGCGCGCTCTTGCTGGCGATCATCCTCGGCGCAGTGTGGCGCAATGTCGCACCGGTCCCGCAGGTGCTGGATCCGGGCATAGCCATCGCTTCGAAACAACTCCTGCGAATGGGTATCGTGCTGCTGGGTCTGCAGCTTTCGCTTGGGACGATCCTCGGCTTGGGCCCCGGAGTTCTGCTGGTAGTTTTCCTCTCCGTCTCCGTCACCTTTGCGCTGACGTTGTGGATTGGCGGGAAGATGGGCATGGATCTACCGCAACGCCTACTGATCGCCACCGGATTTTCGATTTGCGGCGCGGCTGCGGTGGCGGCGGCCGAAAACGTGACACGGGCCAAGCAGGCTCAAGTGGCCACCGCAATCGGTTTGGTCGTGCTTTTCGGAACGCTGATGATTCCTGCCATGCCATTGCTCGGAGCCCTGCTAGGCCTGGACGATCGCAGCACCGGAATGCTAATCGGCGCTTCAACGCATGAGGTTGCCCAGGTTGTAGCCGCCGGCGGTTCGGTGAGCGCCGCGGCCCTGGCGGTGGCAGTGACCGTGAAGCTCGCACGCGTAGCCCTGCTGGCCCCGATCATCGCCGGGCTCGGTATCTACATGCGCCGCAAGCACTCGGTAGAAGGCGGCAAGAATCCTCCGCTCGTGCCACTTTTTGTCCTGGGATTCATCGCTGCCATGCTGTTGCGCACCACCGGCCTGCTCCCAGATTCCGCCCTCTCGATTGCGCAGAGCGTACAGACGTTGCTGCTTGCGGCCGCGATGTTTGCGCTCGGCCTTGGTGTGCACCTCCGCAGCATCGTGAAATCCGGCGGTCAAGCGTTGCTCCTAGGCTTGCTCGGCACGCTGATCATCGTATGCGTCGCTGCTGGTGGAACCATGCTCTACCCGCCCGCATAGGCCCGAGGTCCAGGCATCTGCCCCGAACAGGTCACGGGCCGCTTCCAGCGCGGCCAACGGTGTCCTTGCCCAGAATACTTGCGGGCGGATGACGCCGATGATCTTGACCGGCGAGGCTAGTCCACCCGGCCTCCGAAGTCGCCTGCGATATCCTTCGCCGTGCGAAATAAGGCCGGGAGCATGGTTTCGGAAATCGTCGACGCGTCGGCGCGGCCCGACTGTACCGACACGTTCAGCGCTCCGAGCAGTTGGTTTCCACGGCGCACCGGCACCGCCAACCCGCGCAGCCCTTCGTCAAGCTCCTGGTTGACCAGCGACCAGCCCTGCTCCGCTACTCGTTCCAGTTCCGCGCGCAACTCCTCCAGGCTGCCCACCGTATGCTCGGTGTAGCTGCGCAGTTCAATGCCCTGCAAGAAATCTTCGCGTTCTCCGGCGGTCAGGTTCGCGATCAGCACGCGACCCATCGAGGTGACCCAGGCCGGGAGCCGGTTGCCAATCGAGACGTTCATCTGATGCAGGCGCGGAGCCGAAACCCGCTCCACGTACAAGATGTCTTGGCCTTCGAGGACACATAGGGAAGTGGTTTCATCCAGCTCGCGAGCCAATCGCTGCAGGTGTGAAATCGCGGCACGCGGCAAGGTGAGACCCGAAAGGTACGAAGCGCCCACATCCAGCACTCGTGGAGTCTGCTGGTAGGTGTTCCCAACGACCGCGAGGTATCCCAGGTCAACGAGGGTGAGCAAGAACCTGCGGGCAGAGGCACGCGTCTGATCGGTAGCCGCTGCCACCTGCGAGACCGTCAGGGCCGAGTTTTCGCCTTTGAACGCAAGAAGCACCGCCAAGGTCTTCTCCGCCGACTTAACGTAATAGTCAGGCTGCTCCGCCACGATAGGGGTCCCCATTTTCACTCAGTTATCTTGCCGCCCACATGCCTAATGCCGGTCGAAACGATTGTGCTCGAATTGCGCTGCGAGGCGAACCGGGGCGTTAGGAGCCCCATAGCCATCGTAGCCGTCACGGCGTTCCAGCACCTCAAAGAACATGTTGCCTACCGTGGCTGTGTAGAAATGCAGGAATTCTCCGTGCTCATCCCTGTCGTACAGCAGGTTCAGCTCCTTCAGCGTGGACAGCGACCGCTCATCAATGCTGAATCGGGCGGCCAGGTCCTCATAGTAGTTGGCCGGAACTTGCAGGAATTCCATGCCGGCCCGCTGTGCCCGGCGCGCCAAGGCCACCACATCATCGGTATGCAAGGCAACGTGCTCGGGGTATTCGTGGTGGCTTTCGATCGCCGCTTCGAGCCCCTTGGGCACAATATTCAGTGCCAGGCGCACGCAGCCATCCTCGGTGCGCAGCACCTGGGAGCGGACCAGGCCCATGGGGCTTGGCACCTCGGTTCCAGGTCTTGCCTGCAAATTCAGCACGCTGGTGTAGAACAGCACCGATTCGTCAAAAGCCTGCCACGGTTGGGCGAGGTTAATATGGTCGATCCCGGTGATACCGCCGTGTTGCGCTTCCTCCGGTGAGTGGCGGTGCGCGCCGAATTCGGTTTCCCATATGCTTGTCCCGGCAACCGATCCGAAGAACACTTCGGTGGCATCCGGGGCCCTGAAGCCCGCGAGCTCCTGTTCGTCGCTGGTGTGGTGCCGCAGCACCGGCTTGGCCAGCAAGTCGCTTGCGCGCGCACGCCCGGCGTCCGGGTCCGGGACCTGCACGCCGAGGCCGGATACGGTTGCTGTCACGCCGCGGCTGCGTTGCGAGTTGACGATGATTCGTGCGTTTCCGGCGCGCCAGAGCTGCACCGGCTTGCGCCGATGCTGGCCGAGGAACGCGAACCCCAGTTGGGCGAGCATTCCGGCGATCAGTTCCGGGTCTTCGGTACGGATCTCGGCGAAGTCGAATCCGATGGCTTGCTGGACTCCGGGCAGTGCATCAAGTTCCAGCGGGTAGTCCTGCGCGGTAGCGCCGAGCAGTGCGGCCGTGCGGGCCTGCAGCCAGATCAGCGAACGCAGCCCGTCCACGGCCGTCCGCTCGACATTCGATTGCCTGAATACGTCATTGAAAATTTCGAGGGAAACAATTCCGGAGTACCCCGAACGCACCAGGTGGCCCAGGAACGCATCCAGCTCGAAGCCGCCCTCACCGGGGAACACGCGGTAGTGGCGGGACCAGGACAAGATATCCATGGTCAGCACCGGGGCGTCCGCAAGCTGGACGAAGAAGATCTTCTCCCCCGGGATCTGGGCGATCTGCGCCGGATCGTCCCCGCGGGAAAGAATATGGAAACTGTCGATGCACAGTCCCACATTTTCGCGGTCCACCAGCTTCACGATCTCCCACGAGTGCTGGTAGGTGTCCACATATTTGCCCCAGGCCAGCGCCTCGTAGGCGATGCGCACCCCGTAGCGTGCGGCCACGTCCGCCAACCGGCGAATCTGCTCGGCGAACAGCTTGTCATCATCGATGGTCGCCGTTCCCACGTTAGAGCAGAGCAGCATGAGATCCATGCCCAACCGTTGCATGAGCTCGAACTTCGCTTCGGCGCGGCGCAGATTTGCCAGCAGCAGCTCTTCTTCCACGCCTTCGAAGTCACGGAAGGGCTGGAACAGATCCAGGGTCAGGCCCAACCGGTGGGCAAGCGCCTTGACTTCCTCAGGCGACATGGGGCTGACGGTGAGGTCTTGCTCGAAGATTTCGATTCCGTCAAAACCTGCCTTGGCGCAGGCGAGCATCTTTTCTTCCAGCGTGCCCGAGAGGCACACCGTGGCGATTGAGGTGCGCATTAGAGTCCTGCTTCCAGCATCTCTAGCAGATGGGCGCGCATCCGTGCCGCATCGGGGGTCAGCCCGGTGATGATGCCGAAGGCATCTACCGCTTGGCCGACCGCCATATTTCCGCCGTCCAGCACCCTGCAGCCAAGGTCGCGGGCCGCGGTGATCAGTTCGGTATCCACCGGGCGATACACGCAGTCGGCAACCCACTGCCGGGAGTGGAGCCCGGAAATATCAAGGGGAAGCCCCGGGTGGTGATGCATTCCAATGGGGCTCGCGTTGAGCAGCCCATCGACCTTCGCCAGAAGCGCCGGCGCTTCTTCGGGGCTGGCCGGAGTAATGCTGGCATTCGGGAAGTGGAGGGCCAGTTCCTTGGCTCGCTCGCTAGCCCGGGAGATATCCGGATCGACCAGGAACAGTTCCTTGACTCCCGCGTCGAGCAGCGCAAAGGCGACGGCCGCGCCGGCTCCTCCCGCACCGAGTTGCAGCACCTTGCCCAAGGCTGCACCGGGAAGCCCGGTAGCCAGAGCCCAGCCGAATCCGGAGGCATCGGTATTGTAGCCATGGAATTTACCGTCTTTGATGAGCACCGTGTTGACCGCGCCGATGGCCTTGGCATTGTCGCTGATCTCGTCCAGGTGCTCGATCACCAATTGCTTGCAGGGATGGGTGATGTTGAAGGCGTTAAATCCCAACTCGGCACCGGCCTTCAATAACTTCCCCACATCTTCGCCGGGGCGGTCAAGAACCGTGAGATCAATGGGGCGATAGAGGTACCGCAGCGAATGCGCATCTGCTTCCCGCTCGTGCATGGGCGGGGTCAGCGAAGGCAACACGCCATCGCCTATGAGTCCAACTAGATATGACTGCGTAAGAGTGCTCACCGTATTACCCAACTTTCCGTCATGCTTGACGCAGGTATTGCCTCAGCTGTGATTTGCATCTACTCTATATCAACGTACACATTCCGTACAACTGTACGTATAGCGCACACTGTTTATGTTTTCAGCGTTCGTCACTCAGCAAACAAAGGAGTTTTCCGATGCCATCCACACGTGAACCGTCGGCGTCCGAGGTGCCCGGCACCGGGAAACGCACCCCCGTCAAGGCGGCCGTTGCCAGTTTCATGGGAAGCGCAGTTGAATACTACGACTTCTTCATCTTCGGCTCCGCTGCGGCGCTGATCTTTCCGCACATCTTCTTCCCCGACGCGGATGCCAATGCCTCGGTGATGTCGCTGGCCACCTTCGGCTTCGCCTACGTTGCCCGGCCCATTGGCGCGGTCGTCCTCGGCCACTTCGGGGACCGCATCGGGCGCCAGAAGGTGCTGATGTTCACGCTGGTGCTCATGGGCGCCTCGACCTTCGCGATCGGCTGCCTGCCAACCTTCGACCAGGTCGGTTGGCTCTCCCCGATCCTGCTGGTCCTCGCCCGGCTTTGCCAGGGCCTCTCCGCGGCCGGCGAGCAGGCCGGAGCCTCCTCGATGACCTTGGAGCACGCACCGGATCGCCGACGCAGCTTCTTCACCTCCTGGACCCTGACCGGCACCCAGGGCGGCCAGATCCTCGCGGCCTTGATCTTCATTCCCGTGGTGGCGCTGCCCGATGACATCAAGTACGGCATCGGCTGGCGCATCCCGTTCTGGCTCTCGGCCGTTGTGGTGCTGGTGACCTTCTTCATCCGCCGCTCGCTGCACGAGACCCCGGAATTCGAAGAAGCCAAGAAGAGCAATAACATCGCAAAGCTGCCGCTGGCGGTACTGCTGAAGTTCCACTGGAAAGACGTCTTGCGCGTGGTGCTGTGCGCGTTCATCGCCGCGGTATCCACCGTGTACGGGACCCTGGCCATCTCCTACGGCAAGAACATCGGCAATATCGATGCCTCGATCACGCTGTGGCTGGTGGTTGCCGGCAATATCGGCGCGCTGCTCACCCAGCCGCTGTTCGGCATGCTGGCCGATGCCATTGGCCGCAAGCCGGTGTTCATCTACGGTGCGCTCGCCTCGGCGGCAGCCATGCCGTTCTACCTGCGCAGCATGGAAACCGACAACACGGTGCTGCAGTTCGTGCTGTCCCTGGTGGTCTTCTCCTGCGCCTACTCCGCGGCCAACGCGGTCTGGCCAAGCTTCTATGCCGAGATGTTCTCCTCCAAGGTGCGCTTCTCCGGCCTGGCCATCGGCACCCAGCTCGGCTTCCTCATGGCCGGCTTCGCACCGTCCATCGTGGCGGCCATGGGCGGCCTGGAACCTGGCGGCTGGGTCAAGATCAGCCTCTTCACCGCGGGAATCGCGCTCATCGCGGCGATCTCGGCGCTGACCGCCAAGGAAACCTACCGGGTGCCAACCGCGCAGCTGGGTACCACTGCCGAGCTCGTGCGAAAGTAGCACTCGCCAGGCAGCAAGTAAGCGAGGCTCGGCTCCCCGGAGAACGGGAGCAAGGCCTCGCTTTTTGCTGTGTTCAGCCACAAATCAGAACACTTCGGATTCGCCGCCGCAGCGGCGCGTCCCGACCGCGTAATGGGCCAGCCACCGTTTGGCACGGTCGCCGGCGGTACTCATCGGGCGCTCCACCCGCCGTCCATGGCATAGGAGGCGCCGGTGACCATCCCCGCCTCATCCTGGGCCAGCCAGGACACCAAGGATGCCACTTCCTCCGGCTCCACCAGCCGCTTGACCGCCGCTTCGGTGAGCATGATCTTCTCCACGACCTCGGTCGGGGCGATGCCATGGAGCTGCGCCTGATCTCGGATCTGCTTCTCCACCAGGGCGGTGCGCACGTAGCCGGGGTTGACGCAGTTGCTCGTCACCCCATGCTCCGCCCCCTCCAACGCGGTGACCTTGGACAGTCCCTCCAACCCGTGCTTGGCCGACACATAGGCGCTCTTGAACGCACTGGCTCGAATGCCGTGCACGCTGGAGACGTTGATGATGCGCCCGAACCCGCGCGCATACATGCCGGGCAATGCCGCACGGATGAGCAGGAATGGGGATTCGAGCATCAGCCGGTGTATGAGCCGCCAGGCCTCGGGATCAAATTCGTGGATCGGCGCAACACGTTGCACCCCGGCATTATTGACCAGAATGTCGGTATCCAGGCTGAGCTCTTCCAGCACCTTGGTATCGGCCAGATCCACCGCCCAGGCCTTGCCGCCCAGCTCGTCTGCCGCCGCGCTGGCTGCCTGCTCGTTCAGATCCGCGACGGTGACTGCTGCACCTTGGGCGCTCAGCCTTCTGGCACAGGCCAGCCCGATCCCCGAAGCACCCCCGGTGACCAACGCGGTACGCCCGGACAATGCACCGCCAACCGGCCCGTGCTGTGTCTTTATTTCGGCCATGTGGCTCAACCCTCCGCAGTCGGTTGCGCGTCGACTGATAGCAACGCACGGACAATAAATTCGCCTTTTCTTCAATCACCTCATCGAGGACCTCGGGGATGCGAAACTTGTACCCCGGGACACTCCCCTCAACGTTTTTCATGCACTGGCCACGGAGCACTTCGGGAGAACCGAATTCAACCCGCCGCATGGCCTGACTCCGAACAGGACACTGCGTGGCTCGCGAAGACTAGTTGACGATCTCGGGCGGGGCGATGTCCTCGCCCGGCACGGTCTCCAGCAGTTCCGGGATCCAATTCCAGCCCTCCCTGGCCAAGGACACCCGGTACATGTTCTGCACCAATCCATGATCCGAGGCGCGCACGGTGGTTTCGCCCTGGGGTCCTTCGAAGCTCCAGCCTTCGAAGGCGGTGACCATCTGCTCCACGTCGTTGCCGCCTTCGCCCACGGCCCGGGCAATCATCTGCCCTGCCACAAATCCATCCGGGGAGAACTGGCCGGCTTCTTTGCCCGCTTCCGCAACAGAGGAGATCATCTCTTGTTCAACGTCGGTGCCTGCAGCGCCCGGGAAGTAGTGGCTGAAGAAGGAGATCTTCTCACCCGCGCCGCCGAAGGCACCATAGGTTGTTACCTCGCCCAGCCCGGTGACGATGGGAGCAATGTCGAACGCTCCTTGCCGGTCCAACGCCTGCCACATGGCACCGGAGGAGGCTCCGGCCCAGGCCGCGTAGATGAGGTCGGGCTTTGCATCCACCAGCTGCCGGGCGAAGGGTGCGAATTCGGTGACTTCTTCGGGCACGAGAATGTTGCTGACATTGGCGCCTTGCAACCCTAGGACCGCTTCCGCCGCTGCGAGATGTTCCTGCCCGAACGCGTTGTCCTGGGTGAAAACGGCGATCTTCTTGCCGTTCACATCATCAAGGAAGGTGCCGGCGGTGGCCGCGTCCTGCATGTACTGGCGTCCAGAGCGGAAGGTGTATTTGTTGGCGCCGCTGATGGCATCCGTCGCGGCCGAGCCGGAAATGTAGAGCACCTTGTCCTGGGCCGCCAGGCCGGCAAGCTTCAGCGCGATCTCCGAGGAGGCCGCTCCGGCCAGGACCTTGTAGTCCTTGCCGACCAGCTCGCCGGCTACCACGGCGGCCTGGTCCGCCTCGCCGCCGTCGTCGTGGTAGGTGATGTTCAGTTCGAAGTCCCCCACCCTGCCCGTACCATCGGTGGCGTAATCGAGTCCCGCCTGCAGGCCTTCGAGGTAGGCATCTCCCTCGGCAGCAAGCGGGCCGGTCTTGGAGTAGATGATCCCAATGTTCACCGAGTCTTCGGCTGCCCCGGGCCCAGCAGCGCCGTTGCTCCCGGGTTCCGCGGTGGGCGCGCAGGCGGTCAAGGCCATTGCTGCGCCGAGGGACAGCGCAGTCAAAACCTTGCCGGTTCGATTCACGAATGATGCCTTTCCTCGTGGGGCTCCCCTTGTTGCAGCTGGCCCCCAAGTCAGATTGTGCGGTGCACGTTTGCACAAAACCCGAACCGCGATTCTGGTTACACCCCCAAACTATGGCGACCTGTCGCAGGAGTCAACGGATCTGAGGCACGGAAACCATAAAAGGGTGTGCGCTTTTGCAAAGCCATCGTGCACGGCGGCACCCGGTGCTGCCAGTGATTTCAGGTCCTAGGAATCGACCAGCCCGCGCCCCACGATCAGCTGCATAATTTCGTTCGTGCCTTCCAGGATCTGATGCACGCGCAGATCACGGACGATCTTTTCCAGCCCGTACTCGCTGAGGTAGCCATAACCGCCATGCAATTGGATCGCGGCATTGGCCGCGTTGAACCCGGCATCGGTAGCCACCTTCTTCGCCATCGCGCACAGCCGCAGCGCGTCGGAGGTCTGCGCGTCCAAGGCTGCCGCCGCCCGGCGCAGCAGCGTGCGCGCCGCTTCCAATTCCATATCCATGTCGGCCAGCTTGAAGACCAGGGCCTCTTGGCGCGTGAGCGGACCGCCAAAGGCCTCACGCTCCTTGAGGTAGGCCACGGATTTCTCCAGGGCCAGCTGGCCGCCGCCGATCGAGCAGGCACCGATATTCAGCCGGCCACCATTGAGCCCGCGCATCGCAATGGTGAAGCCATCTCCTTCGGCACCCAACAAGTTCTCGACGGGGATCCGCACGTCTTGCATGATGACCTGACGGGTAGGCTGCGCATTCCAGCCCATCTTCTTCTCCTTGGCCCCGAAGGACAGCCCCGGCGCGTCGGCGGGCAGCAAGAAGGCGCTGATCCCCCGCCCGCCGGTATCGGCCGTGCGGGCCATCACCAGATAGAGCGCTGACGAACCCGCACCGGAGATGAACTGCTTGACCCCGTTGAGCACGTATTCATCGCCATCCCGGACCGCACTGGTAGTCAGCGCCGCAGCGTCCGATCCGGTCCCGGGTTCGGTCAGGCAATAGGATCCCAGGTCCTGCATCGCCACCATGCCCGGCAGCCACTGGGCTCGTTGCACCTCGGTGCCGAAGCTGTCGATCATCCACACCACCATATTGTGGATGGAGATATAGGCCGCAATGGTGGGGCAAGCCTTGGACAGTTCTTCAAAGATCAGCACCGCGTCGCTGCGGCTCAGCCCGGAACCGCCATAGGCTTCGCTGACGTAGATGCCACCCATCCCCAATTCGCCGGCTTCGGCAAGCACATCGACGGGGAAATGCTGCTTCTCGTCCCACTCCAGGGCATGCGGAGCGATTTTCTCCGCAGCAAATTCGCGCACCGCCTCCACCAGCTCGCGTTGCTCCTCATTTAGTTCAAACATCGCTAACCCCTATCTGACCACCGCTACTTGTGACTCACACTACAGCCATGGCGAAGGATTTTGGATGGCAGCAGCGGGAAATTACCCCGAGATTCACTCTCGTAATGCGAGGTATGGCCACCGCGTCAAGAAAACCTTTCGCGCCGCTCTCGGCAGTCCCGGGGAACACCCAATCGTCACAGTGCGCGGTTCCGTTTCGGTTCTCGGCCATACTTGGACTTATGGATTCCGCCTCTACTGACCCGAATAAGCAGCCGGTGACGCCGCGACGTGCCGCAAGCGTCCTGATGATTCGCGAGGGAAACGAAGGCTTGGAAGTGTTCGTCCAACACCGGGTTTCCACCATGGACTTCGCCGCCGGCATGGTTGTCTATCCCGGTGGTCGGGTCGATGCTCAAGATCTGGCCGAGGCGCAATCGGGGAATATCCCGCAAGCGCTGGCCATCGAGCACGCACGGCTTTGGGAGGATTCCTCCATCTGGGAAGACGGCGAAGAGCAGGCCATCCTCGAGGCGGCAACCCTGCTGGCCGCCGCCCGCCGCGAGATCTTCGAAGAGACCGGCGCGCGTTTGGACGTGAGCCAGCTGCGTCCGTGGGCGAACTGGATCACGCCGCCGGATAATCCCAAACGCTTCGACACCTTTTTCTACGTGGCCCAGGTGCAGCCTGGACAAGCACCCATGCACCAGACCACCGAGGCCTCAAACTCCGAATGGGTCCAGCCCGCCAAGCTGTTCTCCGCCTACGAGCGCGGCGAAGTGGGCTTGATGACCCCCACCCGCACAACCCTGCGCAACCTTGCGGCGCTTGAAACCGTTGAAGCCGCCATGAGCTCGCAAACGCCCATCGTCACGGTCCGGCCCCAGCGCATGCCACCGGCCGCGGATTCCAAGAAGGAACGCACAAGCTAGCCGCGCCTGGCCCGGTACCCCTTGGCTGGCGCAGTACCGCTGCCCGAACCCCTGGCGACGGGGCAGGAGTTCGGGCTCCACAAACTCCCGCGGGAGTTCTCACACTCCGTTAATGACTACCGCATTCCTTGCAGAGCACATGTGCCTGCTCATCGAGGCCCCGGAGCGCACGAACCACCGCTCCGGGGACCCTTGGCCATTCGAAGGATCCTTGGCAATCCCTAGAATGGGTACTGCTTATCGGTGCTCTGCACTCCGACCCAATGGTCGGTGGTGAATTCCTCGATAGCCCACTCACCGTTAAAGCGGCCCGATCCGGAGTTCTTCTCCCCACCGAACATCACATGTGGTTCATCATTCACGGTGATGTCATTGATGTGGGTCATTCCCGCCTTGATCCCGCGGGCAAAGCGCACACCCTTCTCAATATCGGTGGTGAATACCGCGCTGGATAATCCGAATTCGGTGTCATTTGCCAGTTCGAGCGCATGCGCCTCATCTTCGGCCCTAGTGATGCCAACCACCGGGCCGAAGATCTCCTCACGGAACAGTTCCATCTCACTGGTGACATCGGCGAAAACATGCGGCGGCACCACTCTGCCTACGACCTCGCCGGAGAGCACCTCGCGGGCTCCCTCGTTTCGAGCCTGCGCGATCTTTCCCTGCACGCTTGCCAGCTGCGCGTCGTTAATAATTGGGCCCACCACATTTGCGGGCTCCGCCGCATCACCGTACTTGATGGTTGCTGCATGGGCGGCGAACTGCTCGACGAACTGGTCATAGACCGGGGCTTGAACGATAATTCGGTTGATTGCCATGCAGATCTGCCCCTGATGCAGGAACTTGCCCATGGCAGCGGCGCGGACCGCTTGTTCGAGGTTGGCGTCGGCGAGCACCACAAATGGTGCGTTGCCGCCAAGTTCCAGCGCGACCCGCTTCATATGCTTGCCCGAAACGGCGAGCTTGCCGACGTTTTTCCCCACCGGGGTGGACCCAGTGAAGGAAATCAACGAAGGAACGCTGTGCGCCACAAAGTGGTCCCCAATTTCGGTGCCTGAACCAACAACCACGCTGAACACGCCCCGGGGGATCCCGGCTGCTTCGAAGGCCTTGGCCAGCACCAGCGCGCCAACCAGCGGTGTGTCGCTGGCCGGCTTGAGCACCACCGAGTTGCCTAGCGCCAGGGCAGGGGCCACCGAGCGCTGGGAAAGCAGCATCGGGAAGTTCCACGGGCTAATCACGCCCACTACGCCCACCGGTTCGCGGTAAACACGGTTTTCCTTACCCGCACTGTTCGACGGCAGGATCTGGCCGTGCACCCGAGTCGGGAAGGTGGCGGCCTCACGCGTTGCGGAGATCGTGCCAGATACCTCCACGTTGGCCTTGAGCACCGATGAACCGGATTCGGCCACTAGCAGCGCAACCAGGTCATCGTAGTTGGCTTGCAGATAGTCCGCAGCCTTGGTGAGGACCGCAGCACGTTTGGCCGGAATGAGCGCAGCCCAATCGCGTTGGGCCTGAGCTGCGCTCGAATAAGCCTCGTCCACATCCTCGATGGAAGCCTGGCGGATTTCTGCCAGCACCGCGTCGTCGAACGGGTTGCGGGTGACCAGAACGGAAGAACTGCGCCCATCGCGCCATTGCCCGGCGATGAATAATTGCGCCGGAAGCTGGTCAAGGAAATTTGGTCGGCTGGATACTGCCTGGTTGGTCATGGATCTTCCTTCCCACAGTGCGGCGCTTCGCGCCACGGCGAATCGAGCTCTTCGCACTCATTGTTCGTGGGATATCCGCCGCGATCAAGGAACTAATCGAACAGCTGAATTTGCCTCGGCAGGAGGCTTATTTATCGTCAAAGATTTCTCGTGCGGCCAGCACCTTGGCCGCGTGCGCCTCGGACCAGATGCGAATGGCATCCATGGGTTCGAGCAGACTACGGCCCAAATTCGTCAGCTCATAGTCCGCTCTGGCCTGCATTTGAGATCCAAAGCAATGGTGCTCTGTCGCCACCGATTTCCAAAATTCCCCAAGCCGCAAATTGAAGGGCTTCTGACTTTTTGGATCGCTCTAACCACGCCCTCTGGGCCGGTTCAGCCGAGTCAAGTTAATTCACAGACACGAGCGGGTTCGACCAACAGGTGTTGCTAGTCGCTGACCCGCCAGAGAAACTCGGGCCGGTACCCGGATTTGAATGCGGCCCTTCCAACTGCCAGATCATCATGCCCTTGGAATTCTTGCCAGGCTGCATTCCAGGTTCGTTCCCGATTAGGACCCGCTGGTTGATCAATGAGTTTTTTAATATTCACGATCGAGAATTGGGAGCGCTTGGCAACAGTTCCAAGTCGCGCTTCTACAGTCTCAGCAAATGCCGATGCAGGGATAAGTTCAGTCACTAACCCCCAGCGCTCGGCCAGCTCCGGAGTTACTTCGTTGGCCGTAAACAGTAAGTACTTGGCACGGTCGGCCCCGACTCTTCTCACCAACCGTTCGACTCCGGCACGCGGATACAAGATCCCAAGCTTAGAAGGAGTTATTGCAATACGAGCATTGGAGGAGGCAAGAACCATGTCGCAAGCACTGGCGATCTGCCACCCACCTCCCATGCAGATGCCTTCCACCACTGCAATCGTTGGCTTGCGCACAGTTCCAATGGCTTCATCGGCACGGCTCAGGTAATCCACGGTCCCCTCATTGGCTGAAGCAGAAAAGAGAACCTGTTCCAGATCTTGCAATGCGGCGCCAGCTGAAAAATCAGAGCCGCTGCCCTTCAACGCGATGACGACAACTTCCGGGTCGCGGTCCAGCGCACTCATCGCATCTGCAATTCCAATGCACATGCTTTGGGTCAATGCGTTTCGTTTCCTCGGGTTAGCAATCGAAACCGTCGCTATCCCATTAGACTTTTTCAACTCGATCGAACCGACCGCATGTGCGGATTCTTGCTGACCAGTCATCAGAGTGACTCCCCAATAGTTGCAAGCGGGGTTGCCTCTGTCGCCGGGCAGAGAGTATTTAGTACCTCTTCAGCATCTAGTCCAATCCCGATCACTCCTTGGGCATGTAATTCGGCAATTTCGCCGGGAGCCATCCCGAGTTCTTGTAGGATACCTACAGAATGCTGCCCGAATGACGGTGCTGCATTCCGAATGCACAGGGTTTTGCCGTCGATGCTCATGGGGCTCCGGATCAGTTCAATTTCCGACCCGTCTTTCCGAGGCACACACTGAACCATGCCCAAAGCTCCTGCTTGTTCGGAACGAATCGCTTGGCGATAATCGTTGATTGGACCGCTGGGTATACCTGATTCACGGAACATTTCAATCCAGTAATTGGCTTTTTTACGGCAAAGCGTCGCCTTGATTAGTTCGTCGAGTTCCACCCGGTGCCGAGACCGGGCTTCGCCAGTTGCGAAACGCGGATCCGATAGCCACTCCTTTGTCCCCAGAATCGTTGTGAAACGGCTCCAATGCTTAGGGGTCGACACCGCAACGATTATTGGTTCACTTGCCGTGTCATACGCTCCATAGGGCGCAATAGAGGGGTGACTATTGCCCTGGGCTTCAGGGGCCTCGTCCAAGGTCAGAGCTTGTTGCCCTTGGAATACAGATAGCCCCAGTGCTGATTCCAGCAACGAAGTGGACACGCGCGAAGACTGGATTCCGCGAGACTTGCCCAACAAGGCTGTCACAACGGCGAAAGCACCATTCATTCCCGAGGTAATATCGACAATTGGCAACCCGACTCTATACCCCGATCCTCCTTGCGGTCCGGTGACTGAAGTAATTCCGGAGGCCCCCTGTATTACTTGGTCGAGCCCCGGCAAATCACGCAACGGTCCCTCTGATCCGTATGCATTAATCGATACTAGGAGCAGATCGGGATTTAGTGATTCCAGTTCGTTCTCGGAAAATCCCATTTTAGACAGGGTTCCGAATTTGAAATTCTCCACCAATACGTCGGCCTCGCGAATGAGCCGCGAAAGGATCTCGCGCCCCTTATCAGAGTAGAAATCGATGGTTAGAGAGCGTTTGCTCCTGTTGATCGATTCGTAGTACAAGCTTCGACCATCAGCATCAAACGGAGGCCAGTTCCTAGAAGGATCACCGGATCCGAGGCTTTCAACCTTGATCACCTCAGCACCAAAGTCTGCGAGCATCGCCGTGCAGTAAGGTCCAGCAAGAGCCCTGCTCAAGTCAACGATTTTAATGCCTTCCAAAGGTAACATCATTAGTCCTTTCTAAATCTAAAACATAGTTGGAGCTACCAGCGCTCCGACTAGGGCAAGAGGCCCAACGACGACCATTGAGAGGCCCCAGCGAGTCAATAATTTGTTCATGCGAGGCCGTTCGTCTTCGTCGACTGTTGCAACTAGAGTCGCCCCTACGGTAGAAAACGGCGATACATCCACGATGGACGAGCAGACACCCAACGCTGCGATAACCGCCCAACCGGCAAGGCCACCGTTGGAAACCAGAGGAATGGCAAGAGGAACTAGCGCAGCTAGCATGCCGGTTGTCGAAGCGAAGGCTGAGATCAAGCCACCGATAATGCAGATACACAATGCTGCGACAAGGGGTGTTCCGATTTGACTGGCTGCCGCACCCAAGAGATCCACCGCACCCATGTTTTGCAGGACACCTACGAAGGTAATAATTCCGCCCACCAGAGGCACAGTTGACCAGTCGATTTTTCCAACCGCGCTTTTCCCAGTGATCGGGTCGACCAGTGTCATCACACTTGCAAAAACGAAGCAAAGAATACCGATGTCCGGATCTCGACCAGCAACGGCCAACGACACGACGCTGACAATTAGTCCGGCCATGCACACGATCGTTATTCGCTGAGTCCCCGTGAATAATGAGACGGCGCTTGCAGCCGCTACTCCGCCCTGTTCCTCCCGCTCCATAATTTTGTGGGTCGTAAACTGGGAGCGGGCTATGTACCCTTCACTTTCGTAAGGATGATTGGGAAGCTGCCCGGTCTTTGAAAACTGCGCTCGATCCTCGAGTGCTAGCGCTGCTCCTTTGTCAGCATGGACGAGCTTGAGCCCACCAAACATGAGGAATGCAGCACAGAGCAATACCAGATTCGCGACCAATGCCACGGCGAAAAGTACCAGCGGATTCAAATCGATATCGACCGCATGCGCGGTTCCATAAGTGACGATGCCGAACAAGCTCGTTGGAGCGAAGCCACCGGCACTGAGTCCGCAGCCGATTGCCAGGCCCATAAGCATCCGGTCAATTCCATACTTTTTCGCCAGCGGCATCCCGACAGGAGTCATTACCAATCCGGCCAAGGGCGAACCCATGGCGGAAATTCCGGCCGTAATCGCGAAGAACACAAATGGGAGAATCGCAGACCTGTCCCCAACCCGCGCCACCGCCCGGTCGATAATCTTGTCCACGGTTCCGTTGGCTTGGGCAATTGCAAAAAAGTACGTCACTCCCACTAAGAGGACCAAGATGGAAACGGGGAACCCGTCAACGACCTCACTAAGCTTCATATCAGCAAGCCAGATGCCTACTCCTGCGGCTGCCGCAAACATGATCACGCCAAGGTGAACTTTGCGCAGCGTCGCCAAGGTAAAGATTCCACAAAAGATCGCTAGTGCAATGATTTGGGCCTCCATGGCGCACCTCCTTCAACCATAATCACTCGGTTCACCAAGTGAACCGATGGTTCATTATTAAGATCATGTGTAGCGTAGCTCACAGGGAGCTTGCTGGTCAATGGGTCGATAGACTGGTGCCATGAGTACACAAAGCGTCGCCAACGCGATTCGAATAATCGAATGCGTTTCTTCAAGCCAGCCAGTCGGTCTATCCGATCTAGCCAGGGAATTAGGCCTCTCCAAGGCGACCGCATTGCGCTCCTTGTCAACACTGAAGGAATTGGGGTGGCTGGAGCAAAGCCCCCCGCCCGCTTCGCAATGGTCACTGACCTTCCACGCGTACGCGGTCGCAGCTCGCACGGGAATCCGTGGCAGCATTCGCGACCTGTCGATCAATCACCTAAATGAACTGCAAACCGCTACGTCCGAAACAATTCACCTCTGTATACCGGACGCTAGAAATATGATCGTCGTCGAGAGATTGGATTCCTCGCATACCTTGCGCGCGTTCTTGGCCCTGGGCACAGCACTACCCATGCACGCTTCAGGGACGGGCCTCGCCTACCTAGCGGCAGCATCCCGCGACGTGGTCGACAACTATCTTTCACAACCACTTGAGGCGAGAACTTCAAGTACCCTGACCGAGAGTCACGAAGTGTTGACAGAGTTGACTAGAATTCAAGAACGCGGGTTCTCGATCAACGTCGAAGGCCGCAGTGACGGCATCACTTCCCTCGGCGCAGCAGTCGTCGATGCCGCTGGCCACCCCGTAGCAAGCATCTCCGTTTCGGGGCCGACGAGCAGAATTACCGAAGACAAATTCGCCCCGTATGGAAAAATCCTCGTGACAGCCGCTCAAGCCATCAGCCACGCTCTATCCGGACTCCGACAGCACTAGAGCCTTCCAGCTACAGTCGGTCGTCAAAGATTTCTCGGGCGGCCAGCACCTTGGCCGCGTGCGCCTCGGACCAGATGCGGATGGCGTCCATGGGTTCGAGCAGGCTGGAACCCAGATCGGTCAATTCATAGTCCACCCGGACCGGCACCTGCGCCGTGACGGTGCGAGCCACCAGGCCATCGCGCTCCAGGGTGCGCAGCGTGCTGGTCAGCACCTTGGGCGTCACCGCACCGATCCGCTGGCGTAACGCGGAGAAACGTAGCGGCCCGCTGGCTAAGTTAAGCATCACTAAAGGGGTCCATTTATCCCCCAAACGTTGCATAATTTCACGTGAGGGACAATCTTGCGCAAGCACGTTGTAGGTGAGGGCGCTATCCATTTGGTAACCAAGTTCCTTTGAAGTAGTCGGTATCTAAAGGATACTATAAACACGAAGAACACAACTACGAGAGGACCATCATGAAGATTGCAGTCTACGGAGCCACCGGAATGGTCGGCAGCCAGATCACCTCTGAAGCATTGAGCCGCGGCCACGAGGTCACCGCCGTCAGCAGCAGCGGCAAAACCGTCGAAGGCACCAGTGCGGTCACCGCCAAGCTCGACGATACCGCCGCCTACCGCGATCTGGGAAAGAACCACGACGTCGTCGTGATCTCCGTGCCGCCATCGCGCACCGGTGGCGACCACCAGGAATACCTTGACGCCTTCGAGGAGATCACCGAAACCCTCGTCCCGGCACGTCTGATCGTTGTCGGCGGCGCCGGCGCTACCGAAGTCGACGGAGTCCGCCTCTACGACACCCCCGGATTCCCCGAAGAATACAAGGCCGAAGCCCTCAGCAGTGGCGCCGTGTATGACATGTTGACCTCGGTCTCCGGGATTACCTGGACCATGGCCGCACCTGCCCCGGTGATCGCACCGGGCACCCGCACCGGCAACTACACCCTCGGCACCAACTCCCCTGCCGGCGACTTCGTTTCCACCCAGGACTTCGCCGTAGCGATCCTCGACGAAATCGACACCCCGGTGCACGACAACCGCCGCTTCACCGTCGCCAGCGAAAAGTAAAACGCCAGCCACCCGGCCAGCCAAGGCCGAAGGCTCGGCTCTCGCTTCCTCTGGCAGGGAAACGATCTGACCTTTCGGCCTTGGTTGACTAAGGTTGAGTACGTCATCGCTCACTTATTCAAAGGTCACTCACCGTTCATGCAACGAACACAGCGCGCCACCCGCCTGCTCACCGGAGCATTAGCTCTCCCGCTGGCCGGAGCCCTCATCGCAGGCTGCTCCACCACCTCCGACCCCTCGGCCACGGAGGATCTGAAGCCCGTCGCCGGTGGGACGCTGGTTTACGCATCGGGTGATGCCGAGCCGAACTGCTTGGACCCGCATGTGGGCGGAAACTATCCGCAGGCGCTGGTTGCCTCGCAGTTCATGGAATCGCTGTTCAGCAAGGACGCCAAGGGCGAAATCATCCCGTGGCTGGCCGAAAAGTCCGAGGTCTCCGAGGATGGGTTGACGCGCACCATCACGCTGCGTGAGGGGATCAGCTTCCACGACGGCACCCCGCTCACCGCCGAAGCCATCAAGGCAAATATCGAGCACCTGCAGGATCCGAATACGGCTTCCTCCACCGGTTATCTTGCCGTCGGCAAGGTCACCGAAATCACGATTGTCGACGAGTTGACCGCGCAGCTGGAACTCTCCGCCCCGGATAACGCGCTGCTCGAGTCGCTGTCCATGCCGTGGACGGCAATCCAGTCCCCCGAGGGGCTCAAGCGCGACCAGGCGGCGAACTGCGCCGCCCCGGCAGGCACCGGCCCCTTCAAAGTTGAGTCCTGGGACCGCCAGCAGGCCGTCAATCTGGTTCGCTACGAAGACTATGCCGCGCCGGTAGCTGACCCCGAGCGTGCCGGCTCCACCGCGCACCTGGACGGCATTACCTGGCGCTTCATCCCGGAGGCAGCCAGCCGCTATGCAGCTCTGCAGTCCGGCGAGGTCGACGTGATCGACAATCCGCAGCCTGACACCATCGCCACCGCCGCCGATAGCGGGCTGGGCCACCTCGCGGCGCCGCGTCCGGGTGCCTCGAACCGGGTGGAGCTCAACAGCTCCAAGGCGCCTTTTGACGACGCCGCGGTGCGCGAGGCGTTCATCCGTTCCCTCGACGTGAACACCGGAATCGACGCGCTGTACTTCAATACCGCCGAGCGCAGCTACTCGCTGCTTTCAAGCGTTGAGCCGCTGGGCATTTCGGCCGAAGAAAAATTCGGCACCGATGTTGAGCGGGCCAACCAGCTCCTCGACGAGGCAGGCTGGACCGAACGCGATGCACAGGGCTACCGGCTCAAGGACGGCAAGCGCCTGAGCCTGAGCTTCCCGGTATCCACGAACCAGTCGGTTCCGGCCGAGCAGTCGCTCTTCGAGCAGATGCAGGCGGCCGCCAAGAATGTTGGCATCGAGGTTAAGATCGACTTGCTCGACCTCTCCAGCTGGTACGGCGCTCTGGCCAAACACGAGTACGACCTCGTTTCGGCGCCGTATACCAAGGTCGGTCCGAGCGTGCTGCGCATCTTGTTCCATTCGGATTCCACCGTCCCGGCGCCGAGCGGCTACTTTGCAAACAACGCGCAGATCAAAAACCCGCAGCTGGACCGGTTGCTGGTGGAAGCCGAGCAGACCAACGACGAAGCCAAACGTGCAGAACTCTACGAACGGGCGCAGCAAATCGTCTTGGACGGCTACTACGTGATCCCGCTCTACGATCAGCAGAACCACTTCCTGTTTTCGAAGAACGTGCACGGCATGGGTGAAACCACCGCGGTCTCCTCCCCGACCTACTTCAACGTGTTCCTGAACAAGTAGCCAACGAACACATCCAGAGATGAAAATGCTCGCTTGGTTGGGTCGCAAGGTTGGCGGCGCGCTGGTGGTGCTGTGGCTGGTGGCCACCGCCATCTTCATCGGCGTGCGGCTGATCCCCGGCGACCCGGCCGAGGCGATTATGGGCGGCCCGGGCTCGCAGGCCTCGGCCGAGGCCCTGGCCGCCGCGCGCAGCGAGTACGGCTTGGATCTTCCGCTGATTACCCAGTACCTCATGTTTCTGGCCAAGCTGATCCGCCTGGATTTCGGGACCTCCTATGCGCTGAAGGACCCGGTTCTGCAGGTGATCGCCGAGGTGCTGCCGCCGACCATCACGCTGGCACTCATCTCATTGGCGGCGGCCTGGCTGCTGTCGCTCATCTTTGCGATGCTGGCCATGCGAGCCACCCGGGTCGGCCAGTGGGTCGGCAACGCGGTGGAGATCATCGCCGCGGCCGTGCCTCATTTCTGGCTCGGCGCGGTGCTGATCATGCTTTTCTCCTCGATGCTCGGCTGGTTCCCCGCGGTGGACAACGGGACCGGGGCGGGACTGGTCTTGCCGGTGCTCACCCTCGCGCTGCCGCTGGCAGGTTTTCTCACCCAGCTGATGCGCGACTCGCTGTCCACCGCGTTGGGAAGCCAGTTCGCGCTGGCCGCCCGAACCCGCGGCGAAAGCAGGTTGACGGTGTTCTGGCGCCACGGATTGCGCCACGCGGCGTTGCCCGCCTTGGGGTTGACCGGCTGGGCCTTTTCCTCCTTGCTGTCCGGAGCGGTGGTTGTCGAAGCGATCTTTGCCCGGCCGGGGCTGGGGCGTTCCCTGCTTTCGGCGGTGCTCTCCCGCGATATTCCCATGGTCACCGGCATCGCGCTGTTCTCCGCCCTCGTGTATATCGTGGTGATGGCGCTGACCGAAGCCATCGAACGCCTCATCGACCCGGCGGGGGCCGAGTCATGAGCCGAACCGCCAAAATTCTAGGCACCGTCTTTATCCTCTTCTGGCTGCTAACCGCGCTTGCGCCGGGGCTCATCGCCCCGGGCGACCCCTTGGCGGTTGACCCCGCGCAGGCATTCCACGCGCCAAGCCTGGCGCACCCGATGGGGACCGACGAATCGGGACGCGACGTGTTCACCCGCGTCATCCATGGCGCCGGTGACTCGCTGTATATCGGCCTGGCCGCCACGGCCCTGGGCATGGGCATTGCCCTAGTCCTGGGTACCGCCGCGGCGCTTGCCCCGCGCTGGCTCGATGGAGCGATCTTGCGTGTGCTCGAAGCCCTCTACGCGGTGCCCTCGCTGCTGCTGGCACTGCTGATCATCGCCTTTACCGGCCCCGGGGTAGGGCCGGCAATCGTTGCCGTTGGCCTTTCCACCGCGCCGGGCTACGCCCGCTTGGTGCGCAGCCAGATCCGTTCTGTGAAGAACTCCGAAATGCTGGAAGCGGCCACGGTGCTCGGCCGCGGCACCTGGCTGAAGGTACAAAACCACCTGGTTCCCAACGCCCTTCGCCCCTTGCTGGCGCTGGTGACCTTGGGCATTGGACAGGCGGTCATTTGGGCCGCCGCGCTGTCCTTCCTCGGCCTGGGCACCCCGCCACCGGCTCCCGAATGGGGTGCCATGCTCTCGGCCGGGCGCACCTATCTGCATCTGGCCTGGTGGCTGAGCTTCTTCCCTGGCTTGGCGATCGTGGTGGTCGCGGCCGGGGCCACACTGATCGGGCGTTCGCTGGGCGGAAAGGTCAACGCCGCATGAGTCCTCTATTAGAAGTCGAGAACCTCTCGGTGGGCTTCGCCGGGCAGCTCGCGGTGGACTCGGTGTCCTTCGAGCTGTCCGCCGGCGAATGCCTGGCGCTGGTAGGTGAATCCGGGTCCGGGAAGTCCGTCACCGCCCGTAGCCTGCTGGGCCTGTCCGGCGGCAAGGTCAGCGCCGAGAAATTCTCGGTCTTGGGGCAGGACGCCACCGCGATGAGCGAGCGGGCCTGGCAGCAGATGCGCGGAAATTCCGTGGCGATGATTCTGCAAGATGCGCTCATGGCTTTGGATCCTTTGCGCCCGGTGGGCCGCGAAATCGCCGACGTGCTGAAGGAACACAGCTCGCTGTCCAAGCCCGAACGCACGGAGAAGGTCCGCGAGGCCTTGGAAGCGGTGGATCTGCCCGAACCTGCGTGGCGGATGAAGCAGCGCAGCTCCCAATTATCCGGCGGCATGCGCCAACGCGTGCTCATTGCCCAGGCGATGATCGGGGAACCGCAAGTTGTGATCGCCGATGAGGCGACCACCGCCTTGGACTCCAGGCTGACCGCCCTGGTGCTCGAACAACTCCGGGCGCTCAAGAATGCGGGCCGGGCGGTGCTGATGATCAGCCACGATCTGGCACAGGTTGCCCAGCTGGCGGATCGGATCGCGGTGATGCGTGCCGGAAAGATCGTCGAGGCCGGCGACACCGACCAGGTGCTGAACCGCCCGCAGCACGAGTACACGCGCACTCTTTTACGTGCAATCCCGTCCGGGGTGCCCCGCTTTCAGCCCTTGAGCCTCGCTCCCCCGAAGGCGGCTGTCGTGGCACAAGAACCGGCGAAGCCTGCTCGGATGCCGGCTCTGGTGGTGGAGGACCTGTCCAAAAGCTTCGGCAAACATGCCGCGGTGCAGGGGGCCGGTTTCGTCGTTCAGCAAGGACAGACGCTGGGCCTGGTCGGCGAATCCGGGTCGGGCAAGACCACCACCGCCCGCCTGGTGCTCGGCTTGGAACGTCCGGATACCGGCTCGGTGCGGCTCTTTGGCGAGCATTTTGCACCGCAACGCGAAGCCCAGCGCCGAAACCTGCGCGAAAACATCGGGGCGATCTACCAGAACCCGCTGGGTTCTTTCGACCCACGCTATAGCGTGGGCCAGTTGCTCACCGATGCGCTCTCCGCCGGTCGCAGCAAACGCGGGGCGAGCTACCGGACCCAAGTCTCCCGACTCCTTGAACAGGTGGAACTGGATCCGGCGCTGGGCTCGCGCAATCCGCGCGAGCTTTCCGGCGGGCAGCGCCAACGCTTGGCGATCGCCCGTGCACTGGCACCGAGACCTAAGGTGCTCGTCTTGGATGAACCGGTCTCGGCCCTGGATGTTTCAATTCAGGCGACCGTCTTGGATCTGCTGGACCGGCTGCAGCAAGAGACCGGAACCAGCTACCTGTTCATCAGCCACGATCTGTCGGTCATCGAGCATATGAGCGATACCGTAGCGGTGATGTACCGGGGAAGCATCGTCGAGCAGGGCGCTACCGCCGACGTGTTCGGCGACCCGCAGCACGAGTACACCCGCTCGCTGCTGACAGCAATGCCGCGGCTGCGTTAGCAACCGCGGCATTGCCGGTTCGAACCGTATCGTTCGGGCTAGAGCCCTTCACCGAACTGTTCGCGGACCTGCTTGCGCAACACCTTGCCCAGCATCGAGCGGGGCATTTCCTCGATGGCAACGATGCGCTTGGGCACCTTGTAGGCCGCCAGCAAGGTGCGGCAGTGTTCGCGCAGGTCGGCCTCGTCCAGGGTTGCCCCCTCGTCGAGTTGTACCGCGGCGACCACCATTTCGCCGCCGCGTTCCAGCGCCTTGCCGAACACCGCGGCGTCGGCGATAGCAGGATGCTGGCGCAGCGCGTTCTCCACCTCGCTGGGCGAGACATTAAAGCCGCCGGTAATGATCAGCTCCTTGGCGCGGTCAACGATCTGGGTAAACCCGTCCTGGTCGACGGTGACTACGTCGCCGGTGTGCAGCCAGCCATCCTCGGTAAGTGTTTTCGCGGTCTCCTCCGGGTTATTCCAGTATCCACGGAACACCTGGGGCCCCTTGATCAGCAGCTCGCCCGCTTCGCCCTGGGCAACCTCACGGCCAGGTTCATCCACATCCACAACCTTCATCAGCGTCGAAGGAAATGGCACCCCGATGGTGCCGTTTCGACGCGAAGGGTGGAACGGGTTGCCCAAGGCCACCGGTGAGGATTCGGTCATCCCGTAGCCTTCGACCAGCAGTCCGCCGGACATCGACTCCCATAGCTCCACCACGTGGTCAGGCAGATTCATCGCACCCGAGATGCAGTACTTGGCCGAACGCAGCGAAATGCCCTGCTCTTTGGCTGCCATGGCGGTGCGCTCGTAGATCGGTGGGACCGCGCAGTACACGGTGGCCGGGGACTTCTTCCACGCATCCAGGATCATCTGCGGTTCAAACTTCGGGAAGAGCACCAGCAGCCCCTGCTTTTTCACCCCGAAGGTCAGATACAAGGTCATTCCGAATGCATGGAACATCGGCAGGATTGCATACAGGATTTCCTTGCGCTCTTCGGCGCCTTCCATCCAGGCTTCGCCCTGCAACGCGTTGGCATACAGGTTGTAGTGGG
The DNA here is from genome assembly GCF_002979835.1 of Arthrobacter sp. MYb221. Taxonomy (NCBI): domain Bacteria; kingdom Bacillati; phylum Actinomycetota; class Actinomycetes; order Micrococcales; family Micrococcaceae; genus Arthrobacter; species Arthrobacter sp. MYb221. The sequence goes on along the minus strand of NZ_PCPW01000004.1, from coordinate 279,162 downwards.
TAAGCATTGCGCCCTTTGGATGCCCGGTGGTTCCCGAGGTGTATTGGATGACCGCCAGATCCTGAACCTCGGGGTATCGATGTGCCGGATTTAATCGCCCGGATTTCAGCAATTGCTTCCATGCCATGGTGCCTGCCGTGGAGGCGGTCAGCGAGTCCTTGGTTTCGCGCAGCTTTTTCACCGGCAGGTTCAGCGCCAGGCGCTTGACCGCAGGGAATGCTTCGAGCAGATTGACGGCGACGATCGTATCGATCCGCACGTCTTTGGGGAACTGCTGCAGGTTCGGCACGACCTTGTCCCAGGCGATCACCACCCGCGCCTGGTGGTCTTCGAACTGGTGGCGCAGTTCGCGCGAGGTGTACAGCGGGTTGTGCTCCACAACCACCGCGCCCAGCCGAAGCACCGCGTAGAACGCGACGACGTGCTGCGGGCAATTGGGCAGGACCAGCGCAACCCGATCTCCGGGCTTCACACCCAGCTGACGCAGCCCCTCGGCGGCCTTCTCGACTTGTCGGCCCAATTCGAGGTAGCTCATCCGTCGACCGAAGAATTCGGTGGCCGGGCTCTCGCCGGCCTCGCGGACCGAACGCTCGAACATATGGCTCAGCGACTCGGTAGGAAGCTTGATTTCGGCAGGGACGCCTGGCTGATAGTTGGCGACCCAGGCCGGGGCTGCAGTATTCTCCATGCCTCCAATCATGCCCGATACCCACGGATTCAGGTTAAACGCGAGGTGGACTTTCGGTGATTATTCAGGGGAACTGGCTCATTGGAATTCACGATTCGGCGTAGTTCGCCAAGGCCTCGGCTAGCTCGGCAACGCAACCTGCACTGGGGGTTTCGAGCTGCTCCAGCAGCCGACGATCAACCCGTTGCCTCAGCTGAGAACCTCCGGGAACTAGGAGTCCACCGATAGAAGGTCTTGGCAACCGGAGAACCACCCACGTACTTGGTGCCCGAGCAAGGGTGAATGATTTTTCATTCACCCTTGCTCGGGCGGCCTCGTAGATAGCAATGGATGCTTATTTATGAGAAACGGAAACTTTCGGAGGCGCCATTGCGTCCACCTCGGTTCGCTCTTCTTCGCGGACTTTTCTGCCGAGAATATATCCGACGATGCCCAGCGCGAGGATGCTGGCCAAGGTGCCTAGCGCAAACGACTCAAACTGGCTCCATGAAAGACCCCAGATCGCTTCGAAGTCATAGTCCATGCCAAAGGCATATTCCAGGCTGCCTGGGAATACGGCGATCCAGGAACCGATGAGGATCCATGCGAAACAGATACCCCCGAGCACCGCAAACGTTGAGTTTGAAACTGGAACTCTAAAGGGGCGTACTACCGAGGGGTACTTGAACCGGAGCATCACCACGGCGGGAATCGCAATCAAATAGCTCAGGAGGAACGTCGAAATCGAGATGGTCAGGACCACTCCGAACATCGCCCCGTTTGATCCTGACATCTGCATTGCGGCAAGCATGAAGATGGTAGCGACTACACCCGAAAGAGTATTAACTCGGATTGGAGTACCGAGTTTTGGATTGAAGTGCCCGAAGAATCCACCGAAGAACGACCCATCCGCAGCAGCCATGGCCTGCATGCGGTCGCTGATGATCATCCAGGCGGCGCCCTGCGAAACCAGGACAAAGCAGAATACGATGGCAAACAACGCGAGCATGGCATCGGCGGCCGGTCCGAACACCGTGAAGACCGTCGCAATTGCCCCGAAGAGTCCGCCGATACCGGTAATTTCGTCCAGCGGAACGACCAGCAAAATAGCTAAGACAGGTAACAAGTAACTCGCGGCTGCGAGCATGGATGTGCGGGCGATAGAGACCGGAACATCCTTGGCAGGATTTTTCATCTCCCCTGCGGCGCTGTTCCCCGATTCAAAGCCAAGGAACGAGAAAAGCAGCAAGGGGGTGACCCCGAGGAAGCCGGCCATCGTCGGCGAGAAGAACCCCAGGTTCAGACCGTTAAATCCATTCTTGAATCCATAGATTGCGGTTACCACCAAGAAGCAGAAAAGGAAGAGGATCTTGAGTATCGCTCCAAGCGATGGCAGCCATTTGCCATGCTTGAGGCTGATAACCGCCGAGGTGACCGTGATCCAGATGAACCCGAGCTTGAATAGATAATCGCCCACCCCACCAGCCTCAATGTGCCCCACGTACTCCGACCAGGTTTCCACGGCAACGAATGCCATCGCACCGCCAACCCATACCGGCTGAGTCACCCAAGTGAAGAGGGAAGCGATGGCCGCAACTACTCGGCCAAAGGCCATCTTCGTCCAGACATAAACGCCACCCTCCTCGGTGAAGGCACCGCCAGTCTCCGCAAAGATCAGCCCGTAGGGAATCATGAAGGTAATAGCGAGAACCAACGTCCAGGTAAACGTCTCACCTCCAAAACCGGAGACCTGGCCCAAGACTTCAATGGAGATAACTGCTGCAACCACCAGCAGGAGAATGTCCATTCTGCCTAGGGATTTTTGCAGATGCTTGCTCTGCTCCTGTGCAAGAAACGTGGACGATTCGGAATTTTTCATGCTCAGTCCTCTGTCGTAACTGATTGTGGAATTTGCGGTCGCTGGGACCGAGAAATGACACGATCTAGGAATTGGTTCTAGATCTGCGTTGCCGCTAGTTTGAAAAACATCAAAAACTGGATTAAGAATTTATTCGCTAGTTGCCCGATGGAAGATCAGCACCCCATCCACATACGTTCGTTCAACCGCTAAATCGCCGAGAGCGCGGGCGGGCACGGCATAGGGGTCAGCCTCCAGGACGGCAAGATCGGCGATCATGCCCTCGCGGAGCGTTCCACGATCCTGATCAAGCCTGTTGGCAAATGCAGCTCCGGCGGTTGCCGCATGCAAGGCCGCATCCAGGGCAATAGCTTCGTGGCCGAGCAGGGGGCTGTTTTGCGATCGTTCATCTTTGGCATGTGGATCGGCTGGTGGTGCCGTACGATTCACCGCCGAATGGACTCCCCACATCGGATCAGGGCTCGAAACAGGCCAGTCGCTGCCCATAGCCAGCGGCACGCCCGCCTCGTGAAGGGATTGGAAGGCAAAGTGCATGCTTTGGTGGGCTGAATCGAGATAGGGAAGTTTTGTCTCCGTCAGCACCGGGTCCTGCCGGGCCCACAACGGCTGGATATTGGCGATGGCCCCAACCCGGGAGAACTGCGCAATGTCGCCCGCGTCGATGATATCCAGATGCGCTATCTGGTGCCGTGGATCCCACCCCGTCCTAGCCTGCAGTTCCAACGCCGAAAGGCTGTCCCGAACCGCCTGGTCGCCCACCGCATGAAGATGCAGATCAAACCCTTCGGCATCCAGCGATCGGGTGATGTCGCACAGCACTTCGGGCTCGATCAACGTCATTCCCCGCTGCTGCGGGTGCCCCACGTAGGGACGCGTCATCGCGGCCGTCAGATTTTCACACACTCCATCCAGCATGAGTTTGACCGCCGATGCCCGGAACCTGCCCCGAGCTCGGGAACGCCGGTCCCGGAACAACTCAAGTTGTTCCAGTCCTTGTTCGCGATGCCACCAAAGCGCCCCGGTCACGGTCGCGGTCAGAAGTCCTTGTTCGTCCAATGCCAGATAGTGCTCAAAAGCATCCGGGGAACCGAGGGCCTCTCCCACCGCGGCATCCTGCCAAGCGGTGATCCCCTTGGAATGCATGAACTTCTGCGCCTCTAGCAAGGCATTTCTAATATGCGATTTATCCGGCGCCGGGAGCATTCTGGACACCAAGTCGGCGGCGTGTTCAATGAGCATGCCGGTCGCACGGCCGTTTTCTTCCCTGGCAATGATTCCCCCATCGGGGTGAGGCGTTGAATCGGTGATCCCTGCCAATTCCAGGGCCCTGGTATTGACCCACGCTCCGTGTCCGTCATGACTCAGAAAATAGGCGGGGCGGTCCGGGACTAGCTCGTCGAGCAAGTCCCGGTGCGGGAATCCACCGTCGAAGACGTCTCCATACCAGCCGGCGCCTTCAACCCAGTCTTGCTCCGCATGCGTGCGGGCATAATTTGCGATGATCCTTCGGTACTCTGACAATGAATGCACTTCAGAAAGGTCGCAAGCCACCATCTGCAGCCCGCCCATGAGCGGGTGCACGTGGGCGTCCTGGAAGCCAGGGAGCAGTGCTTTTCCGGAAAGGTCTATGACCTGTGTTCCGGGACCGCGAAGACCGAGGGCTCGATCGCCCAGCGCTAGGATCCGTCCATCCTTCACCGCCAGCGCATGGCTCCGGGGGTTGGCGGTGTCCATTGTCAAAACCGGTCCGTTGGCGAACAGCAGATCTGCGTATGTCATGACTGCCTACTTTCGGAGGGAGTTGGTGGGCTCGGTGTTGTTGTCCAAACGCACCAGAGCGGGAGCAAAACGGGCTACTGCCACATAAACGACCGAGCTGACGGTCAAGCCGATAAACCATGCGATATCGATGCCGTTCAATGCTGCCGCTAGCGGGCCGGTGTAGAAGGCCGTCGCCATAAAGGGGATCTGGGCCGCCACTCCGACGGCAAATACCAGCAACGCTCCGGTATTCCATGCGCCGTAGCGTCCGCCGTCCGCAGCGTAGAATTCCGAGACCGCGTAGGAGCCATGGCGGATGATGTAGTAGTCCACCAGATTTACGGCAGACCATGGGATCAACACGTAGAGCAGTACGCTCAGGAAACTGAAGTAGGACGAAGCGAAACTGCTGGCGGCCGTCACCGCCAAGCCGACCCCGAGCACATGCAGGATGGTCGAAGTCATCAGGCGGGCCTTGACTCCCGGATGCCAGCCGGTGCGGAACGTCTCGACCAATGTCAAGGCGCACAGCGCGCTGCAATATGCGTTCACGGCGTTTCCCGACGCAGCAACAAGGGCAAAACCGATCAGGACCAGCGCGCCCAAAACCGGACCCAGGATTCCATGCAGGCCCGCCATCGCATCGACGCCATTGACCGCCAGTCCGACGCCCGCGCCGAGCACCATAAGTAGCGCGCTGGAGATAACGCAGCCGAGATAGGTGCCCCAGAACGCACCCTTGGTGCCCGAGCTGGCGGGCATATAGCGGGAATAGTCCGAAACGTACGGCGCGTAAGTCAGCTGCCAGACGATGCCAATGGCCAGCATGGCGAAAAACCCGGGCCAGGTGAATGCTCCGGCGGATATGTTGCCCCAAAAGTCCCCGTTCAGGAATAGGGCAATAAAGGAAACCACAACTAGGCCGCCAACGATGACCGCGCCTAGCTGAGTTACCTTTCGAACTAAGTTGTAGCCGAATGCGGCGATTACAAAGCTTAAAGCTGCACAGGCGACAATCAAGAACGTCTTGTTGGCGCCCGGCAGGAGCGTCATAATCGATTCCGAAGAAACAATGAGATTCGACGAAAAGTAGCCCACGAACATCAGGATTGCCACTGCCACGATCAGGCTGGCACCTTTGGAACCGAACTGCCCGCGTGCCTGCAGCATCTGAGGTACGCCTAGCACCGGTCCCTGCGCGGCGTGCAAAGCCATGCCGACACCGCCCAGCGCGTGGCCCAGCAGGATCGCAATAAGCGAGCCAAGCAGCGGAAGGCCCAGCAACGTCGTGGCGGTGGCGCCGGTGACTACCGTCAATGGCGTCATGTTCATGCCAAACCAGATGGTGAACAGGTCTTTTGCCTTGCCGTGCCTGGCATTTTCAGGGATGGGCGCGATGGATTCCTGCTCAATTTCAAATAACTGGGAGTAGTTGTGAGTACTCATGGCATTCCTGACTGGGAGCGGCAAAGTGCAACAAACTCGGCACCGGGGGTGTGAACTTAGGTCAACGCTAAAGCTATGACCCGCATCACGTAAAGAAGTTTCGTGCGATGCGGGTCATCTGAATAATAGATGCAGCCTCTCCGGTCGCGGTTACCGCACGAACAGGCTTAGCCGAATTGGATCCAGGTGGTCTTGGCGGCCGTGTAGTTATCGAATGCGTGCAGCGAAAGATCACGCCCGAACCCTGACTGCTTAAAGCCTCCGAACGGCGTGGTATTGCCCAGCGCGTCAACCGTGTTGACGGAAACCGTACCGGCCACCAGTTCCGCCGCTACCCGGTGCGCCCGCCCAAGATCGGCGGTCCACACTGAAGCGGCCAGCCCATAATCGGTGGCATTGGCCATGGCAATCGCTTCCGCTTCCGTATCGAAGGATTGGAGCACAGCCACGGGCCCGAAAATCTCTTCCCGGTGCACGTCATGCGCGGAATCCAGTCCGCCTAGCACCGTCGGCTCCAAATACGCGCTTGACCCGCGTATCTCCAACCTGCGCCCGCCGAAAAGCACTGCGGATTCTTTGCGTCCGCGGTCGATCCACGCCTCGACCGAATCCGTGTGCGCACTTGAAATCAGTGCCCCATTTCCGCCTACCCCAGCCAGCGGATCGGCCGGCAGGTAGGCTTTTGTCGCCTGCTCGAGCAACTCGGCGAACTCATCATGGACCGACCGCTGGACCAGAATCCGAGAATTTGCCGAACACACCTGGCCCTGATTATAAAAAGCACCGAAAGCAGCTTTCTCGGCGGCCGCCGCCAGATCGGCGGTGTCTGCAAAAATCAGATTGGAACTTTTGCCACCCGCCTCCAGGCTCAAACGCTTGAGATTGCTCCGCCCCGAGGCTTCAAGCAGCGTCCGCGAAACGGCGGTCGAGCCGGTGAAGGCCAGGGCGTCAACATCCATGTGCAGGGCTAGCGCCGAACCCACTTCTCGCCCAGAGCCGGTAAGCACGCTCAACACACCATCGGGCACCCCCGCTTCGGCCGCCAGCTCCGCGGTACGCAAGATACTCAACGACGTCTGCTCCGCGGGCTTCAAGACCACCGAGTTCCCGGCTGCCAGCGCTGGCGCCAGCTTCCACATGGCAATTTCCAGCGGATAGTTCCACGGCACGATGGCCGCCACCACACCCAGCGGCTCGCGCGTCACCAGTGCCGTGGCTCCCGGCGGAACAGCAGGCAATTCCCCGGATTGCTTGTCGATGGCCTCGGCATACCAGCGCAGGGTGGAGATGGCGCCGGGAACGTCCACCGTGCTGGTCTGCAGGATCGGCTTGCCGCTGTCGAGGCTCTCAAGCAGCGCCAATTCCTCGGCCTGCGCTTCCATGAGGTCCGCCCAGGCCAGAAGCACAGCCTTCCTGCTCTCCGCCCCCGAACGCGACCACGCCGGGAATGAACGCCGGGCGGCAGAAACAGCCAAATCGACCTCCTCTTGGCCGCACGAGCTCAGCAAGGCCAGCTCACGGTTGTCGATAGGGCTGGTGGTCAGTCGCTGGATTCCCGACGAGGCCTCCTGGCGCCGCCCGCCGATGAAGGCGCGCCCGTCGATTCGCAGGGCATTTGCGGCGGCATCCCAGGAGGAAAGGGTTTGGTTTCTCATGTTGATCTCCGTTGGTTGGGTATCTGGGTTGGTTGGGTGACAGGTTAATTGACTGGCAGAGCTGGTTGATTGCGCAGTGCACGGCTAGCGCGCAACACGATGGATGCCACCGCCAACGTCGCAAGTTCGAGGGCAATCAGGCCAAGCATCGTGGCGGAGTGCTGCCCGGTAGCGTCTGCCGCAAGCGGGGAGAGCCGCTCGGCGACGTGCCCATGCGCCTGCCCGTGCCCCCGGTGGCCGGACATGCTGATCCAGAGCAAATGGGCCACTGCCATTGCAGCGGACATGAGCATGACCTGAAGCGTCGACTTCTCGATTTCGCAGGTCGCCGACACGAGATGCGGCAGGCAAACCAGGCACAGGACCCCCATCGCGCTCATGGCCAAAAACATGGACTTGGGCCCCTGAAACGCGGCGAGCACATGCGCGGCCGAAACCGCGAGCACCACGATGCTCAGCAAATAGCGCAGCGCGCACAGCGTTTTCGAGCTCTTGTTTTTTGGGTCCATGTTCGGATCTCGACTTCTCCGGGCAGGTGGCTGATTCTTTTCAAGACACCCCTTTACGAGAGGGGGTGACTTGGGTAACATAAAATTGTTGATTGAACAGTTGTATCATCAAAACCATGCATTAAGGAAGCCCCATGACACTCCAAAGCGATCGCGCAGTGACGCGCCCCGCGCATCCCCTGGAACAGCTCACAGCCGACGAATACCAGGCAACTCGCGCCATACTGGAAGGTGCAGGCCTGGTGCTGGATTCGACCAGGTTCGCCTATGTGGGTCTGCTTGAACCTGCCAAGGAAGCCCTGTATCCAGTCCCGTCCAGCGATATTGACCGCCGTGTCCGGGTGATGCTCTGGGATGCCGCGCTATCCCGCTCCCTCGACATCACCCTGTCCCTCGACAGCCGGGCCGTACTCACCAAGCGCGAGCTCGACCCCGCAGTGGATGGACAAATGCCGGTGCTGCTCGAAGAGTTCGAGATCATCGAGGAAATCCTGGCCGCGGATGAGCAGTGGATCGCCGCATTGGCTTCCCGCGGGCTGACCTCCGAGCAGGTCCGGGTTGCACCCTTGTCCGCAGGGGTCTTCGAGTACGAGAACGAAACCGGCAAGCGCCTGCTGCGCGGCCTGGGGTTCCGCCAGGACCATCCCGGGGACCACGCCTGGGCACACCCGATCGACGGATTGGTCGCCTTCGTTGACGTGGAGAACCGGCGCGTGAACCACCTGATCGATGACGGCCCGGTCCCGGTGCCGGAGGTCAACGGCAACTACACCGATCCGGCAATTCAGGGTGAGCTGCGCACCGACCTCAAGCCGATCGAGGTCATCCAGCCCGAAGGCGCCAGCTTCACCCTCGAGGGAAACCACCTGTCCTGGCTAGGCTGGGACCTGCGCGTGGGCTTCGACGCCCGCGAGGGACTTGTCCTGCACCAGCTGCACCACACCTTCGACGGCCGGCGACGTCCGGTGATGCACCGGGCCGCCATCTCCGAAATGGTCGTCCCCTACGGGGACCCGGCGCCCTACCGCAGCTGGCAGAACTACTTCGATTCAGGCGAATACCTGGTCGGCCGCGATGCGAATTCGTTGCAGCTCGGCTGCGACTGCCTGGGCGAGATCACCTACCTCTCCCCCGTGGTGGCCGATGACTTCGGCAATCCACGGACCATTCCCAATGGCATCTGCATCCACGAGGAAGACGCCGGGATCGCGTGGAAGCACACCGACGAGTGGGCCGGATCCAACGAGGTGCGCCGCAACCGGCGCCTGGTAGTTTCCTTCTTCACCACCGTGGGGAACTACGACTACGGCTTCTACTGGTACCTCTATCTGGATGGCACGATCGAGTTCGAGGCCAAGGCCACCGGCATCGTCTTCACCGCCGCGCTGCCGCACAAGGGCTACGAATATGCCTCGGAGATCGCGCCGGGCCTCGGCGCTCCTTACCACCAGCACCTGTTCAGCGCCCGCATGGACATGATGATCGACGGGGCCACCAACCGCGTGGAGGAGCTGGATCTGAAACGCCTGCCCAAGGGGCCCGGCAATCCGCACGGCAATGCGTTCACCCAAACCCGGAAGGTGCTGGGCTCCGAAACCGCTGCCATCCGCGACGCGGACGGCAGCGTGGGCAGGGTTTGGCATATCAGCAACCCGGAATCGCTGAACCAGATGGACGAGCCGGTCGGCTACACCCTCTACCCCGAAGGCGCCCCCACCCTGGCCATGGCCGAGGACTCCTCCATTGCCGCACGCGCCGCCTTTGCCCGCCATCACCTGTGGGTCACCCGCTTCGCGGAAAACGAGCTCTACGCCGCCGGAGACTTCGTCAACCAGCATCCCGGCGGAGCGGGCCTTCCCGCATACGCCGCGCAGGATCGGGATATCGATGGCCAGGATCTGGTGCTGTGGCACTCATTCGGGCTCACGCACTTCCCCCGTCCCGAAGATTGGCCGATCATGCCGGTTGACACCACGGGCTTCAAGCTCAAGCCCCATGGATTCTTCGACCAGAATCCAACCCTGAATCTGCCGGCTTCGGCGACAGGCCATTGCACCCCCACCGGCTGCAGCGGCGAATAGTTGCCATAGCGCTCGCCTTCGGCGATGGTACAGTGACGGCTGGTGGAGACGCTCAGGGCCTCCACCAGCCCCTCATCTTTCAAGGAGTAACTCCATGCCCCGGTTAGTTGACCACACCGAACGCCGTAAAGTCATCATCGAGACTACATGGAGAATCATTGCCGAGCAGGGCATCGAGAACGCGAGCATGCGTGACATCGCCCGCGAATGCGGATACGCGGCCCCCGGGATCCTGGCGCACTACTTTCCCAATAAAAACGCGCTGCTCCTAGCGGCCTATGAACTCATCTGCCAACGAACCAATGAGCGCATTGCGTTGTCGACGAAGGCCAAGCGGGGCCGGCACGCCCTGCGCGCGCTGTGCTTCGAGATCATCCCGGCCGAGGACCTGACCACGGTGGAGGCCAGGGTGGCCGTATCCTTCTGGCAACGGGCACAGAGCGACCACGAATTACGCAGGGTGGGCCGAGATGCGCTTACCCAATGGCATGCGGCGATCATGTCCTGCCTCGCTGAAGAATTAACTGACAGGCCGGAGGCGGCCTTCGGGGATCCCGACCTGGTTGCCCACGAGCTGTTGAACACGATGATGGGATTGCACATCACCGCGATGCTCGATCCAGAAACCGTGAGCGGCTCTCGCCAGCGCCGGCTGATCGACTTCATGCTGGAGCGGATCTCCTAGGCGAAGAACTAGCTGGATCCCTCCGGGGATTCTGCCAGAAGCCCGGCGATCTGCTGCCGCACCGCCTGCGCCACCGCCCGCGTTCTTGCCGTCGGGCGCTGAATCCGCAATCGGGCAATGACGGTCTGCAACTCCGGCACCTTTCCCTTGAGCGCAACCGGTATCACCCGTCCGCCGTCGTAGGTGAAGTCATGGCGCGGGCGCTGATGCAAGATGGAATACCCATGGCCGTTGGCAACAAAGGTGCGCACCGTCTCATAGCTGCCAGAGCGGAACCGTACATTCGGCTCCAGGCCCGCCGCGGCAAGGATGGAAAGCATCAGCTCCCGCGTATGCGGCAGATCCAGCAACACGAACGGTTCATCGCGCAGTTCCTTGAGCTCCACTTCCTTGCGCTGCGCGAAACGGTGCTCCGGAGGCAACGCCAGGTAGGGGCGGGCCGCATGCACCGAGGTGGCGGCCACCTCCTCTGGCAGCCCCAGGTCATAGCACAGCGCCAGGTCAACTTGGCCGTTCAGCAATGCCGCCGAGCAGCCTGCCGCATCGGCCTCCACCACTTCCAGTTCAAGATCCGGATGCTCTGCATGCAACCTGCCGAGCACACCGGGAAGCAGGAATGGCGCCAAGGTGCTGAAGCAGGCGAGGCGCACTCGTCCGGCGAGCGCCGTCTGTTCACCGCGGGCGTGCTCCACGGTCTCTTCGACATGGGCCAGGACGGCTCGCGCGTCCCTGAGGAATGACTCACCCGCGGGAGTGAGCACCAGCCCTTTGGAGCGTTGGCGGATGAAGAACTGCGAACCGATTTGGCGTTCGAGCTGGGCAACGGCGCTGGAGACCGCAGACTGCGCGACGTTTAGCCGCTCGGCGGCGCCAGTCATTGACAGCCGGGCCGCCGCCTCGGCGAAATACCTCATTTGAGTGAGAGTGACATCCATCCCTACAGCATAGACCACTGCATCTGAATATCAGATGCCAGCCCTCTGAAAAAACTGTTAGACAGGTTTCATGGCGCCGTGAATACTTTAGTCAGCTGCCCGCCGGACAGCGGACTTCACGCTTGGGTGCAACTCGCTCGACCTGAGCCTCCTGCACGTCAACCACAAGGCACGACGCTCGCCTCCGCGGCGGGGACTGCACCGGAGCCGCGGATCGATGCAGCTGAAATTCAGCTGCATTTTAGACGAACCAAGCATTCGACCATCAGCGGGCCGCCGCCATGCCAGCTTCGACCCCGCGTTCATCTTCACCGAAGGGACCACCATGAGCATCCCACCGTCTCCTGCGATCGAACAGAAGAGCCTGCGCAAATCAGTGGCCGCCGGCTCCATCGGCGTGCTTGTCCACTGGTTCGACTGGGCCATCTATGCCTACATGGCTTCCACCATTGCCGCAGTCTTCTTCCCCGCACAGGACAAGACCGCAGGCTTGCTGGCCGTCTTTGCCGTTTTTGCCGTCTCGTTCGGAGTCCGCCCCTTGGGTGCGCTGCTCTTCGGCTATATCGGCGACAAGTTCGGCCGCAAGCGCACATTGTCCATGGTCATCATCTCCATGTCCGTCGCTACCCTCGTCGTCGGGTTGCTCCCGGGCTACAACACGATCGGCATCTGGGCGCCAATCCTGCTGGTCGCCGCCCGGATGGTCCAGGGCTTGGCCGCAGGCGGCGAGTTCGGCAGCGCCGCGGCGTTCCTGGCGGAAGCCTCCCCGGCCAGGCATCGCGGTTTCGGCGTCAGCTGGCTGGAGGTCGGCAGCCTATTGGGTTTCCTCGGCGCTTCGCTGATGGTTCTGCTGATGAACAACGTCTTGGGTCCCGAAGCAGTGCAGGATTGGGGTTGGCGCATTCCGTTCATCCTGACCGCTCCCTTGGGCATCATTGGCTTCTATATCCGGGCGAAGGTAGAGGACACTCCAGAGTTCAAGGCCTTGGAGAAGTTGGATGAAGTCGCCCAAAGCCCGCTCAAGGAGGTGTTCCGGAACAACTGGAAACAGTTGCTGCAGACCAGCGGCATCGAGATCATGATGAACGTCGCCTTCTACATCGTCTTGGTCTACCTGCTGACCTACCAGGAAGAATTCATTGGCATGAGTATTGAGTCGGCCGCCTTGCTCTCGACCGTCGCCTCTGTGACCGCCTTGGTCCTTGTGCCGTTATTCGGCGCCTGGTCCGACCGGATTGGACGCAAACCACTGATGGTTGGCTCTGCGGTGCTGATGATCGTTTGCTCCTACCCGCTCTTTTCGATCATGCAGCTGGACACCGCGTGGGCCGGTACGGTGAGCACCATTGGACTGGGCGTCATCTTGGCCATTGTCCTTGGCGTCCATGCAGTTACCGTCGCGGAGATTTTTCCAACGCGCACCCGGCAATCCGGCCTTTCCATTGCCTACAGCGTCACCGCAGCCATCTTCGTCGGCACCGTCCCGCTGATCTTGACCTGGCTCATCGCAGAAACCGGAAATATCATGGCACCGGCCTTCTATATGATCGCCATCGGCATCCTCGGCCTGGCGACCTTGCTGACCATGAAAGAAACCAAGGGCATCGACTTGATGACGCTGGATCGAGAAGATGCGGCCAAGCGCGGATTCACAGTCGCGGAGCAAGCGAAGGATCCCGCGAGAACCCCTCAAAGGAACTAGCCCACGCTTAATGCCGCGCAGGCTACGGCAACCGCGCCGGCAGTCCTTGCAGCCCGCCAACATCGAAAAACGGAAACCGGCTGCGCCCCCATCCGCGTAGGCATGGCAGCCAACCAGCAAATTCCACTAAATCTGAATATCAGATTTAGTTTCTCGAAAAAAACTGTTAGACAGATTTGATGGCGCGGTGAATGCTGGAGTCAAAGCACGCGTGCCAACTGGCGCGGGTGCCGAGGCAACGAATGGCCCCTAACCAAGCGCGCATTCCGACATCCACCCATCAGAGGAAAAGGTTGTAAAACAATGAAGCACACTCGTATCCGCACCTTCAATACCAAAGAGACATACCCCGAACAGAACTTGGACAACGACCTGTGCCAGGCCGTTGTAGCCGGCGGCGTCGTATACCTCCGTGGTCAGATCGGCCAGGATCTGGACACCCGCGAATCGGTGGGCCTCGGCGATGTGGAAGCACAGACCGACAAGGCCATGGCCAATATCAAGATGCTGCTGGAGGAAGCCGGAGGATCACTTGAGGACATCGTCAAGGTGACCGTCTACCTGATTGACCCACGTTACCGCGAAACCGTATACCGGACCATGGGCCGTTGGCTCAAGGGCGTCTTCCCCGTATCCACCGGCTTGGTAGTCTCGGCGCTGGCCCGCCCCGAGTGGCTTGTCGAAATCGATGCCACCGCAGTGCTTTCGGGGGAATAGAGAAAATGACTTTCAGCATTGCAGGCACCGACGGCAATGGCCGCTTCGGCATGGCAGTTTGCTCCTCGTCTCCTGCCGTTGCGGCCAGATGCATCCATCTGCGCGACGGGGTCGGGGCAGTCAGCTCGCAGAACATCACCGACCCCCGGCTGGGGCCGGCCCTGCTTGACCGTCTCGAAGCGGGAGACAGCGCACAACAGGCATTGGACGCCGTGACCGACTCGGCCGAAAACATCGACTTCCGACAGCTCGTCGTCCTGGACTCCCAGGGCGGTTCCGCGGTCTTCAACGGATCCCGGACGCTGGGCGTCTACGGACAGGGCAAGGGAGCTTCCTGCGTAGCGGCCGGCAACATGCTGGCCGACCCGGGAGTTCTGCAGGCAGCCTGCGACGCATTCGAAACGGCCGATGGCGAACTTGAAGAGCAGCTGCTGGCGGGCCTCCAGGCTGCCATCGCCGCGGGCGGCGAAGCCGGGCCGGTCTATTCCGCAGGCATGTCGGTGGTCTCTGGGCATGGGTGGCGGGATACCGATCTGCGCGTGGATTGGCATGAGCGCCCGATTGCCGAATTGGGCAAGCTGCTGGAAATCTGGATGCCGCAGCGAGATGCCTACGTGACTCGCGGCTTGGATCCACTGCTCTCCGAGGGTTATGGAGTGCCCGGCGATGATCGATAATCCACCATCGCCCTTGACGGCAGGCCTCGCCACCAATCGGGAACGCGTGATGGATGCCGTCCGCCGGGAACAGCCAGCGCTGGTCGCCTACTCCGAGAGGATTCATGCGAATCCGGAGCTCGGTTGGGAAGAGCACCGCGCCGCGGGCTGGACCGCAGAATTCTTGGCGGAGCGCGGATTCATCATCGAAGGTGGATACCTGGGATTTCCCACAGCCCTGCGCGCCAGTTTCGGCACCGGAAGCCGCCGTATCGGACTGATGGCCGAATATGACGCGCTGCCCGGGCTGGGCCACGCCTGTGGGCACAACATCATCAGCGCTGCTTCGGTGGGCGCAGCCTGCGCCTTGGCTGGATTCGCCGACGAGTACGACCTGTGCATCGAGCTGTACGGAACCCCGGCGGAAGAAGGCGGCGGCGGAAAAATCGAAATGCTCAAGAAGGGCGCGTTCCAAGGCCTCGACTTGGCGATGATGGTCCACCCCAGCCCCGTTGACTCCGCGGTGGCGAATCCCTTCGCCGTCGCCCACCAGCAGGTGGAGTACCGCGGGAAATCTGCCCATGCCGCGGCGTATCCAGACCAAGGAATCAATGCCAACGATGCCTTTGTCATCGCCCAGGTGGCCCTGGGGCTGCTGCGCCAGCAGCTGCCCCAGGAAACCCGCGTCCATGGAGTGCAGACCCGGGGCGGGGAAGCGCCCAACGCGATTCCGGAGACCACCCGGGGCCGCTGGTACGTCCGCGCCGAAACACTGGCCGAACTGGAACCGCTGCACGAGCGCGTGAACAAGTGCTTCGAAGCAGGGGCCTTGGCAACCGGAGCCCAACTGGAGATCACCCCGGAGTCCGAACCCTACTCGGAGTTCCGCACAGAGCAGCGGGCCCTGGATATCTATACGGCCCATGCCCAGGCACTGGGCCGAACCTTCGACGCCCCGCCAGAACAAGCCACCATGAACCGCGCCTCAACCGACATGGGCAACGTCTCCCAAATAGTCCCTGCGATCCACCCCTACATCGGGTTGGGCTGCTTTCCTGCGGCCAATCACCAACCCGAATTTGCCGCACATTGCATTGGCGACGCGGCCAACCTTGCCATCCACGACGGTGCCATCGCTTTGGCGCTGACGGCACTGGATTTTGTCGGGATACCCCGAAACGCAGGAAACGAGTGAACCGATCATGAATACCTCTCTACCCAATGCCGCCGGAGCCGAAGAGCGCCACGTTCCCGCCACACGCCTTGAGCGTGATTCGCTTGGCGAACGCCTAGTGCCGGCCGATGCATATTGGGGCATCAGCAGCCTCCGAGCCGTCGAGAACTTCCCCATCAGCGGGCGCCCCGTGGGCAGCCTGCGCTCACTGGTCTGGGCCTTTGGCGCAGTCAAGTGCGCAGCGGCCAGGGCCAACACCAGCCTGGGGCTGCTCGATCCGCAACGTTCGGCCGCCATCGACCAAGCCGCGTTGGAGGTCCGCGACGGGCTCTTCGACGCGCATTTCCCCGTTGACCGCATCCAGGGCGGCGCCGGCACCAGCACCAATATGAACCTCAATGAGGTCATCGCCAACCGTGCACTGGAGATTCTGGGATTCGCCAAGGGCGCGTACCACGAGCTCGACCCGATTGACCACGTCAACATGGGCCAAAGCACCAACGACACCTACCCCACCGCGGTGAAGATCGCCTTGCTCTCGGCGTTGCGAGACTACAGCGCCGAACACCAGCTCCTGGTTGATTCCTTTGCGGCCAAAGGACTCGAGTTTGCCCAGATCCTCAAGATCGGCAGGACGCAGCTGCAGGATGCCGTCCCGATGACCCTAGGCCAGGAATTTGCTGCATTTTCCGAAACCTTGCGCGAAGACTTGGCCCGGCTATCCGAGCTCCCGGCGCACTTATCGGAAATCAACCTCGGCGCTACGGCCATCGGCACCGGAATCACCGCCCACCCGGAGTACCGCGCATTGGTAACTCGAGAACTCAACAACCTGACCGGCCTGGAATTGGTATCCGCCCGCGATCTGGTTGAAGCGACCTCCGACACCGGAGTATTCATGCTGCTCTCGGGCGTGCTCAAGCGTTCGGCCGTCAAGCTGTCGAAGATCTGCAATGATTTGCGCCTGCTTTCCTCCGGCCCGCAAACAGGATTTAATGAAATCTTCCTGCCCGCGGTCCAAGCCGGCTCTTCGATCATGCCGGGAAAGGTGAACCCGGTGATTCCGGAGGTCGTGAACCAGGTTGCCTTCCGGGTGGTGGGTGCCGACGCAACCGTGACAATGGCAGTAGAAGCCGGCCAGTTGCAGCTGAACGCCTTTGAACCGGTGATGGTCGATTGCCTCCTCGAGTCGCTGCAGTGGTTGGCCTCCGCTTGCCATACCCTGCGCACCAGATGCGTCGATGGCATTACGGCCAACGAACCAGTTCTGGCACGACGCATGTCCGAATCGGTCAGCATCATCACGGGAATAGCACCCCATATCGGCTACGCGAACGCGGCGAGCCTAGCCAAGGAATCCCTAGCCAGCGGGCAAGGCATCAAGGAATTAGTGCTGTCCTACGGCCTGGTGGATCCCGGCCTCCTCGACACCTTGCTCTCGCCCGCTAACTTAACTGGCGTCGCGGCGAGCGTTCCGCTGGCATAGCAAAGCGCAGAAGCATCGTTCCCGCTCAGCTTGGGTTGCCTAACCGCGAATTCTTCGATGGCTGGAATTCGAATCGCCTATCGGCGCACCGGCACCCTGGTTTGAGCGCCACTCTACATCTGAAAATCCGATGCAGATTAGCGAGAACAAATGTTTGAATGATGTGCTGAAATACGGTTTTCTGAAGGTACCCCAATAGACGAAAGATTCCCCGCGACGCGGTGAATCGGGAGCACACGACAGTGCCACGTCGCATCGAATCTGACTATTAATAGCAATGGAGGTTGGCATGTCGAGTCAAGAGACGGAAGTTCTAGTTGTCGGCGCAGGACAGGCCGGAGTCGCGATGAGCGAACATCTAACAAATCTAGGGGTTCCCCATATCGTCCTGGAAAAGGACCGCATAGCCGAACGCTGGCGCACCGGACGCTGGGATTCGCTAGTTGCCAATGGCCCGGCTTGGCATGACCGTTTCCCAGGCATGACTTTTGCGGATGTTCCCGCCGACGGATTTGCACCCAAGGAGAGCGTTGCGGATTACTTCGCCGCTTATGCAGAAGGCTTTGGGGCACCAATTCGCAGCGGCGTCGAAGTTAAATCCGTGCAGAGGAACAACGGCAAGCCGGGCTTTAAAGTTGAAACGTCCGAGGGGATCATAAACACCCGCTTCGTCGTTGCGGCCACCGGCCCATTCCAGATACCCGTTATTCCTCCCATCGTCGCGGATTCTTCCCCGCTCACCCAAATGCATTCGCATTCGTACCGAAACCCGCAGCAGCTACGCGATGGTGGCGTGCTGGTAGTCGGAGCAGGATCTTCGGGGGTGCAGATCGCCAACGAGCTGCGCGCAGCCGGCCGGCAGGTCTACCTGTCGGTTGGTCCCCACGATCGACCGCCGCGCCAGTATCGCGGCCAGGACTTCTGCTGGTGGCTTGGCGTTCTGGATAAATGGTCAGCCGCAGCGCCTCCCAAGGGTGCCGAGCACGTCACCATCGCGGTCAGCGGCGCCAACGGCGGACATACCGTGAACTTCCGCGAACTGGCGGCAGGCGGCATCAAACTGCTCGGACGCACCGAAACTTATTCGATGGGGAGAATGCGTTTCGCCCCGGATCTGGCCCGCAACATTGCCAATGGAGATGCGAACTACCTGTCAGTACTCGATGAGGCGGATGCCTACATTGCGCGCAATGGGTTGAACTTCCCCGAAGAGCCGCAGGCCCGAGTCCTCGGCGATGATCCGGAAGAACTTATCCATCCCATCCTGGAGATGGATCTGGAGGCCGCTGGAGTTACGACTATCATCTGGGCCACGGGTTTTGCTGTCGACTACCAGTGGCTGCAGGTGGATACCTTCGATGAGCAGGGAAGGCCTCTCCATCAGCGAGGTGTATCCGAAGAGAGCGGCGTCTACTTCTTGGGCCAGCCTTGGCAGTCAAGCCGCGGCTCGAGCTTCATTTGGGGAGTTTGGCATGATGCCAAATATGTCGCGGAGCAAATCGATATCCAGCGCGGATACCTTGAGCATATGTCGCAAATCGACCTTGACCCGGCGTACCAGATTTCGCCGGCCGCAACAGTGCGGTCAGACAACCACGCCGCACACGTCTAACCACGTTGTAGCGCTGGTGCGAAGTCGCATCAGCGCTACAGGCCTTCCCGGATGCTTAGACTGCCTGAACGCGAAATATTGCCTTTCGTCCCCTCAGTGAATCCGAGATACGAAACCCTAGTAGTTCAGCCCGCGTGCCGCCACGTCCCACCGTTCGGCGACCTCGCCGGCGCGGAGCACGGTGACCTGATCCACCAGGTTCACCGCCACGCACACATGGTTGGGGATCACGCGGAGCTGCTCCCCATGGGCGGGAAGCGGCTGGTTCTCGGGCCACAGCACCGTTGCGTGGTGTTCGGATACCGCGCTGATCCGCGCGTCCGGGTTTTCAAGGATCCGGCCAAATCCGCTGGTCCAGGCGGGGCGGTCGCCGCCGAGGATCTTGCTGCCCGCGTCCAGGACGATCCGCCGCGGGATGAGTTCGTCCCCTTCATGCCGGCTGATCACCGTGGAAGCAACGCTCAAGGCGATGTCTTCCCAGCGGCAGCGTCCCAGTTCGAACTGCTGCGCGTCGCCAAATACATAAACGCCGGGGCGCACCTCGGTCAGCAACGAATTGTCCGCAAGCTCTGCCGTCGGCGTGGAGCCGCCGCTGATGCGTTTGAGTTCGAAGCCGTCTTCGCGGAGCAAGCCGGCCGCTTCGACGAGCGCTTGCTGTTCTTCCGCGGCTACCTCTTGCGCCCGGCCCGGTGCATAACTATGACCTGGGAAGGTGAAAATGCCAATGACGTTCAGCCCGGCATCGCGGGCGGCGCGGGCGACATCCAATGCGCCGCGGGGGTGCACACCGCTGCGGTGGTGACCGCTGTCGATCTCGATCATCAACCCTAATTTGTCGGCCTTGTCTCCCAGCTGCCGGGCAAGCTGCTCGACGGCTGCAACGGAGTCGGTGCCCAAGGAGAGCCTGACATAGCGCAGCAACTTGCGAATGCGTGCCGCTTGGACCTCGGAGACCCACAAGGGGAAAGCGACAAAGAGATCCGCCACCCCGTGCAGCGCGAAGGTCAGGGCCTCCCCGATGGTTGCGACCGTCAGTCCCACTGCTCCGGAATCGAGCTGGCGGGCGGCGATCTCATGCATCTTGTGCGTTTTCGCGTGCGGCCGCAAGGCAAGTCCCTTGCCTGCAACGTTCTGCGCCACGCGGTCGATGTTCCGCTCGAGAATATCGACGTCGACCAGGATTTGCGGGGTTAATAAGCCTTGCGGGATGGTGTTCACCAATGCCAGCTTTCCTCTTCGTGCTCGGACGATCTGATTCGTACGTTACCCGAGAAAAATGTCCGGCTCGTCGTTGACACCCAGCGAGTCCCAGCGACCTGGCGTGGGATCGGCCGACCTGGCCTATCTGTTGGCCGGCAGTCCCGATCCGCGAAGTTTCAGCGACAGCTCATGCGCGTGGTGCAGCAATAATTGGCCCAGCGATTCTTGCCGGGCCACCTCGAAGCGCGATTCGATTCCGGTCAGGCTCAGCGCCCAGGCCGGCTGGCCCGAGGCGTCGAAGACCGCGGCGCCTATCCCCCAGCTGCCTTCGACGATGAGCCCCGGATTAACCGAGTAGCCAAGGGTGCGGGTCTCTTCCACTTTTTGGCGCAATTGCTTGGCGCTGTGCGCTTGGCCGTACTCGGCCACGAGGTTGTTGCTAGCCAGATAGCGTTCGACGAGCTCTTCGGGAAGAAAGGCGAGAATCGCGATGCCTGCCGAGGCGACCCCGAGCGGGAAGCGCCGGCCTTCATAGAGGACAAACGAACGGATCGGGAATGCTCCGTCTTGGCGCAGCAGGCAGACCGTTTCGTCTCCGCGCCGGGCTGAGAGAAAGGCGCTCTCCCCGGATTCTTCGGCCAACGCGGTCACGTGCCCCCTGGCGAGCTCGCTGATGTCGTAGCGTTCGGCCGCTACCGCACCCATCAGATAGAGCTCGGGGCCCAGTAGCCAGCGCCCCGCCCGGTGGTCGTGGTCGCAGAAGCCCTCGGCGACCAGCGCTGTCAGCAGCCGGTGCACCGTCGGCCGCGCGAGCCCGGTAAGCCGCGCGACCTGCGTGGTCGTGATTCCTTCCGGCATGGAGGTGCTGACCGCACGCAATACCGCGGCCAAGCGTCCGACGACCTGTGCACCGGCAGGAGATTTGCTCATGACCATATTATGAACGAAGCAGTCCATAATATGAGGAACATGACGCATTCAATAAGCGGCCCAACGCAATGGCGCGGATGCACTTTGGGCGGCGCGGCTACTACTCCTCCAAGTGTCCATAGTGTGAACGAATTGGGTATTGCTCTTCACCTGTCGAGCAATATCGGGTTCTTTTCCCATATCTATTGAGCTATGGACTTGGAGTTACTACCTTCGAAGATAGGGAACACTCAAATCCATAATATGGACGGATGGAGTCAGAAAATGTCAACGAAGTATCGTGAGGACGCCGCTCAGGCACTTGCCGCCGTGGTCAAGGACGGAATGACCGTTGCCGTCGGCGGTTTTGGGCTCAGCGGGATACCCAACCGCCTGATCACCGCCCTGCGCGACTCGGGCGCTCGCAACCTGACCATCGTGTCCAACAATATGGGCGTTGATGGAAAAGGGCTAGGCGTGCTGCTGGAGAACAAGCAGGTCTCCAAGGTGCTGGCCTCCTACGTGGGGGAAAACAAGCTCTTCGCCCAGCAGTTCCTCGACGGGGATCTCGAAGTTGAATTCGTCCCCCAGGGCACCTTGGCCGAACGCTTGCGCGCAGGGGGCGCCGGGATCCCGGCCTTCTTCACGCCGACCGGCGTCGGCACCCCCGTGGCCGAGGGCAAAGAAGTCATGGAATTCGACGGCAAGCTGGCGATCTTGGAACGCGGCATCGTCGCCGACATCGCGTTGGTCCGCGCCTATGAGGCGGACGGCGAAGGCAATCTGCGCTACCGCATGACCTCGAAGAACTTCAATCCGCTTGCCGCCATGTCCGGGCGGCATACCTTCGCCGAGGCCGAGCACATTAGTGCGGACTACCTCGATCCGTCTTTGGTGGAAACGCCAGGTATTTTCGTCTCGACGCTCGTCGATGCCGACGACGTCAAGGACATCGAACAGCGCACCGTCCGCCCGAAGCAGGAGGCCTAAGCATGTGGAATAGAGATCAGATGGCGGCACTGGCCGCCAGCGAACTGACCGACGGCCAGTACGCAAACCTTGGGATCGGCATTCCCACCCTGGTGGCGAACAACCTACCGGCGGGCGTCTCGGTCAAGCTGCAAAGCGAGAATGGACTGTTGGGCATGGGCCCCTTCCCCTTCGAAGGCGAAGAGGACGCGGACCTGATCAACGCCGGCAAGCAGACGGTGACGATTCTTCCCGGCGGAAGCTTCTTCGATTCGGCCATGTCCTTCGGCATGATCCGCGGCGGCCACGTGCAAACGGCGATCCTCGGTGCCCTGCAGGTTGCCGCCAACGGCGACCTGGCCAACTGGACCATCCCGGGCAAGCTGGTCAAGGGCATGGGCGGCGCCATGGATCTGGTCGCAGGCACCCCCCGGGTCATCGTGCTGACCGATCACGTGGCCAAGGATGGCAGCTCGAAGATCGTGGAAAAGTGCGACCTGCCGCTGACCGGGGTCGGCGTCGTGGATCGAATCATCACGGACCGCGCCGTCTTCGACATAGTTAATGCAAAACTGGTGCTACGCCAGGTGGCCCCGGGCGAAACTCCGGAAAGCATCAAGGACATCACCGCAGCAAAATTCATCGTCGAACTCCAGGAGGACCTCACAGCATGAGCGTCAAAATTGTAGGCTACGCACGCACCCCGTTTATGCGCTTCAACGGCGCGCTGGCAAGCATCCCCGCAACCGAGCTGGGCGCCCACGCGGCCAAGGCTGCACTGGAACGCGCCGGAGTTGCACCGAGCGAGGTCCAGCGCGTGATCGCCGGACAGGTATTGCAGGCTGGCGCCGGGCAGAACCCGGCACGGCAGACCGCGGTCGGCGCCGGGGTGGGGCTGGACGTTCCGGCCATCACGTTGAACGCGGTATGCCTTTCGGGCGCCGAAGCCGTGGTGGCCGGCGAACGGCTGATCGCCAGCGGCGAGGTTGACGTGGTGCTGGCCGTCGGCCAGGAATCGATGTCCTTGGCACCCCATGTGCAGCGCGCCCGCGCGGGCACCAAGTACGGTGCCATTGAAATGCTCGACACCCTGGATTATGACGGTTTGACCGATGCGCATGAGAAGCGTTCCATGGGCATCTCCACCGAGGAACACAACACCACGCTGAAGCTGGGCCGCCAGCCGCAGGACGAGGTCGCCGCGGCCTCGCACCAGCGCGCCGCAGCCTCCGGGGAATTCTTTGCCGGGGAAATCGCCCCCTTCACGGTGAGCAGCCGAAAGGGCGATACCGTATTTGCTGCCGACGACGGGATTCGCCCGCAGACTACCGTCGATTCCCTGTCGGGTCTTCGTCCTGCCTTCGCCAAGGACGGCACCGTGACCGCCGGCAACTCCTCGCAGATTACCGACGGCGCCGCCGCGGTCGTGCTGGCAAGCGATGCCGCCGTGGAACGTCTGGGGTTGAAGCCACTGGCCGAAATCCTCTCCCACGCGTTCGTCGCCGGCCCGGACCGCACCCTGCACGACCAGCCGTCCAACGCGATCAATACCGCGTTGGACAAGGCAGGAGCCAAGGCCGCGGATTTGCAGGTCGTGGAAATCAATGAGGCTTTCGCCGCCGTTTCGGTGCAGTCGACGGCCACGCTGGGCCTTGATGCCAAGATTGTGAACCCGCACGGCGGCGCAATCGCGCTGGGCCACCCGATCGGGGCCTCCGGCGCTCGCATCATCGGTACGCTGGCTCGCCAGCTGCAGGAACTTGGCTCCGGTTCGCTCGGGGCAGTCGGCATCTGCGGCGGCGGCGGTCAGGGCACTTCGGTGCTCCTGCGTTCGCTCTAGCTCGGCGGCAGTTGCCAGCCGAAAAATGAAATCCACGTTGACTTGAGGTCAACGTGGATTTCTCTTTTCAGTACGGAGTCAGTGCCACAGTGGCTCACGGGCCACATAATTGGTCAGCAGCTCGGCCTCTACCCGGATGACCGCTCCGTTCGCAACCCTCTCCTGACCCGGGCCGTGCAACTCGGTGAGCACCGAGCGAATCAGCGAACCGTGGCTGACCACAACTACTCGCTGCCCCGGGTGCTGCACGGAGATCTTGAACAGCACGTTGATCGCGCGTTCCACCAGGTGCTCTTCGCTCTCCCCCAGGTCCATCAGGCGGTGGATATTTTCCTCGCTCAACCCGGCCACGATGGTGCCCTCGGCGTCGCCGTAATCCCGTTCCATCAGCTCCGAGAACTCTTGCACACGGGGCACGGCGAGCAGATCGGCGATGAGCTGCGCAGACTGGCGAGCGCGGAAAAGCGGGGAAGAAACTACCGCGTCCCATGCCCCGGTCGCTGCCAGTTCCATGCCCGCTTGCTGGGCCTGGCGGCGCCCGGTTTCGTTCATGGGCAGGTCGCTGCGGCCTTGCAGGCGCCCGGCGCGATTCCATTCGGTTTCTCCGTGCCGCACGAAGACGATTTCTGTTGCGTTCATGATGATGTCTCTCTCGAATGTGCCGGAATTCTGGCACGTGTTGCGTTAGTCGTTTTACTTGCGATTTGGTTCTTGTTCTTGCGTGTACCGTGCCGGACCGGGATGGGACTGTTCCGGATCGACTGCGCATCAACTTGCAGCAAGGAAAACCATGAGCTTTCCGGTCCGCTCAAGATCTCCTGTGGTGCGTAGGCGTTGGTGTTATAGGAGGTTGCCGGGGCCATGAAAACGTTTGTACCCTTCAGTTGCCCGACACCGGCTTGGTGGAAGTGGCCGCACAGGATTCCGCGCACATCGCTGCCGCTCAGTATCAGGGCGAGGTCTTCGGGATTTGCCAGTCCGCGTCCGGATAGCTCCGCGGCCATTGCTTCCACCGGCGGGTGGTGCATCAGGATCAGCGAACCGCGTGGGGCCGGCTGGGTGAGCAGAGAGGATAGCCAGCGAAGTTGCGGCGCATCGAGCCATCCGCGAGCCTCGCGATAGCCTCCGCTATCCAGACCGATAATGCGCAGTCCGTCGATCTCATGCACGGTATTTGCGATATGGGGTCCGGTGGACAGGCGGAAGGTATTAAATGCTTCATTGACCGACTCTTGGGGGTCGTGATTGCCCGGCACGGCAATGATGGGGCAGCCCAGTTCATTTTCGAACTTCGCAAATAGCTTCGCGGCTCGTTCATGGACCGGTGCCCCACGGTCTGCGATATCCCCGGTCACCACCACAACGTCCGGAGTGAAGTGCTTGGCCGCGTGGAGCGCGGCGCGCAAGCGAGCCCACGCGTCGATGGTGCCGTGCAGGAGCTTGCCTTCGGCACACAGGTGGGTGTCGCTCAGATGAACTACGTTCAGCGTTTTCATCAGCTTGCCACCAAGCTGCGCAGCTCACGGGGTGCCGAATGCTTGGCCAGCGATTGCAGCCGTCGAAGTTCTGCCCCGGTGAACCCCTTGCTGAGCAGGTAGCCGGTGATCGAACCGTAGCTATCGGTCAACCAATCGAGGGTGTCGCTCAGGGTCGCTCGGTCACGTTGCCATTGCGTGTCTGCAGTTCGAAAAGACTCTGGAGCGAAATCGGCCACGATCTGGGCCCGGTCCATGCCGAGGGCCGCCGACAGCAGAGCGATCACCAACCCGGTACGCTCTTCGCCGGTTCGGCATTGCACCACGGTGCTTCCGCCGGTGGCATTGGCAATCGCACGAAGGGCCGCCACTAGCCGCGCACCCCGGCCGTCCAGGAGGATTCGGTGCACCTCGCCGAGGGTCCTGTCCACCGGCAGCTGACCGGAATACAGCGAGATCGCTCGGTAGCGCAGCCCCGCCAGCACCGGAATGGACTCTGGCTGGATCTCCTGAGATTCGCGCAGATCGATGAGCGTGCCCACGTCTAAACCTTGGAATTGTTCCATAGCACGCGGGCCAAAGCTGCTCAGGGCGCCGGCCCGATAGAGCCGGTTCGGCCCGATTCCCGGAACCGGGCGTAGGCTCATTAGTTCGGCAGTCTTTACGTGAGTTGCAGACATCGTTCTCCCCTATCCTCGATTCCTGATCCGGAGCTTTCCCACCATTGCACCGCACGCTGTTGGCCGACAGGTGAACAACGAACCACAACGTCATGAATCCGGCCGAAAAGCCGTGAAAAGTACGCTTTTCTCGGAGGCTTCGCCGGTTTTCCGGTCAATCTCATATGCCGCAGAGCAGATGTGAACAGCGAGTAGGCAACAAAACGACTAACCTTGAGTGCAAGAGTATTAATTTTCCAAGGAGCTAAACTCATGACCGGCAGCAAAGTCGTAGCCTTTGGCCACTTCCAGCCAGAGCGCATCGTGCCCAACACCGAGTTGGAGAAGCTGGTCGAAACCAGTGACGAATGGATCACCCGCCGCGTTGGCATCCAGGAGCGCCGTTGGGGCACCGGGGTCGAGACCGTCGATTCCATGGCCATCAAGGCCGCAAAAATGGCATTGGACAATGCCGAGGATATCGATGCCACGGACATTGACCTGATCATCGTGGCCACCTGCACCGCCGAGGACCGTTCGCCGAATATGGCCGCCCGCGTGGCGCAGGCGCTGGACATGGAGCAGGGCCCGGCAACGATGGACGTCAACGCTGCCTGCTCCGGCTTTGCCCACGCGGTAGGCCTGGCCCAGGGTTCCATCGCTGCCGGCAGCTCGACCAAGGCGCTGGTGATCGGCGCGGAAATGCTGACCGACTACACCGACTTCACCGACCGCACCTCCTGCGTGCTGACCGCCGATGGCGCGGGCGCTTTCATTATCACCGCCTCGGAAACCGCTGAGATTTCCCCGGTGGTTTGGGGCTCGGTTCCTTCGCTTTCCGACGCGGTGCGCATCGAAGCTGAGAACGACATGAAGTTCGCGCAGAATGGCCAGAGCGTTTACCGCTGGACTGTCACGCAGCTTCCAAAGATCGCCTCGAAGATCATCGAGCGCGCAGATATGAAGCCCGAAGAGCTGGATGCAATCGTCTTGCACCAGGCGAACCTGCGCATTATCGAACCGCTGGCCGAGAAGATCGGTGCACCGAACGCCCGGGTTGCCACCGATGTGGTCTACTCCGGCAACACCTCCGCCGCCTCGGTGCCGCTGGCCCTCTCCAAGCTGATGGCCTCGGATGATCCGCTGCCTTCGGGCTCCAAGGCCCTGCTCTTCGCCTTCGGCGGCGGCCTGTCCTACGCCGGGCAGATCATCACGATCCCGTAGTAGCAACGAATCCCCAAAGGGGAGGACCGAGCGTACGCTCGGTCCTCCCCTTTTTTTGATTAAACTTTCCGCTCAATATCCCGCGAGGCAACCCGGGTGACTACTGCTTTCCCGATTCGGCCAATCAAAACGCCACGGGTATCGACGGAACTGGCGAAATAGACCGAGAAAAACCTTGCCTTAATGCGTTAGTCGACGCTAACGTATTAACCATGCAGGATTTACTGGAAGTTGCCGCGGAGCCTAACCGCAGGCGGCTGCTTCAATTGCTGGGTTCAGGTGAATGCACGGTGTCGCAACTGGCAGAACACTTCACCGTCTCTCGCTCCGCGATATCCCAGCACCTGCTGCTGCTTTGCGAGGTCGGGCTTCTGGACGCCCGCAAGCAAGGCCGCAGCCGCTACTATTCGCTCAACACCACGGGGGTCTTGCGGCTAAAAGCCCTGCTCGATTCATTCTGGAACAACGAGCTAGACCTCCTCGTTGCCGAGGCCAAGCAACTCGCCGCAGAGCTGCCCGCCCCGTCAGCAACCCCGAGAGATGGAGAATCATCATGAGCTACGAGAGAACCGTCATCCTTCCAGTCGACGCCGACGCGGCCTTCGCACTGGTCACCGAACCCGAACGCCTGCGCCGCTGGCAAACCGTCGCCTGCCGCGTAGACCTCACCGTTGGCGGCGGATTCCGCTTCACCATGGGTCCGGGCCACCAGGCATCGGGCACATTCACCGAAATCGAGCCGGGCCGCCGCCTCGTCTTCACCTGGGGCTGGGAAGGCTCGGACGCCGTGCCGCCGGGCGACTCCACCGTCTTCATCACGTTGGAACCGCTCGCCCAAGGCACCGCGGTCACCTTGCGGCACGAGGGGCTGAACGCCGAGCAGTCCGCCGGCCATGCCGAGGGCTGGAACCACTTCCTGGACCGGCTGGCGCGCTTCGCCGAAACCGGGCAGGCCGTGGCCGATGAATGGAACGCCACCCCGGAACCGGAGAACGCGATCCAAGCCGCCGAAGCCGCCCTCACGGCACTGCAGCTCGCGCTGTACCACCTCACCGCCGAGGATGCCACGCGCCCTACACCCTGCGAGGATTTCAATGTTTCGGAGCTGATTGACCACCTGGCCGGCAATCTCGCGGGCATCGGATCGGCCCTTGGCGCCCAGCTAGCCGACGCTCCCGAGCTGGCGCCGGAACCGCGCATCGCGAATCTCGCCCAAGCGGCCCTCGAAGCCCTCAACGCGCGCGGCTTGGCCGGAGAGATCGACCTCGGTTTTGCGGTTTTGCCCGCTCCGGTGGTCGCCGGAATTCTGAACCTGGAACTGCTGGTGCACGGCTGGGACCTGGCCCAAGCCACCGGCCAGGACTATGCGGTGGATCCGGGGTTGGCCGACTACGTGCTGGGAATTGCCCAAGGAACCGTCGGCGCAGCGCAACGCGAATCCGGCTCCTTCGGGCCGCAAACGGTGGTTGCCGAATCGGCCGGCAGCCTCGATCGACTGGTCGCCTTCACCGGCCGAGTTCCGAGCGGCGCGTAGGGGCCACGCAGCATGGTCGACGTCACCACCAGCATCGTCATCCACCGCCCGCTTCGGGCGGTGGCCGACTACGCAGTGGATCCGCTTAATGCCCCGGCCTGGTACCGGAACATCCGCTCGGTGCGCCGGTTGACGGACGGGGAATTCTCGATCGGAGCGCGCGCCGCCTTCGAGGCCCGCTTCCTAGGCCGGGAGCTGTCCTACGTCTACGAGGTGATCGAGCTGGTGCCTGAGAAGCTGCTCGTGATGTCCACCGCGCAGGGCCCGTTTCCGATGCGCACCAGCTACCGCTTCGAAACCGTCGATGCCCACAGCACCCGCGTGCGCCTGCGCAACGATGGCCAGCCGGCGGGTTTCGGGCGGATCTTCGCTCCGCTCATGGCACCGCTGATGCGCCGCGCGAACGCCGCGGACCTGCGGGCCTTGAAGCAGATCCTGGAATCCACGGAACGCTGAATCAGGCTGCCGGAAGAGTGGGCAGCGCCCCACTCTCCCGGTGTCCGCACGCCGTTGACTAGTCCGATCGCAAGCCCTGCCGAATCAACTTGACGTAGGGTGCATCACACCCGCACACTGGTACTCATGAACCTGTCAGACAGCTGGACAGCCGGACAGCAACCGATCGCCCGGACCAGCGCCTCCGAAGCGGTCTTCAACACCCTGCGCGCAGCCATCGAGGCCCAGGAGATCCCGCTCGGCGCAAAGCTCGGCTCCGAAGCGAGTCTGGCCTCGACCTACGGGGTCAGCCGCTCGGTGGTCCGCGAAGCCCTGCGTTCCTGCGCCGCGCTCGGATTGACCCGCACCGAAACCGGCCGCGGCACCTTCGTCATCTCCCACCGGCCCACCCGGGATCTGGTGCTCGGCACCTTCTCCTCGGCGGACCTCTATGAGGCACGCCCGCATATCGAGATCCCCGCCGCCGAATTGGCCGCCGCCCGGCGCACCTCCGAGGACCTGGAGCGGCTGAACGGACTCATCGAGGAGATGGAAGCCGAAGACGGCGCCGAAGCCTGGGTGGAACTCGATGCCGCCTTCCATGCGGCGATCGCCCGCGCCAGCGGCAACTCCGTCTTCGACCGCGTCGTGGGCGACATCCGCGAGGCCATGGCCCGCCAATCCGAAACGGTCAACCTCGTCACCGGACGCCGCTCCCCCTCGAATTCCGAGCACCGCAAGATCTTGGAAGCCATCTGCTCGTCCGACGCCGAAGCCGCCGGCCAGGCGATGGCCGAACACCTGAGCGCCGTGCAACAAGCAGTTTCAACTATCGTCAGGAGTTCCAAGTGACCCCCTCAGCCGCCGCATCCGCGGGATTGGCGCAGTGCGCTGGTGCAGAGCTTCCACAACATGTGCCGCTGGTCTCCGCCAGCCGTGGCGAAATGCTCGAATCGATCCACTACGGTTCGGCGGTGCTGCTCGATCCGCAGGGTGAGGTCATCACCGCGCTGGGAGATCAGCAGGCGCGCTTCTACCCGCGTTCGGCGCTGAAGCCGCTCTTTGCCGTGGCCATTCTGCGCTCCGGCCTGGAACTGAGCCAGGAGCAGATCGCGCTGGCTGCCGCCAGCCATTCCGGTGCGCCGCGCCATCAGCACGTGGCCCATTCGACGCTGCGCGACGCAGGGCTGGAGCTCGCGGAGCTGGGGAACTCCACCGACCTGCCCTACGGTGTGGCCGAACGGGCCAGCTGGCTTGCCGACGGCGGTAGCGCCACCCAACTGGCGCAGAACTGCTCGGGAAAGCATGCGGCGCTGCTGGCCATGTGCAAGCACAACGGCTGGGCGACCGAAAACTATTTGGCTGCCGCCCACCCGCTGGCGGCGGCACTGCGCGAGATCGTTGAAGAACTCACCGAAGAGCGCATCACCACGATCAGCACCGACGGCTGCGGCACCCAGGTCTACCCCATGACCCTCGCCGCGCTGGCTCGCGGCTTCGCCAAATTGGCCAAGGCCGCGCCGGACACCGCCGAGGGCCGCGTAGCTGCTTCCATGCGCGCCTATCCAGAACTGGTCGC
The DNA here is from genome assembly GCF_002979835.1 of Arthrobacter sp. MYb221. NCBI lineage: Bacteria > Bacillati > Actinomycetota > Actinomycetes > Micrococcales > Micrococcaceae > Arthrobacter > Arthrobacter sp. MYb221. Next base: position 248,373 of record NZ_PCPW01000004.1, on the reverse strand, counting down.
CGGCGAAGGGCGCGACGTCACCGAGCTCATGCGCGCGGTGCCCGGTGCCGTGGCCAAGGATGGTTTCGAAGGAATCCAGGCCGTTGGCCTGCCCGACGGTTCCTCGCTGGCGGTCAAGATCTCCGACGGCTCAGACCGGGCACGCATGCCGATCACCGTCAAGCTGCTGGCCAGCCATCTTGGAGACCAGACGCCCACGGCGCTGGAAGATTTGGCATCTTCCCCCGCCCTGGGCGGCGGAGAGCCTGTCGGCGAACTGACAGCACTCTAACCCGACGATTTTCAATTTCTATCCAACACCCATGGTGCATTTAGTGCGCCTAAAATCAGGAGTGAGCACTCATGTCTGAAACCATTCAGGCTCCCGTCACACGCAGCGAACACGATCTGATCGGCGACCGCGACATCCCGGTCGACGCCTACTGGGGCGTGCATACCCTGCGCGCCAAGGAAAACTTCGATATCACCGGCACCAGCCTCACCGGCAACCCGCACCTGATTGCCGCGCTGGCCCGCGTGAAGCAGGCGGCCGCCCGGGCAAACCACGAGCTGGGCCTGCTCGACGCCGAGCGCGCCGGGGCCATTGACCAGGCTTGCGAAAAGATCGCCGCCGGCGCCCTGCACGAACAGTTCATCATCGACCCCATCCAGGGCGGCGCGGGCACCAGCACCAATATGAACGCCAACGAGGTCATTGCAAACCTCGCCTTGGAAATCATGGGCCATTCAAAGGGCGAGTACTCCTACCTGCACCCCAATGACCATGTGAACCTCTCGCAGTCCACCAACGACGCGTACCCGACCGCGGTGAACATCGCCACGCACTTCGCCACCCAGCCGCTGCTTGAAGCCATGCTGGTGCTGGAGAATTCCTGCCTGGCCAAGGCCGGCGAATTCCGCAGCGTGGTGAAGATGGGCCGCACCCAGTTGCAAGATGCGGTGCCGATGACCGTCGGCCAAGAATTTGGCGGGTGGGCCGTCACCTTGCGCGAGGACCGCGATCGGCTGGCCGAATCGCTGTCGCTGGTCACCGAGATCAATCTCGGGGCCACCGCGATCGGCACCGGCTTGAACGCACCGGCAGGCTACGCCGAATCGGCGCGCGGCCACCTGGCCGCTTTGACCGGCCTGCCGTTGACCACCAGTCCCGATCTGATCGAGGCCACCAGCGACGTGGGAGCCTTCGTGCACCTCTCCGGAGTGCTCAAGCGTGTGGCGCTGAAGATCTCGAAGATCTGCAACGATTTGCGCCTGCTCTCTTCCGGACCACGTGCCGGACTCAACGACCTGCAGCTGCCGGCCGTGCAGTCCGGGTCCTCGATCATGCCAGGAAAGGTCAACCCGGTCATCCCGGAGGTCGTCAACCAGATCGCCTACCAGGTGGTCGGCCACGATATGACGGTGACTATGGCGGCCGAGGGCGGCCAGCTCCAGCTGAACGCCTTCGAACCGGTGATCGCGCACTCCATTGGGCTTTCGCTCAAGCACCTGACCAACGGTTGCCTCACCCTGGCCACCCGCTGCATCGATGGAATCACCGTCGATGAGGACGCGTTGCGCCGCGAGGTGGAGAACTCCATCGGCCTGGTCACCGCGTTGAACCCACGGCTGGGCTACGCCCAGTCCACCTCGATCGCGCTGGAAGCGTTGCATTCCGGACGCGGCGTGGCCGAGCTGGTGCTCGAACGCGGCCTGCTCTCGGCCGCAGACCTGAACGAACTGCTCAAGCCAGAGCGCCTGGCAAATCTCTCCGACTAACACGCAAGGATTCCGATGGAGCATTCCACCACCCACGCCACCGCGGCGCACGTGCCCGAGGCGGGACTCACCGCCGGTGACGACGATTACCACAAGGGACTTTCTTCCCGCCAGATGCAGATGATCGCCATTGGCGGCGCCATCGGCACTGGCCTGTTCATGGGCGCCGGCGGGCGCCTGGCGGCTGCCGGTCCGGGCATCGTCGTGAGCTACGCGGTCTGCGGCTTCTTCGCATTCCTGATCCTGCGCGCACTGGGCGAACTGGTCATGCACCGCCCGACCTCGGGTTCGTTTGTTTCCTATGCCCGCGAGTTCTACGGCGAGAAGGCAGCCTTCGCCACCGGCTGGCTGTACTGGCTGAACTGGGTCATGACCTCAATTGTGGATATCACCGCGGTGGCCCTGTACATGGCGTTCTTCGGCAAATACGTTTCCTGGATTGGCGCGGTTCCGCAGTGGGTCTGGGCATTGGCGGCCCTTGCCCTGGTGCTCGGCATGAACCTGGTTTCGGTCAAGGCCTTCGGCGAGATGGAATTCTGGTTCGCCTTGATCAAGGTTGTCGCGCTGGTGGGCTTCCTCATTGTTGGCTGCTACTTCGTCATCTTCGGCACCCCGATCGACGGCCACGAGGTGGGCTTCTCGATTCTGAGTGACAATGGCGGACTGCTGCCCAATGGCTTGCTGCCGGTGCTGGTGCTCATGCAGGGTGTGGTCTTCTCCTACGCGTCGATCGAGCTGATCGGCACCGCGGCCGGCGAGGCAAAGGATCCCGAGAAGGTCATGCCGAAGGCGGTGAACACGGTGATCATCCGCATCGCGGTGTTCTACGTCGGCTCGCTGGTATTGCTTTCCTTGCTGCTTCCCTACTCCGCCTACAAGGCCGGCGAATCCCCGTTCGTGACGTTCTTCGGCTCCATCGGCATTCAGGGCATGGATGTGGTGATGAACCTGGTGGTGCTCACCGCCGCGCTGTCTTCGTTGAATGCCGGCTTGTACTCCACCGGGCGCATCATGCGCTCCATGTCCTTGAACGGTTCGGCCCCGCGTTTCGCCGGACGCATGAACAAGTCCGGTGTGCCTTATGGCGGCATCTTGATTACCGCGGCCGTCGCGGTATTCGGCGTGGTCCTCAATGCCTTTGTTCCGGCAAAAGCATTTGAAATCGTCTTGAACTTCGCCGCCGTGGGAATCTTGGCCTCCTGGGGCATGATCGTGTTGTGCCAGATGGCGTTGGTCAAGGCCGCACGCCGCGGCAGCCTGGAGCGTCCGAGCTTCAGGATGCCGCTGGCTCCCATCTCCGGATGGGTAACGCTGGTCTTCCTCGCCGCGGTGCTGGTCATGATGGCCTTCGATAATCCGGTGGGTACCTGGACCATCGCTTCGTTGGCGATCATCGTTCCGCTGCTGGTTCTCGGCTGGTACGCCAGCCGGAAGCGGATCAACGAGCTGGCAAGCGCACGCCTGGCTGCAGAGCGCGCAAGCAATGACGACTCGGGAAATGAGAAGGCCTTGGTCTAGTGATTCGGCAATGGTGTGGAGTCCTAGCGGGCTCCACACCATTGGTGTTTAACCTGCCGCATGGCGCACGGTGAGCAGGATGTTTTCGATGGTTCGGTACTCGTCGCCGGCCAGGAAGTTGTCCACGCCCTCACGAGTGGGATCGTCGCCGATCCCTTGATCCTCCATATATTCCTCTTCCACCCAGAGCATCGGCGCCTGGCTGTCGCCGATTTTGAAATAGTCCAGATCGGGTTGTTCGGTGCGCTCTTTCAGGACCTGGTCATCGACGAGCGCCAAGGAGAAACCGCTTTCCTTTTCGCCGTCTTCCTGGCTGGTGCCCGTCCAAAACTCGGCGATTAGACTCGTTGGAGTTTCCAGTGCGGGTATCGGAACTTCTTTGAGCAGCTCGCGTTCATAGAGGTTCATGTCGCCGTCCGGAGAGGTCGCGGTATTCGGGAGCAGGGTCATCACGTGTGCGCCGCTGCGATCCTTGATCTCCCATTTGTCGTACTCGATGCATTCGCCATCGCAATCTTCTTCGACGTACCACTCCGCGGGCAGCTGGAAGCCGATGCCCATAATCTCTTGAGTTTGAGATAGGTCGGTTTCTCCGGTTCGACTCGAATTATCGGATTCGTCCGCGCTTGGGCTCTGCGCGGCGCCGGGGCTTGGCGCGGGCGCTGCTTCCGAGGCGTCCGGGGCTTGGGTGTTCTCGCTCGGTGCCGGTTCTGGGCTTGGATCATTCGTCGAGCACGAAGCCAACGCGAGCGCGGAGAGTGCCGTTAGCGACAGCAGTCGCAGCGATAGTTGTAGTTGTTTCACCCTTTGCTCCTTAGCAGTCCCTGCGGATCGGCGAGCCGGCCGGCACACCGCGGTTAGCGGGTGCGGGGCCCTTCGCTCCCACGATCCCCTATCCGGCACGCCATTCCAATATCAAAAGCATTAAGTCTTGGACGCAACTCGCGTGATGCGACGCAGCTTCTGCCTGGAACGCATCTGTGCATTGCACTAGTGCCTGAGCGGCAATAGTGGAATGATGTGTCCTATGGCACATGCAAAGCAACCATTTCATAATCTTGATGGCTACATTTCCCTCTCCCGGCTCGGCGGGCTGGCGCTCTCACCGGATGGCACCCGGCTAGTCACCTCGGTGAGCACGCTTGCCGAGGACACAACAAAATACAGCTCTGCCCTCTGGGAGATCGACCCCAGCGGGCACGAACCGGCCCGCCGGCTGACCTTTGGCGAAAACGGCGAATCGCAGCCGAACTTCACCGCCACCGGCGATCTGCTCTTCCTGTCCAAGCGCTCCGCCAAGGATGACGCCAAGCCCGAAGCTTGGCTGCTGCCCAAGGCGGGAGGCGAGGCGCGGTCGATCCTGTCGCATCCGGCAGGCATCGAATCGGTCACCACATTCGCCCGGAACCAGAAGGACCTCCTGGTACGCGCCGCCGGGCTGCCGCGCGCGAAGGACCTGGAACACGAGGAAAAAATCCTCGGCGAACGCAAAGAGAAGAAGATCTCCGCCATCCTGCACACCAGTTATCCGGTGCGATATTGGGATGCGGATCTTGGACCGCAAACACCACATTTCTATGCCACCCGGCTGCCGGAAAGCTCAAGCGCCGATGCTTGCACGCTCAAGGACCTAACTCCCGGCATCGGTGCGAATCAGACAGAAGCTGAGTTCACTGCCGCGGATAGCGGCGAGTTCCTGATTACCGAGTGGATGGTACCGGAAGGCCGCGGCTCGGTGGCTACAGGATTGATGCGCATCGATCTGCATTCCGGCGAACAGGAGATGCTCCTGTCTCCGGACCAGGACTACGAGTACACGGTAGGCAAGATCAGCCCGGACTCGACCAAACTGATCTACTGCCGTTGGACCCGATCCACACCCGAGACCGCGCCGGTTATGAGCCTTTGGCTTATGGAACTGGCCAGCGGAGAAACCCACGAAATCGCAGTGGGTTGGGACCGCTGGGCGGAAGACATCATCTGGTTCCCTAACGGCCACTCGCTGCTGATCGTCGCCGACGAGCACGGGCATAGCCCGATCTTCCACCTGTCGCTGGACCGGGACAAGATCACTCGCCTGACCGATGCCGGAGCATACGCCAACGTACTGATCAGCCCGGATTCGCGGACCGCTTACGCTTTGCGCTCAAGCTACGAATATCCGGCGGAACCGGTGGCGGTGGAACTTACCCACCTCTCGGATCTGGAAGAGAACGAATACGCGCGGGTATCCGAGCTGCGTTCCCCCGCAGCGCGGCCCGAGCTTCCGGGCACGCTCACCGAAGTCACGGCCACCGCCGAGGACGGAACCCCGGTGCGTGCCTGGTTGGCGCTTCCCGAAACTGCCGGTCCGAAGTCCAAGGCACCGTTGCTGCTGTGGGTCCACGGCGGCCCGCTGGGTTCATGGAATGCCTGGAGCTGGCGTTGGAATCCATGGCTGGCGGTCGCTCAAGGGTACGCGGTGCTCTTGCCCGACCCTTCGCTGTCTACCGGCTACGGCCAGGAGTTCATCCAGCGTGGTTGGGGGCGTTGGGGTTTCGAGCCTTATACGGATTTGATGGCCATCACCGATGCCGCCGAGTCCCGCCCGGATATCGACGAGACCCGGACCGCGGCCATGGGTGGCTCGTTCGGTGGCTACATGGCCAACTGGATCGCCGGGCACACCGATAGGTTCAAGGCAATCGTGACTCATGCGAGCCTGTGGGCGCTGGAAGGTTTCGGCAAGACCACCGATGCCTCGTTCTATTGGACACGTGAGATGAGCAAGGAAATGATCCAGGTCAATTCCCCGCATAACTCGGTGGCGAATATTGTGACGCCCATGCTGGTGATTCATGGCGACAAGGATTATCGCGTACCCATTGGGGAGGGCTTGCGCTTGTGGTACGAGCTATTGGCCGAGTCCGGGCTTCCGCAGGAGGCGGACGGAACCACCGTCCATCAGTTCCTGTACTTCCCGGATGAAAACCACTGGGTTCTCACTCCGCAACACGCCAAGATCTGGTACCAGGTGATCTTCGAGTTCCTCTCACAAAACGTCCTAGGCAACGAGCCCAACCCGTTGCCCGAGGTGCTCGGCTAGCCGATACTGCTAGCTCAGGCGGCGGTCGTGCCTCTCTGAAAGTTTTGGGAGCTTGGCCGCCGCTCCCGCTTCTGGCTCCTGCGGTGCCCGCCCGCCAGGGATGACGCGATCACAGGTAGCTCCCATCATCTTCAGCACATATCCCTAGGTGAGCAGGATCAAAAGTCCTGCTCCAAAGACAGCTATCTGTGCCAAGATAGCTGCATGGAGCTCCCAGATGTAGAAGAGAAGTCCGCCGCTGCGGCCTACGACGCCATTGCCGATGGCTATACCGCCGAAAACGATTCAAGCCTGCTCAACGAGTATTACAATCGTCCGGCCATCCGCGCGCTGCTTGGCGAGGTCAAAGGCCATCGCGTGCTGGACGCGGGCTGCGGATCAGGTCCAAATATCGTCGACCTGCTTGGACTCGGGGCAACAGTTATCGGCATCGATGGCAGCGCCGCCATGCTCGAAATTGCCCGCGATCGGCTGGGGACCGAGGCGGACCTGAGAGTCGCCGATCTAGCTGCACCGCTGCCCTTCGAAGACAATACCTTTGATGATGTGCTCTGTTCGCTCTCGTTGCACTATCTCGAAGACTGGCAGGACACCCTGGCCCAGATGAAACGTGTGCTTAAACCGGGCGGTCGCCTGATCCTCTCGGTCGAGCACCCGTTCGCGACCTGGCTCGGCCAGCGTGAGGCCGGAGTGAAGACAAACTACTTCGAAACCCGTTCAAGAACCGAGAATTGGCAGATGAACGGGCAAGAAACCGAACTGACCTTCTGGGACAGGTCCTTGTCGGCCATGCTGACATCCTTCCTAGCAGCAGGTTTTCGCCTGACGCACCTCGAAGAGCCTGCCCCCTCTCCAGAAGCCGTGGAGAAGTTCCCTGATTTTTTCAACGGCCGCCAAGACCCGCGGTTCCTCGCCTTCCTCTTTATTGTTCTGGAAGCCTAATACCCAAATTTCCGGGAAGGATGACCGAGGCCGGCTCATCTCCGCCAGCACCACGAGTCGCGGCCACCAGGGCCTTGGCGCGGCGGGCGACATCTGCATCGCGTTCACCCAGCATCGCCACCAAGCGTTCCAGGTGGGCCACCCGGTGAGCATATGACTGGTGCAAGCGTTCGGACATGGGAAGCTGCGAGAGTTCTTCCGCTTCGTGCCACGCCATCACCAGAGCGCGTTCGAAGAGCCGCTGCCCGGCTTCATCTGCGCGCCCTTGGCCGCCGGAACCGAGCACCGCCACCGCGTTGAGCTGTGCATCGTCCAAGCCGAGCATCAACGTTTCGAGCTGCTTCTTCGCCCGAGCCAAGGCCCCCGCACCGCGTCCGAATCGGCTGATGCGGCTCGTGGCACCGAGCAGGTACCGCACGACGAGCACCAGGTTGACGACGGTGAAGAAGAACATGAAGCTGAGCATCCAGAAGAGGCTCGACGAGGAGAACCCGGCTCGCTCATACCCGTTGCGTTCCAGCGCCTCGTTGTAGTCGTCCAGGGTTCCGGCGACCTCCATCTCCAAATACCTGGATTCACTGATCGACCCGTGTTCCCAGGCGTTCAAGCGACCCCAGGAATACTCGCCGCGTTGCACCTCGGAGCTGATGATTCCCGGAACGACGGTCCTTTCGGCGTCCGTGACCAGCACCGGGATGATCGCCTCCTCGGGCAGAAGCTCACCGGTAACCGGATCTACTTTGTCCTTGAATTCACCCTTCAAACGCCATTTCGCCTCCAGGATGCTGACGGGCCGAACATCGCGGAAGGTGCTCCCGGACTCCGGGGGACGGAATTCAAGATAGCTTTCGGCATCCCGTACCGCGAGGGTGAAGCTGCTGTCGCTTTCGAAGTCGGTGTCCATATAGCGCAAGACATCCTCTTCGACGAGCATCCCCGCTGGGTCATCTACCTCAAAGCTCACGCCTTGCCCGCTGCCATCGCTGGCCACTTCGGGCCTTGCGGTCAGCTTGGCCACCAGCAATCCGGCGGCAACCATGCTGCCCAGAAGCGTCAACACCGCGAGGGTGATCAGCAGCCCGCGACGGCGCGGAGCCGGTTCCTCGGTACCGGCGGTACCTCGCCTTCCCCGAGCCGAAGCAATCGCGGTGTCGGGCATGGCGCCGGCGTCGGGCGTTTGCCGGCCGCCGTCCGAGGCGAGGGTGTCTCCAAGCGTTGCTCGCACCAGGGCATTGGCCAAGCGCAGGTGGTGCAAGGCGCTAGATTTTTCTGGTGCTTCGAGGCCCAGGCTTTCACGCAGTTGGCGATGGTCTTGGGAAATCTGCGCCGCGGCGGGAATACGGCCGTGCGGGTAACGGCGCAGCGAGGTAATCAGCGTGCGGGTGTGCCGGGCAAGTTGATGTTCGGCTTCCCGCCACCGGGCGACCGCCTGCTTGCTGTCGGTGTCCCCCGTCGAAGCATCCAAAAGCTCGCCAAGCTCCGTGCGCAAAGTCTGCAGGTCCTGACCCGAGACCATTCGCCCTGGCGCTTGATCCAGGCGAATCAGCAATGCGGTAGCGGCCTCATAGATCGGGCGGCTGAGCTTATCGAAGGTGCTTCCGGTTCCAGCGAGATTTGCGTGAACCGACCCGGCCCCCATCAGCGAATCGGCTAATTGAGTGAGCTTCCGACTGGTGTTTTCAAAGTCGGCCAGTTTGGCACCGGTGTGCTGGTTCAGGGCCTCAGCTTTGCTGAAAAGCGCAGCGACCAGCGGATCTTCGTTGCGTGCCGCCTGCAAGGACAGGCTTCGCAGGTCGTTCCAGTTTTTGGTGAACCCTGCTGGACGCGAATTCTCCGGCGCGGCTGCATAGGTCGCTTCCAAGGCTTCGAGGTCTAGGACTACTCGGGCCAGCTTGCGTTGCGCGGCAATCAAGCGACGATATCTGGAGCTCCACCGCGAACTGTACCGCAGTGCAAAGTACAACAGCACCGCGGTGAGCATGGCGCACAAGCCGATCGCTCCAAACCAGTAGAGCGGGTTTTGCACCGGGGCATCGGAGAGCACGAACGCCGCACGTTCGGCTGCCGCGAGCACCGCTTGCGGCCCGTGGCCTAACCCGACATTGTCCCAAAATGCATTGCTAATCTCGAAGCGTGCATCCGTATACTCGTCGTCTCCGGAAACGAATTCGGATTTCAGCGCGCTGCCGGAGAACCGCTCGTCAATGCTTTGGTTTTCGGCTTCAAGATTCTGCGTCTGGGTGGAGAGCAGGACGTCGTAGTCCGGCAGCTCGCCGCGCAGAAGCTCGTCCCCGCTGAGATGCCTGTCCGTGACGGTGAGCGTCAATGGTTTATGGGACTTGATTGGCTGTTTTTCAAGAGCCGCGTCCACCGTGGACTGGCTGATATTCCAGTCGTGCGATCCCTCAACGACGATCGACACCTCGTGGCGGGGTTTCTCCGGGATGGAGGTGTATCCACGCACTGCGACCAGAGTGGTGATGATGGCCATGAGTATCGCGGCAAGTGCGGCCCAGGACCGCGGGCGGCGTAAGCGACGACCGCGCGAATCGAGCATATTGTCCAGGCTCATGAATTCACCTGTTGATTCTTCCCAGTTAGCTCTTTAGCACGCGTGTACGCGCGGTCCACTATGCTCAGCGGATCGGAGTTATTCTCGGCCCCGGGGACACCCAGCATGCGTTCGCGTAATGAATCGATGAGTTTCAAATTTGCGGCTCTTACCTGTTGGACTGCCATTGATTGTTCCCGCTGTAGTTCTTGGCGCATGATCCACAGCGCATCCAGTACCTGCCCAGTAGTTTGGTTTCGCTGCTGGCTTCCGCCTGCCCATTGACGCACCTCATCCAGCCGGTTTGTGTGCTCGATGATCAATGTGCGCAATCGTGGCACACACTCCAGCTGCCCGACTGACGGTATGTTGAGGAATTGTGCGGTATCTTCGAGCCGTTCGCGGTGGGTGAGCACGATGGCGTTCCAGTCGTCCTTGTTCCGGAACTTCGAGCCAAGCAGGCTATTGAGCGCTTTGCTCCCCGCGACCAGCACTTCCTGATCGGCAAAGGTGCTTTCCATGGTTGCCAACCGATCGGCATCGAGCGGACCGCCGTCTTGGTATTGTTCGGCCAATTGGCGGGCGCGAGCATTAAGCGGTGGAATCGCGTTTTTAATTGCCGCGCTCGCCTGCGTGCTGGGTCCTTCCGGGTTGCCGGCAGCTGGGTGCGCGCCATGCTTGTCCAGTCGCAAGGCGCGCTGGCGGAGCAGCTCCACGAGCATGTCACCGCGTTTGCTGCGCGCTATGGCAGCCGCTGCACGATTCTTGCGATGCCGCGCGATCAAGGTTGCGAGCACCGCTCCAACCACGATCAGGCCTAGCACGCCGAATCCAATGATTTTTGCGGTGGTGCTGTCTTTGGGCGCCTTCAGCTCGGTGGCGCTGGCCCGTGCCACCTCGATGAGGCCTTGGGTGTAGTTCTGGGCGTCGAACTGCTGCTGGCCGGCTCCTTGGATGCGGTCTTCGGCGCCCGACCCGACGGCCGTGACGTTGCGGCCCGGTTCCACCGAAACCTCAGTTGGTGCTCCCGGGGCTTCGGGCAGCATGACCCCGACAACAATCCAGCCTTTGCCGACGTACCCCAGCTCCTGGCCGTTTTCGACCCAGTCATCGCTGAGCGCGTCACTGTCACCGAAGAGCAGCATGCCTCGCACCAGCTGCGCGGCTCCGGTGAGGTTGTTTGGCTTCTGGTCGACTCCAACCAGAATCTTTGCATTTGAAAGATCCATGGATTGGCGTACCTGATCGAGAATTTCTTGCGTATCGACCGAGCCTTGAGCCGCGTCGCTGACCGCAAGGTAGAAGTTCTCTTGCTGCGCAGTGACACGCGGAATGAGGATTGGTTCTTCGTCTTCCGCCGGGGCGCTTGATTGCACGGTGGGGTAAACCGGTTCTGACCGGAGGTCTTGGGCCTGTGCTGGGAGCGGTAGCGCGAGAAGCGCCAACAGCGGCAGGAGCAATGCTCCAAATCGGGGCAAGGAACGGACTGCAGCGAACGGTCGAGTCATAGTGCCCCGAGTATATCAATAATAGTTTGAGTAACCGGGCGCGGGAAAACCCGCCCTGTGAGGTGCTCAGGCACTTCACCGGGCGGGTTGATTTCACCGCTTAGTCCAGCAGCATGGCCGGTTCTTGCATAATCGAGGCGACGTCGGCCATGAAGCGGGCCGACAGGTCGCCGTCAACCACGCGGTGGTCGAAGGAGCCACCGAGGGTGGTGATCCAGCGGGGCACCACCTCGCCGTCGACAACCCATGGCTTCTGGCGGATCGTGCCGAAGGCGACGATCGCTACCTCGCCCGGGTTGATGATCGGGGTTCCGGTATCAATGCCCAACGCACCGATATTGGTGATGCTCAACGTGCCGTCGCGCATTTCTTCCGGGCTGGTCTTGCCGGCTCGGGCGGTGGTGGCCAGCTCGTTGAGGGAGATCGCGAGCTCACGCATGTTCAGCTCTTGGGCATTCTTGATATTCGGAACCAGCAGCCCACGCGGGGTGGCTGCGGCGATGCCGAGATTCATGAAGTGCTTCTGGTGGATCTCCGCACCATTCTCGGTCTCCACCCAGGAGGCGTTGACCGAGGGGTTGCGTGCGGCCGCCCAGATCACTGCGCGGGCCAGCACCAGCAACGGGGAAACCTTAATGCCTTCGAAGTCGCGGGACTTCTTCAGCCGTTGCACGTACTCCATGGTGCGGCTTGCGTCCACGTCCACGAAGATCGAAACGTGCGGGGCGCTGAAGGCGGAGTTCACCATGGCCTTTGCGGTGGCCTTGCGCACCCCGCGAACCTGCGTGCGTTCGATGAGCGCGCCGCCTTCGGCTCCGTGTCCCCAGTAGGTTGGTGCCGCGTCGCGCTCGGCTTCGCGCTGGCCCTGGTAGCTATTGACGTCTTCGCGGGTGACCTCACCCTGCACGCCGGTACCGACGATCTCGTTGATGTCCACGCCAAGATCCTTGGCAAGCCGGCGCACCGGAGGCTTTGCAAGCACCCGGTCGACAAAGTTGGCCATGGCAGGCTTGCGGCGGTCGACCTCGCGGGCCACCGCCTGGCCCAGACCCTGGGCGCGACGCGAGATCGTATCTGCCAGGCCGGCGGCGCTGGCGCTCCCGCGAGGCGGGGTGGGCCGCGCTGCTGCGGCCGAAGGCGCCGGACGGCTGGTGCGCTTGCGGCGTACCGCGGAGTCGGCCGCCGGGCCGGAGCCGACCAACGGGCCAGGCTCCTCGGAGGCCACCGGGGTTTCGGTGTTGGCGGCTTCCAAAGGTTCGGGGACACCGGTAGGTGGCACCGGGTCGCCTTCTTCGTTGATGGTGATCAGCGGCTGGTCCACCAATACGGTGTCGCCTTCGCCCGCGTGCAGTTCGGTGACTACCCCGGCAAAGGGGCAGGGAAGCTCGACCAGCGATTTGGCGGTTTCGATTTCCACGAAGATCTGGTTGACCTCGACGGTGTCTCCCACGGAGACCTTCCAGGAGGCGATATCGGCTTCGGTTAGCCCCTCGCCCACATCGGGAAGATTAAAGACAGTCATGTTTTTCTCCTTGGTTCCTTGGCGCTTAGTAAGCGAAGGACCGGTCGAGGGCTTCGAGCAGCTTGTCGATGTCCGGCAGGTACTGGGATTCGACCTTCGAGATGGGGTATGGCATGTGGAATCCACCTACGCGAAGCACAGGTGCTTCCAGGGACAGGAAGGCGCGTTCGGAAATGCGCGCGGCGATTTCGCCACCGAGACCGCCAAAGGTCGGCGCTTCGTGGGTGATGATCAGCCGTCCGGTCTTCTGCACCGATTCGGTGATGGTGTCGAAATCGATCGGCGAGAGCGAACGCAGGTCGATCACTTCAACCGAGCGGCCGTCCTCGCGGGCGGCTTCCGCGGCAGCCAGCGCGATGGGAACCAGCGGGCCGTAGGCGACGATGGTCGCGTCTTCTCCGGGGTGAACTATCTGAGCCTTGAATGCGTCCAGCGCCGGGGCTTCGGTATCAACCTCGCCCTTGAGCCAGTAGCGGCGCTTGGGTTCCAGGTAAATGACCGGGTCCTTGCATTCGGCGGCCTGCTGAATCATCCAGTAGGCGTCGTGCGCGTTGGAGGGGGTGATCACGCGCAAACCCGCGGTATGCACGAACAGGGCTTCCGGGGATTCGGAGTGGTGCTCAATGGAACCGATGCCGCCGCCGTAAGGAATGCGGATGACCACGGGCACGGTCAGCCGCCCCTCGGAGCGGGCATGCATCTTGGCCAGCTGGGTGGTGATCTGGCTGAAGGCGGGGAAGACGAAGCCGTCGAACTGGATTTCCACCAGCGGGCTGTGCCCCCGCAGTGCCATGCCGACCGCGCCGCCCACGATTCCGGCTTCGCCCAGTGGGGAATCGATCACGCGGTGGGCACCGTACTTGTCGATCAGCCCTTCGGTGATTCGGTACACGCCTCCGAGGCGTCCGATATCTTCGCCCATGAGGATGGCGCGGTCATTGGATGCAAGCACCTTGTCCAAGCCGTTGGTGATGGCCTTGGCAAGAGTCATGGTTGTCGTCAATTTACTTCTCTCCCTGTCCGGCTTCGTCCGCGAACCCGGCTTCGTAGTCCAGATGCCATTGCAGTTCTTCCTGGACTAGTGGGTGAGCTTCGGCGTACACCTGTTCAAAGGACTTGGACAGCGGCGGAACGGGGAAGGCCATGGCATCCTTGCGGACCTGAGCGGCCATCGCGTTTCCGTCCCGTTCGAGTTGTTCGAAGAACGCTTCGTCGACGATGTTGCTCTCTCGCAGGTAGGTTTCCATGCGGATCAGCGGATCCTTCGGCGCCCAGGCCAGCTCTTCTTCGCTCTGGCGGTACTTGGTCGGGTCATCTGCGGTGGTATGCGCACCGAGGCGGTAGGTAACCGCTTCGATCAGCACCGGTCCCTTGCCGCTTCGCGCATGCTCCATGGCCCAGCGGGTGACCGCCAGGACCGCCAGCACGTCGTTGCCGTCCACGCGGATTCCCGGCATTCCGTAGCCAGCGGCGCGGGTGACCAGCGGGACCTTCGACTGAACTTCGAATGGCACCGAAATGGCCCACTGGTTGTTCTGGCAGAAGTACACCACCGGTGCGTCGAAGGAGTTGGCGAAAACCATCGATTCGTGGGTTTCGCCTTCGGTGGAGGAGCCGTCGCCGAAGTAGGTCAGCACCGCGTCACCCTGTTCGGCGCGTTTCGCTTCATCCCAGCCATGCTGTTCAAGATTAATCGCCATGCCGTAGCCGGCGGCATGCGGCAGCTGGGCGGCAAGCACCATGGTGTACATGTGGAAGTTGTTTTCCCGCGGGTCCCAACCGCCGCCGGAGATGCCGCGGAACAAGCGCAGCATCTCGGAGAAGGAGACATTGCGGGTGAGCGCAACACCATGCTCGCGGTAGGTCGGGAAGATGTAGTCCTTCGGGCGGGTGGCTCGGCCCGAACCGATTTGCGCCGCTTCCTGCCCACGCAGCGGGACCCAGAGGCAGAGCTGACCTTGGCGTTGCAGGGCCGTGGCTTCTTGGTCGAACCTGCGGGTCAACGCCATGTCGCGGTAAAAACCACGCAACATGTCATCGTCAACATCGCCCAAATACGAATCATAAGTTTCGTTGGGCAGACGCTGGCCTTCCGGGGTCAGAATCTGAATCAGATCCTGGTCCGTTGCCTCGGTTGCGGCACGCGGCATAAAACTTCCTTCGATCAATTATATGCCCCACAAGGAATACATTCCCTATGGGACATATAGCGGCTTAACTAATGAACAGCCTATATCTCAAGGCGTCTAAAACGCGAGAATTAGAAGCAGGTCAGCTCTGCTTTAAATCGAGAGAATTCTTGCATAATTCAATGATCCGGTCGTTGGCCGCTGCCTCGGCAATCGAGATCCGCACGCCCTCACCGGCAAACCCGCGAACCGACAGCCCTTGGCTCTGGGCTCGTTCGGTGAAAGCCTGTGTGTTTCCGCCTAGCGGCAACCACACGAAGTTCGCCTGGGTTGCCGGGAAATCCCAGCCCAGCGCCTTCAATGCAGCCACCACGCGTTCGCGCTCCTGCACCAAGGTGTTGACCCGCTCAAGCACCTTATCGATGTTTTCCAAGGAGGCGACGGCGGCATCTTCCGCCACTGAAGAGACCGCAAATGGTGTGGCGACGACACGAATATTGTCGGTGATTTCCGGGTGCGCGACGCTGTAGCCAACCCGCAGATTCGCCAGGCCGTGGGCCTTGGAGAACGTGCGCAACAACACCACGTTTTCATTCTCGCGGTAGGTGTTGACTCCGTCCACCGCTTCGGGATCGCGCACAAACTCGATGTACGCCTCGTCCAGCACGATCAGCACATTGCGCGGCACTCTCGTTATGAAGTCATCGACCTCGCTCTGGGTCAGGATCGGGCCGGTGGGGTTGTTCGGCGTGCAAAGCAAGATGACCGAGGTATTTTCGTTGACTGCTTCGATCATCGATTCAAGATCGTGGCGGCCATCTTCCAGCACGGGAATTTCTACCGGCAGCGCGCCTGCGCTCTGCACCAAAATTGGGTAGGCCTCGAAGGAGCGCCATGCATAGATAACCTCGTCTTGGACGCCGTCTTCGTTCTGACCGGCAAAGGTCGTCAGAATCTGCGCCAGCGCGCCGAGCGATCCTGCACCGGTGACGACATCTTCGGCTGGTACGTCGAGGTAATCGCTGAGGCTCTCGCGCAGTTTCGTGGAGAGGCTGTCCGGATAGCGGTTCAGCGCGTCCTGTTCCATGACCGCCCGACGCACCTCATCCAATGGGCCAAAAGGGATCTCATTGGAGGACAACTTGAAAGATTCAAGTCCTTCGATTGCTGTCGGTGGTTTGCCGGCGGCGTATTTTGGCAAGCGCGCAACTACTGAACGAGGTTGCACCAAATCTTGGGTCACGGGGTTCTCACTCATACATCAAAGCCTAGCCCTCGGTAGGTCAATCGGCAGATTCTTTGCTCACCGGGCTTCCAGTCTTTTATGGCAAAGTTGTCTCATGAGCTTTTTGATTCGAGTCATTGTTAATGCATTGGCCCTTGCCGCAGCGGTATGGATTGTCCCCGGAATCCAGATCAGCGCCATCAGCGAAGGCCTCCTTGGATCCGTGATCGCCTATTTGATCGTGGGCGTGATCTTTGGCCTGATCAACGCGTTGGTGCGGCCAATAGTCTCGTTCTTCTCGATGCCGATCACTTGCCTCACCTTGGGCCTGTTCACCGTGATCATTAATGCGCTGATGCTGATGCTGACCAGCTGGCTGACTCAGTTCACGCCGGTGGGCCTTAGCATCGACGCATTCTGGTGGGACGCCATTGTCGGCACCATCATCATCTCGATCGTTTCGGCAGTCCTCGGCTTTTTCGTTGGCAAGGAAAAGCGCTAAGCGCTAGCGGGCTGAGCCGTATTTCTCTTCCTCCCAGTTTTCATGCTTTGTGTTTCGCGGGCGCTCTTTGCGTTCGATCTTGAATTTGCGAAATCTCAAAGGTCCCGGAGGAAGCCCAAATTCCCGCAGATTCTCGTGCAGATCCGGGATCGGGTTCTCCACCAGCTCTTCGAGATGGTCTCCGTAATTATCTAGGTCGTGCGGTTTGCCGAACAACCCCTCGTCGAGCTGTTCCTCAAACCTCGGACCGTCAAATTTCACGGTGATTTGATCCTTTTTGCGTTTGTTCTCCACCCCGTCGGTACCCGGAACCATGTCTTTGGAATCCTCAATCGACAGGCTTCGAATGTCCTCGGGAAGATCTATGTGGCCAATGGGAGAACCGAGGGTCAGCATCTTTTCCATTTTGAACTTCTTGCGCAAGAACCTGTTCTTCATCAGATTCGCAATATGAATCCCGCCTTGCGAGTACCCGCTGAGGATCACCTCGTCGCCCTCGCGGGCGCCAGTGATGTGCAGGGCCTCGCTGATCGGTCCGGCGAAGTTCTCCGATTCGAGGCTGAACGCATCGATGATGCCGTAGGTGTCAAAGGGATTATTGCCATTGCCCTCCCCCTGAGTCCCGGGAAGAATGACGAGATAAACGTTCTCTCCATCTTGCTCGGCCTCGGCGATCAGAATCTGCCCATCATCACTGGGTCCCGCATCGTTGAGAATCTTGTGAAGCTGGTAGTAGCCGTTCAGCGTGCCGTCGATCTCAACCTGTTCCACCGGTTGGGCGTCGCCGAGGTGCAGTTCCTTGCTCCGCAATGGCCCCCAGGTAGAGATGAAATCGGCCAGTTTTTCGGTCGTTTCGTGCATCATCAAGGGCTGCGGGCGCGCAAAGCCAAACCGGTCCCGTGGCGAAGAGAGCAAAACAAAGAGCTTGAGCAGCGTTTCCATGTCGGTGGTTGGCGGGCGGGAATCGTTGTTGCGCGTGCTGTTCCAAGCGTCCAGCAGAATCTGCCATTTGGCAGAGACCAGAATCGAGTTCTCGATTCTGGTCTCTGCCCTGACGTAGTTCTCGATTGCTGCGTGCACCTTCTCCTCCAACCTCCGGGCGCCGATCACGGCTTCGGCCGCGTGGTGGTAGCCGGTGCGTAATTTGTCCGCCAGTATCCCCAGTGAATAGCCGCGGTTACCGATTCCGTTTACCCAGCATTGGGTTTGCGCTTCTCGCTGGCATTCTTGCGCGCGCACCGAGGCTCTCAGCAGTTGCGTCTCCACACTTTGGAGTTGCCCGTAGACTTGTTGGCAAATTTGAGCCGATTGGGCGTAATCCAAGGCGTTGTAATTGACGTCATATCCCATGGCTAGGAAGCCATTCGCTGATTGAGGATCTCCGCTTCCAACGCGTTCATCTCCCCGATGGCCAACGACAGATAGGACTCGGCTTCGCCCAGCGCTTTGGTAAGTCCCACGAGCCTGTCACTGAGTTGGCTCACCTCCGAGGCAAAGGCCTTGCCTGCCGAAGATCTCCAAGTCAGCGAACCGATTGAAGAGAGCTGTTCGATGGCGAAACGCGTTGTTGACTGGGCGTCATCCAGCTGGAAGGCCACCGAATCCAGGGTCGCCTGAAACATCATGATTAGCTCCAACCCGTCATTCTCCACCGGCGAATCGGTGAAAATCTGCCTTCATCTTCACCCTGTTGCTGCTTCTTTCGGCCCGTTTGGGCACCGGCTGTGGAAAGAAGGATGTGTGTAAAAGATGTGATGTGCACGCAGTGATGAAAGAATATGAACATGGCTGAGATTGCGCGCACTTCCCTTGCTAATGAACCCCTGGCACTTGGTGCCCTCGATGGACGCTACCGCAGCGCGGTGGCACCGTTGGTTGACTACCTTTCCGAAGCGGCGCTGAACCGCGATCGTGTTCACGTGGAGATCGAATGGTTGATCCACCTGGCCGAGAACTCCGTGCTGCCGGGCACCTCCCCGTTCACCGCCGATCAGCAGGCTGCCCTGCGCAAGATCGTCACGGACTTCAACGCCGACTCGGTGAAGGAACTGGCCGAGATCGAGGCCGTCACCGTCCACGACGTGAAGGCAGTCGAGTACTACATCGCTAACCGCCTGGACGCTATCGGCATTGGCAACCTAAAGCCGCTGGTCCACTTCGGCTGCACTAGCGAAGACATCAACAACCTCTCCTATGCTCTGGGCGTCCAGGGCGGCGTCACCCAGGTGTGGTTGCCTGCGGCCCGCGAGCTGGTGACCCAGCTGACCAAGATGGCCGAAGAGTCCCGCGACGTTCCGATGCTTTCGCGCACCCACGGCCAGCCGGCAACCCCAACCACCTTGGGCAAGGAACTGGCAGTTCTTGCCTGGCGCCTAACCCGCCAGCTGGACCGCATCGAGAAGACCGAGTACCTGGGCAAGATCAACGGCGCCACCGGCACCTACGCCGCCCACTACGCCTCGGTTCCCACCGCTAACTGGCAGCAGGTTTCGCAGACCTTCGTCGAGCACCTGGGACTGACCTGGAACCCGCTGACCACCCAGATCGAATCCCACGACTGGCAGGCAGAGGTCTACGCCGACATCGCACGCTTCAACCGCATCCTGCACAACCTGTGCACCGATGTGTGGAGCTACATCTCCATCGGATACTTCGCACAGATCCCTGTGGCCGGAGCAACCGGCTCCTCGACCATGCCGCACAAGGTGAACCCGATCCGCTTCGAGAACGCCGAGGCGAACCTGGAGATCTCCAACGGCCTGCTCGACACCCTGGGTGCCACCCTGGTCACCAGCCGCTGGCAGCGCGACCTGACCGACTCCTCCTCGCAGCGCAACATCGGCACCGCCATCGGCCACTCGGTGCTTGCCATCTCGAACGTCGCCAAGGGCCTGGATCGCTTGGATGTCGCCGAGGCGGTACTCGCAGAGGATCTGGACCACAACTGGGAGGTGCTCGCCGAGGCCATCCAGATGGTCATGCGCGCCGAATCCATTGCCGGCGTTGCAGGCATGGACAATCCTTATGAGCGCCTGAAGGACCTGACCCGCGGACAGCGCGTGGACGCGGCCCGTTTGAAGGAATTCGTTGGCGAGCTGGGCTTGTCGGCGGACGCCGAGGCTCGTCTGCAGCAGATGACCCCGGGCAGCTACACCGGCATCGCCTCTGAGCTGGTTGACCACCTGCAGAAGTAACCCGCAGCGTTTTACGCGGTTCTTACCGTGCTTTGAAGAACACCCTCTGCAATGGCCGGGGGTGTTCTTCAATATTTTTCACGCCGCTGGTAGTTTCTCCGGCAAGGGGCTACCGCGTGTAGCCGTAGAACCCGGTGCCGGATTTACGTCCGATTTTTCCCTCAGCAACCAGCGCCGTGATGCGTTCGTTGGGTGCATCCTCTGCGTTGCCGGTTTCCTCGTAAGTCGCTTGGGCGATGAAGTCGATGACGTCGAGCCCAACCATGTCCATCAGTGCGAACGGGCCCATCGGATGGCCCAGCGCGGTGCGCGCCGTGGTGTCGATGTCCTCGATGCTTGCGATGCCCTCATCGGCCAGGAACAGCGCTTCGCGCTGCATCGCACCCATCAGGCGGTTGGCGATGAACCCGGGGATTTCGCGGTTGATCAGCACCGGCTCCTTGCCCAGCCGGCGGGCCAGGTCCATGGCGGCCTGAACCGTGGCGTCGCTTGTTGCTCCGTGGCGCACCACCTCGACACACTTCATGACCAGCGCCGGGTTGAAGAAGTGCATATTGCACACCTGCGCCGGACGCCCTGTGGCCTCCGCGACCTTGGAGGATCCCAGGGTGGAGGAGTTCGTGGCCAGAATGGCATGGGCCGGGGTCAGCACGCCCAGCTGCTCGAAGATCTGCGTCTTGATGTCCAGACGCTCGGTGGCAGCCTCGATCACAAAGTCCGCGCCGGAGGCCGCGGTGTTCAAGTCCGTGCTGTAGGCCAGTGCATCCAACGCAGCGCCGGCATCGCCCTGCCCCAGCTTGCCTTTGGCTACCCGGGAATCGGCCCAGCTCTTGTGTTCGGTGCGTGCCGCGGTCAGGCCATCGAGGGAGATATCTTGGAGGGTTGTGGAGTAGCCGGCCAGAGCCGCGCTCATGGCTATCTGACGTCCCATGGTCCCGGCGCCAATGACCAGGATGTTAGAAATGCCCTCTACGCCGCTACTTGTATTCATAGTTGAATCCGTTTGTTCATAGGTTGTTCGCCGGTGCGGCGATTTGTCGGTAGTTGGTCGGGGCACCCGCGGGCTAGACCTTGCCGTGCAGCGCTTCGTCCGCCAGCAATGCAGCATCGAGCAACGATTCCCCGGCATCCTGGTGCTTCTTGATCAGTTCTCCCCATTGGTTCAGGACCGCCATGCTTTGCCGAATGAAGCTTTCTGCCGCCGGATTCAACGAGCCAGCACGGTGCACGATTCCGTAGTCTGTGCGAATCGTGGGTTCCGTTTCGACGACCACTGCTCCCAGTTTCTTCGCGAGCACGGCAAGCCGAATCGGCAGGAACGCGTTTGCACTGCCGTTCAGCACCAGGGCCAGCTGCGCGTGCCGGGTGGGCACGTAGGCTCTGATCCGACCGGTGATGCCTTGCTCTCGAAGTGCCGCTGCGACGATGTCGTTTTCTCGGTGCGCTAAGTTGCTCACTGCCAGTGGCAGCGAGTGCAGCCCGGACAACGCGACCGGCTGGTGTGCCGGGAGCGTGGTGCCCGGTGGCATGACCAGCATCATCCGCTGGACACCGCATTGGATCGTTTGCAAGTTTTCGACGGGAATCGGGAAAGTGGTGAATCCGATTTCGCAGTGCCCGTTGAGCACTTCTTCACAGAGCTCTGCAACATCTGCATACTCGGTCATGTCGATCCGAATCTCAGGGTAGTGCTTGGTGAACGATCCGCTCCAGGCAGCCACGGCCTCGCTGGACATCTCGGGCATCGTGCCGATCGTGATAGAACCTACGGACATCTCGAGGGCCCCATGCATGAGGTCCTTCGTGGAAAGGACCTCTCCGAGGATTCGGCGAACCGGGTCAACAAGAAGCCGGCCCGCCGAATTCAACACGATGTTGCGCCCCGTCCGGTGAAACAGCTCGAGCTTGAGTTCGCGCTCAAGCTGCCTGATGCTCTGGGATATCGTTGCCTGCGCAACGTGCAGGTGGACGGCAGCGCGATTGACCCCGTTGTGCTCGACAACGGCCAAGAAATACTCGAGCTGGCGAATCTCCACAATTTTCTCCTTGGCTTCAGACGGTTTTGCGCGTTGGCAGGGCTACGCGCGGTAGCTATTCGGGAGCTTCCCGTCGATCTTCCCTTGTCGAATCATAGCTACGGCAAGATTGCGTTCGTGAATTGGCGAGGACCCCTCGTAGATGCGCAGCGCGCGCACGTCGCGCCACATACGCGGGATCGGATGGTCGCCGACAATTCCCTCGCCGCCGAGCAGCTGGAGGCACTTGTCGGCAACGCGGCCAGCCATTTCGGAGGCGAAGAGCTTGGCCGCGGCGATCCGGTGGCGAGGGACATCTCCCTCGTCGAAGGAGCGTGCTCCTTCCATGACCAGCGCACGGGCGGCCTCGACCTCGGCGAAGCACTCGCCCAGCACGGCCTGGACGGCTCCCAGGTCGGACAGCGGGGCGTTGAACTGTTTGCGACTGCTGACATGGCTGGTGGTTTCTTCGAGTATGCGCGTTGCCTGGCCAACACAAGTTGCTGCCACGTGGAGCCGGGCGTGGTTGATACCGCGCAGCGCCATAGTCAGTCCCTGCCCTTCGCCGCCGGCTCCGCCTAACAAGTGTCTGGCGGGCACCGAGACGTTGTTGAGGTGGATTTCGCCGACCGGTGCCTCGGCATGGCCGTTCATGCGGGTGGGCAGCGAAGTGGTGACTCCGGGCAGCGTGGCGTCAACGATCAGCGCGGAAACGCCTTTGGCGCCCGAGATCGACTGGTTGGTGCGTGCAAAAACCACGAAGGCATCAGCCCATCCGGCGTTGGTGATGTATCGCTTCTCGCCGTTGAGCACGTAGCGTTCGTGCTCAAGGGTCGCGGAGGTGGTGAGCTGCGCCGCATCGGATCCGGCCCCTTCCTCGGTCAGCGCGAATGCAGTGACCAGTTCGCCGGCGGCCATCTTGGGCAGCAGGTTGCCCCGTTGTTCTTCTGTGCCGTGGTCGAGGATCGCTTGGGAGCACAAACCGATGACCGTGGAGAATCGTGAACGGTAGACGCAGGAGGCCCTCGTGAATTCGAGTGTCAGCAGAACTTGCTGTTCCATGTTCCATTCCAGCCCGCCGTATTTGCGAGGGATGGAGATGCCGAAAAGCCCTACCTCCGCCATGCGTTTGAGCAGGCGCTCGGGGACGGCGCCGGCCTGGACCATCTCGTTTTCCGCGGGAATCAATTCCCGCTCGGTGAATTCCGCGATGAGCTTGCGATACTCATCAAATCCGTATTCGAATATCTCGGGGTTGATCATGAATGTAGTTCCTTACTTACGTGCATGTTGCGAGGTACCGGCTGCGGCAATCGGTGGCGTGGAGACTACACCGGCGACGTGCAGTGCTTCGATTTGCTCCTCCGTATAGCCCAGATCAGCAAGGATCCGAGTATTCTGCGCTCCGACTCGGGGCGCTTCGGCGGAGGAAGTCCTGCGCCACCCATCGAGTGTGAAGGGGACTCCCGGGGAGGTGTAATTTCCATTGCCGGATTCAACCGAGATCAGCACCTCTGATGCGACCAGATCTTGATCGATCACCAGTTCGTCGAAAGCACGGACTGCCCCGCAGACGATGCCGTTGGCCAGGAGCAGTTTGACGGCTTGGGCACGGGTGCTCGCGGAGAGTGCCTGCCCCAAACTGTCCAGGAGTGCTGAACGGTGGGCAACGCGGGACGGATTGTCGCTGAACCTCGGATCTTCAATGTATTCGGGGTGGCCAATGGCGTTGCAGAGCGCTGCCCACTTCTCACTCGTGTAAGCGGAAAGCACGATCATTCCATCGCTGACATGGACCAGATCCGCGGCGGGGGCCGCGTGTGCCTGGCCGTTTCCCTTGCGCCGTCCGGGCTGACCGGTGATGGTGAATTCGCCCCAAGTCGCTGCCTGCATGGAAATCGCCGCTTCCATCAAGGATGTTTGAACATGGGCCCCTTCCCGTGTGGTTGTGCGGGCGAAGAGCGCTGCCATGATGCCCGTGGCAAGCGAGTTTGCTGCTGCCACGTCAACTGCTGCGAAACCGATCCGCTGAGGTTCTCCACCTTCTTCACCTGTTGTCTGCATGATCCCAAATTCTGCCTGCGCAGCGATATCCAGTCCCGGACGATCGCTGGAGGGTCCACGAGTTCCAAACCCGGTCACCGAACCGTAGACAAGTGCTGGGTACTGCTCGCGCAAGGTTTCAGCGCCGAGTCCCAGCCGTTCTGCCGCCCCGGGACGGAAGTTGTGAATCAGTACATCGGTTTCCGGGAGCAGCTGCTGGACGACAACACGTGCCTCGGGTTTCCTTAGATCCAGTGCCAGGCTTGCCTTGTCCCGGTTGTAGGCACGGATCATGGCTTCGCCAAAAACACCAATGCTGCGGGCTTGGTCACCGCTAATGTTCTCGACCTTGATGACTGTGGCACCGAGGTCCGACAGGATCTGGCCGGCGCCCGGGCCAGCAATGTACTGCCCAAAGTCCAGTACCCGGATTCCTTTCAACGGCCCAGCTTGCTGGTTCATGAACTGACCTGCTTTCGAGCTTCATACATTGCGGTGAGTTCTAGAAGCCGGGTCCGCGCCCGGGCTGGATTGAGCATCATTCCACCGGCGACCCCGAATACGCAGATGGTGATGCCAACGATCAAGAATCCGTTCGAATAGCCTTGAACGGAGGATGCTGCGCTTTCAACGATCAGACCCAGTACGTAGGGTGCAACCATTCCGGCGATCGAATAGGCAGCAATTATGCAACCGAAGAACGAGGCACGCTGGTGGGCCGGGAGGAAGTCCGAAGCACCTGCAAATCCGATGGAGAACGCCACCGAATTGATGGAGAATGCCGCGACGACCAGAACGAGCTGGAGCGGGCCAGCCGGGATCTGAGTAAACGTGATCATTGATGCTCCGGCGAACAGCAGGCAGGCAGCAGTCAGGAAAGAACGGGCCATTCTTGAGGAGTGGCCACGCTTCAATAGGTGTCCTGAGAGCAACCCGGCACCCAGTAGTACTACTACCGCCACAATATACGGGATCGTCACCAATACGCCGACACTTTCCATCGAGTACCCTAGGCCTTCATTCATGAAGGCAGGCAACCAGGAAACCTTCAGCGAGGTGATTAGATATCCGGCGAACGAAAGTAGCGCGAGACCCCAAAAGCTAGGTATCAATAGCAGACGGTAGAACGGGACGACAATATCGCCGTTGGGGTCTTCCTTGGCTGCCCTAGGCTCATTGGCTATTCGCCGCTTGCGGAAGGGAAGCTTGTCAGCATAGAAAAACCAGACGATGGCCCAGGTAATACTGATGCCCACCAAGAAGACGAAAGATGCGTGCCAATCCCAGGTCAGGATGATCCAAGTCAGAATCGGCGCTGCAAACAGGGGTCCGAGAGAAGAACCGGCATTGACCACAGCGCCTGCGGCAGCACGCTTTTCAGGGGGGAAAAGTTCGTGAACAATGGACTGGCATAGCGCGTGCGCGGGGCCTTCGAAGAAACCCAATGCGATCCGGCTTGCAAGCAATACACCAAAAGTTGTTTGAGCCGTCAGTGGCAACATTGTCAGAATCCAGGTGATCATCAAGATGCCGGCTGCCCAGTTATAAGAGATTCTACGGAACACTGCAGTGAGCGTGACCGCCCCGACCGCGAATAACCAGAAGAACGCGCTTGAAAGCAGCCCATACTGGCTTGCACTCAGGTTCATGCTTTCTCGAATCGGCGTACTCGCCAGCCCTATAGCCGCCTTATCGGCGAAATTGAGCATAAAGAAGATCAACAGCATCACGACGATGCCCCAGTTTCGCCTACTATTTGGCGTACTAGAAGCCCTGTCTTTTTGTTTTGGAGCAGCGGTGACGGCCATTTCGTTCTCCTTCGGACCTAGGTTCTGTGACTAGAGACACATGGTTTGCTCTCTCTATAAGTAGAGTCCAGGTTGCGGAGCGGTTCAACGGCCAAGTTGCTATCACACCGTTCGGTCACACCGAACGAACAACAAATCCAGTGCTCACCCGGCCCAATTGCACCGCACTTTAATGAGCGGCGAGTCGGGGTATGCCGAACGCCGAGCTAGCGGCCGAGCTAGGTTTGTCAGCATGCACGCTGCTATACAGGCTGAAGACTGCATCCACAGGTGCCAACGATATCGTCTCGTCGTTCATCTCGTTGCTCGGGTCTAATATTTAAGATCGACCGTAGCGCTTTTCATTCTTCGCTGTATCCCTGCAGCACGATCGTCTCCATGAATCCCTGTCCGCTCGAACTTCACAACGCGCCGAATCCATTGCCGGCGTTGCAGGCATGGACAATCCTTATGAGCGCCTGAAGGACCTGACCCGCGGACAGCGCGTGGACGCGGCCCGTTTGAAGGAATTCGTTGGCGAGCTGGGCTTGTCGGCGGATGCCGAGGCTCGTCTGCAGCAGATGACCCCGGGCAACTACACCGGCATCGCCTCTGAGCTGGTTGACCACCTGAAGTAGCCTTCCGCTGCAGCATCCGTGAAACATCACTCATCTTCCCTCGAATCCTCCAGATGGTACATCGCTTAGACTTTAAGTGTTCATCACATCAAGGAAGAGGGACATGTTTCTCACAGTTCTCATCATCATTGGCATCCTGCTCGGGCTATTCTTCGTCTTCGGCAGCGCGGGCATGAAAGCCGGCACGAAGTCCAAGGGAAATGCCCGGTTGACCGGCATCGGCATCCTGCTCGTTTCGCTGGTTGTTCTCGGATTCGCCTCGGCCACCATCGTTCAGCCACGCACCGTCGGGGTGAAGATCGCCCTGGGCAAGCCCACCGCCGTCATCGGCAACGGCTTCCACCTCAAGGCGCCGTGGGAAACCGTGGAGAAGCTCGATGGGTCGGTCCAAAACGATGTGTACTCTTCGAACAGCGCCATCCCGGTCCGCCTGGGCAACAACGGCAAGGCGAACGTCGACGCCTCGATCCAGTGGCAGCTGAAGACCGACGACGCGATGTCCGTGTTCCTGGACTACCGCACCTTCGAAGGCATCCAGTCCAACCTGGTGGATCGCAATTTCCGCGCCGCGTTGAACGAAGTCATGGCGACCTACGACCCGCTGGCCTACACCGATCCAGCCGATGGAGGCCAGGACCTCGAGGGCCTGGCCAAGTCCGTGCGGACCAAGATGCAGGAAAAGGTCGGCACCCAGATCGACATCCGCTCGGTAACCCTGCCGATCATCAACTTCGATGAGCCGACGCAGAATCGCATCAACGAGCTGCAGGCCGAAACTGCGAAGACCCGCATCGCCGAGCAGCGCAAGCAAACCAGCGCCGCCGAGGCCGAGGCCAACAAGATCCTCGAGCGGTCCATCACCCCCGAGACGCTGACATCCAAATGCTTGGACATCGTCGCAGAATCAGGCAAGAGCCCGATCGGCTGTTTCCCCGGCGGAGGCGTCCAGCCAATCACCATGGTCGGTGGCGACGAGGGCAAATAGCGCCAAGGCGCACGGCTCCACTGGAGCCGTGCGCCTTATTATGCAATTCCGGGTGGCTCCGTTTTATCGATGCCGCCGATGCTTCGACTTGCCCCCAACGGGGCAGGCCGAAGGGATATATCGCGCTTTAGACCAATGCGGCCTTGAGCTCGCGGGCCGCGGTCGCCGGGTCGGCCGCGCCATAGATGGCGCCTCCGGCCACCGCCACCTGGGCCCCTGACTTCTGCACCTCGGCGATGGTGCTGATGCTGACACCGCCGGCTACCGAGAATGGAACGGCCGCGATTGCGCCCGCGCTGAGCAGTCCATTCAAGTCGTAGCCGGGCTGCGCCTGCTCGTCCAGGCCGGCGTGGAACTCGACAAACTGGGCACCCAGCGCGATGACTTCCTTCGCACGGGCGGCCTTGTCCGCGATGCCGATCAGATCGACGACAATGCCCTTATTGCGCTCCTTGGCGGCCTTGACGGCGCCCGCCACGGTGGAGTCGTCTGCGCTGCCGAGCACGGAGACCAGATCCGCGCCGGCTGCGAAGGCGATGTCGGCTTCCAGTTCGCCGGCATCCATCGTCTTCATGTCTGCGAACACGATCTTGTCCGGGTGGGCGCTCTTGATCGCGGCAACCGCCGAGAGGCCCTCGGCCTTGATCAGCGGGGTGCCCAACTCGATGATGTCGACGTACGGGGCGACCTTGGCCGCCAGCTCCAGCGCGTCCTGGGTGGTCAACAGGTCGATGGCAACTTGGATTTTCATGATGATCTTCTTTCGGTTGTTGTGTTTTTCGAGGAGGATTCGCGGCGGGCTATTCCAGGTTGGCGTGCCGCAGCCACAGCTCTTCGGCCGGCAAGTCCGTGCTGCTCCAGAGGCAGTGGAATAGCGATTCGGTGGCCAAAAAGAGCGACTGCTCGAAGAGGCTGCCCGAGTACTGCTTACTCTTCGCCGATCCGTGGTCCGTCTTGCGCGCGGCCGGCACCTGCACAATCGCGGTGGCCAGATGCGCCAAGGGAGAGCCCGGGTCCGTGGTCACCGCGGCGATGCGCGCGCCGAGATCGGCCGCAGTCTGTGCGCTTCTGACCACCCCGGAGGTGGTGCCCGAGCCTGAGGCCACCAGCAGCAGATCCCCCTCGGTGATGGCCGGAGTGGTGATATCCCCGGCCACGTGCACGGTGAGGCCCAGATGCATCAGCCGCATGGCGGCCATGCGCAGCACCAGACCGCTGCGCCCGGCACCGCCGACGAAGATCCGCTTGGCCGAACCGGCCAGCTCGGCCACTGCGGCGATCTGCCCGGGATCGATGGCCTGCATGGTCCCAGCGATCTCCGCCTGGATCATTTCCTGCGCGGCTAGAACATGATTTGTCGTGATTGCCGCCGCCGTGGTTCGCAAAGTTCCCAAGCCATTCCTCTCGATGCTCGCTTCGGTGCCCGTCGAGGACCCCGCCGTGTCTACAATCCATCCTCGCGATTCCTCCGGGTGGGCAATACCCCATTTTGTGACGGTTCATCCCACCCATTCAGGTAGGTGAGCCAGTCCCGGATGGAATACACTCGCTGTCATGGTTTCTTCCCCCGAGGGCATTGCTGCCGAACCGATTTCCCAAGACGCGCTCTGGCGGCTTCTCGATTCGCTGTCGCTGCTGGCGACCGCGCCGCTGCTGCAGATCGCCGAGCGCCTGCATGCCGCCCTGCCGCCCTGGATCAAATGCTCCGCGCTGCTGATCTTCACCGAAGAATGCACGGGCAGGCCGCAGAAGAAGTCGGGAAGCGAGGCAATCACCTCCCGGGTCACCATCGATGAATTGGACCAGCTGCGCAGCTCCCATCCGGGCCAGGACCGGTGGCGGAGCACCGCCGGGATTGGCGGGGCTCCGCGCGAAGTCCTTGCCTTGCGCTATCCGCCGAGCAATGCGCTCCTCGTGCTGACCGATCCGGTGTTGGCGCAGGAGCCTGCCGAGTCCGCCAGTTCCCGCGATCTGCTTGGCTACCTCTGGCGGCTCACGGCAGCCCGGATCCGCGAAAAGGTCGCCGACGCGCCGCCTTCCTACTTGCGTGAATCGCGGGCAGTATCGGCCGAACGGACCCGGGTGACCACCGAGCTGGTTGACCAGTACTCCACCAGCCTGGATCTTCTGCTGGCGACCTTGCGCAGCACCCAGCTCAGCGATGCGCTGGCACGTGCCAAGGCCACCGACCTGGCGGCGAAGACCTTAGTGGGATTGCGTTCCCTCGATGACCGGATCAATGGCATGGCCGAGGAACCGGTGGGCAGCGCCTTCACCCGGTTGCGCGAGGACCTGCGTCCCTTGAGCGAATCCGGCGGGGTGGAATTGCAATTCATCGAGCCGCCCGCCGATGGCAGGGCCTTGCCCGGGGAAGTCGCCCATGCGGCGCGCTCGATCATGCGCGGGCTGGCGCTGGACATGATGGAGCAAGAGCATATCCACCGGATCCGGGCGCAGTGGGACTGCGACGGGGAGAACCTGCTGATCAACGTGCGCGACGACGGACGCGGCGCCATGGACCAAGCGTCCCCGACTATCGAGCGACTGAACCGGCAGGTGCAAGCCCTGGCCGGGCGGATGGAGCTGGAAGTCATCCCCGAGTGGGGCACGGATGTCTCGATCGTGCTGCCGCTCGATGCTCCGCAGAGCACGCCCGCCGATCTAGCCCAATGGAATCTGGCCGCCCGGGAGTTCGAAGTGCTCCAGCTGCTGGCGGCGGGGCAGGGGAACCGCGCGATCTCGGCTGCACTGGGCATCAGCGAAAACACGGTGAAGTTCCATGTCCGGAACTTGTTCAGGAAATTGGGGGTACGTTCCCGCGCGGAGGCGGCGGCGCTGGCCCATAGCCGCGGCGTCATGGATGCGCCGTAGCGCTGCAGCGGGATTCACCACGCCTGCGGGGATCGAGCCGAACTGCGCCATTGTTGCGCAATAAGCCAAGCCGCGGATTGGAGATTGCCCTGCAGCCGGAACCCAGCGGCGCGGACTGCAGGCACACTCAGCTGTCCGGCTTCAGGACTGCTTGTGCGTAAGAATCGACTTGCCGGCAGGCCGCCGATTCGCTGAGCATCAGGCTTTCCATGCGGGGTTTTCGGCGGGCGGAGAAACCGCGGCAGTCGGTGTTACCGCCGCTTCCGGCAGCGAAAATTCAGAATTGTGTCTGCTGTCTTTCGAATTCCACGGCGATGCCGCGGCGTTCAATCTGGTCCAATATCGATTCGTAGAGCATCCTGTACTCAACGGCAGGGTAATAGCGAAGGCAGACCCTCACGACCGGCTTTCCATCTTTCACTTTGCATCGTGGAATGTCCAAAGGCTCATCAAGATAAATATCCAACGAACGGTTAAGGTCTGCACGATCCCAGAGGACCTGGACTTTCGCGTCATTTACATGCTGGATATCCGTTGCCGAATGAATTGAACTCCACGCAATCTTGTGCCCCCCTCGCACGGTTATTCCGCTGGGTTTGATTATCAGGTCAATGGCTTCGCTCGTTTTGCGTGCAGAGTTCTTGAGCGCGGTGGCCAGGCCGATAACACCGAAAATGATGAGTATCCCGCCAACGGTCGTCGGAATGCCCTGCAAGGTAATTTGAGCGAGATAGCTTGACGTTGCCGGCAAATCGTTGGCGATCAGATAGATCCCCAGGGCACATAAGATCCCCCCAAGCGCTAAGAGTGAAAAGCTCTTATCGATCCGTGGGGAATGGTGCAACGAGCACGTCACGAACTCCTTGTGATCGGGCAGCTTGGATCTGGAGGTTTTCAATTGTTATCCGTTTCGTTCTCAGGTTCGTCTTCATAGACGGAAACAGTGTCGAATAGGTCAACCATGGGATCCATCATGAAACTCAATGTCGACAGTTCCGAGTCGTAGGCATCCAGCAGGAAAACCAGGCCACGTGAGCGCGCTGCCGTTCTCACATGTCCCACGGCAGGCAGAATCGCGGATCCATCGTCGTCGCGCGGTGCGTCTATTGCGATGACGGAAGTCAACTGGAGAATCTGGCCAACGGAATTCGACTGGTACTCACGAATCTGCACCGGCGTAGCAGACTCATAATCCGGCATCGCCAGATCCGCCAAGCTTTGTCCCGCATCGTCGTCCAGGATGAACAGGTGTGCAGTACCCATGGCGTGGCCGTCTTCAGGCGAATACCAAAGCGTATGCTCGGCGTCGGCCACTTGGTTGTTCGCCACGTCCAAAGCCAACTGCTGATAGACATGCCGCAAGTCTGCATCATCCGGTATGGCGAGTTCGGCTAAGTCCTGCGCCCATTGACCTGCCGTGTCCCAGCCATCTCCGGGAAATGATCGCGGCACCGGAATCCAGTAATCCAAATCCGGTTCCATCTCATATGCCGTCACTGGATTGGCACCCACTTGAAGGTCCCCAGAATCGCATAGCCCAGGGTTCGCAGCCCTTCGGCGAATTCCTCTCCATTATCCGAATCAACATAGCTATAGGAAAAGAGCAGCCACAGGCCCGCCTTCGGATCCGGATCGAGACTCCCGTCGGGCTTCGGCCTCGGAACAACCAGGTTCAAGCCCTTGTTCTTGAGCTCCGGGGCTTCATCGGACTGCTCTGATGAGGTCCAGAGATACCATTCGGCCCCGTCCGCATCTTCGATTTCTATCTGGCTTCCGCCCGCGGCCCTTCGCGCTGCATCAAGCAGAGATCCAGTCGTTCCCACCTTCAGCGGGGTCATGATCACGGAAACCGGCATGGCGCCACTGCTGAGTTTTTCAACCGGCATCGCAAAGCCGAGTGATCCACGGCGGCGTAAGTACTCGAACATCTGATGCATTTTCTGCCGAAGCATCAATACCAGGTCGACACGTCCAAGGGCTTTGGGTTCCGCCGTCACCAGCTTCGTCAAGGCTTGCTCATGCTCCACGCTGGTGTTGAACTCGCGCCATCCAGCAGGGTACAGCAGGCTATATCCGATGCCCCGGTGCCGCGCTTTCGGATCTGGAGGGGCCTGGCTCATCATTTCTCCCGCAATATCGAGGCTTGGCTCATTCGTACACTCATCGGATCGACCAGCATGGCTACTTCTCGCGGGTCAAATCCCAGAGGCTCGGCGGAGCCTGGACTAAAACACTACCGCGATCTTCCCTGGCGCCGTGCTTGATGGTCTTTTCAGCCCAAGCCCTGGCTTGAGGTCCGAGGTCCTCGGGGTTCTTCAGAATATACTTGGCCAGCTCGCGGTGCCTGACCGCGCTCCCTTCCGAAGTATATTTCACGTACGTTTTCCAGTCTCCCTTGAATTCCTTCTTGAAGCCGTCCATGTACGTTTCGGTTTTCTGGTTTTTCGCTATGAATTTGGACTGCTGGTAGTTGTCCTCGATTTTGCGATTCTTGCGTCGTATCTTTGATCGGGTAGTGCGATCTCCACGGATCTTGGTCTTGGGCGGACGTTTTGCCTTCGTCTTGATAGAGGATCTGACGATGCCACGTCCGGTGGTGACCCGTGTTTTGCCTAATCCTGAAATGATTTTTCCGGCAAAACGGCCAAAGGGGATGACTCCGATGGCGGCAATGATCAGGCTGGTCCAATCACCGTCGTTTTGGACCATTTTGATGATCTCGATGGCCAACACCGCGATCGCCGCAACTGCCGCGATCGCGGAGGCAATCGGACCCCACACCGGAGATGTAATGAACAACGCGGCGATACCGACAACGAGAGCAATCCAACCTAGAACCGAACCCAGGGTGGAGAGGAACTTGTCATCGTTGTCCGCGGCTTTGAAGGCATCCTCGATTTCGCCGACCGCTTCGTCATAGGCATCTTCCCAATAGGAAACGCGGCCGTCGAACTTGCCCCAGAGCTCACGCAGTTCCTCTTCGGCTTCTTCGCGCGCCGTGGTTGCCTCGGTCAGCTCGCCCTTGGCTTCTTCCTGTTCCTCCTCGGTGCCTTCGCTGAAACCGAGGAAACCGTCGGCGTCATCCACGGCTCCTTCTGCAGAGTCTTCCTGGCTTCGCTTGGTCTGCACGCTCTGATGCGCGTCCTCGATATCCGTAATCAGGGCATTCAATGTCGGATATGAATCCGTACCGCCCTCAGCGGTGCACATCTGGAGCGCCCCTTGGACTCGATCCAAGGCGTACGAATAATTCTTCAGTGCCTTGCCCGTGCCGTCATACCTAATCGCTGCCTTGCGCAGCTCGGGAAATACTTCGCCAGCGTTCTCGCGCAGCTTGGTGACAGCCTCTGATTTCAGATCCGACGTTCCGTTGCTGATGTCTTCCAGCCGGGCCGCGGAGCGTTCCATCTCTTCGCCCGACGTGATCAAGTTCCTCGCGCTCCGGAGCAGATCATCAGGATTTCCGTCAATCAACTGCAAGGTTGCGCCCTTTGGCGATTCCAAGGTCATATCGTCAATTCTCTCCGTCTATTCAGCTGCTTTGGGAGCATCGGAAGCACGCGAATTCAAGAAGGCCTTCTTAGTTTCCAAGTCCCATTCCTCGAATCCTTCTTTGATGTCCTTCAGGCCGGTGTACACGCCGTCAAGATTCTCGACAAGATCCTCGCGGGTATCGTTCCAGTTGTCTTCGAAGTCCTTGACCCGGTCTTTCAGATCGCCTTTGCCCATCGGGTCTCCCACGGCATCGGCCATGCCCTTGGCAAATTCCGAAGCGTTCTCAAAGTCCTTGATGCTGTTGCCCAGTTCGGTGACGATCTCATCAAGTCGAGCCAAATAAATCTCATCGGCCACGGCGTAAACGACTCCTTAGGTATCCAGCGACAACGCTGCGGGTCAAATGGGTGATCGAAGCTCACGCAGAGCAAGAAAATGTGGCCGCCGGCAAAAACCAGGGCGGCCACATCAGCCCGAAAGCTGCTCTGGCTACTTGCCGGCCATGGAGCGGTCGGTGTCCTGGATCTGCTCCATCATGTCGCGCAGCGCGATGGCCATGTCGTTGATGCCGTCAAAGGCCTTCTTGAGCCCATCGTTCAGGTCCTTGTAGCCTTCACCGAACTGGCCCGAAGCGTGCTCCGTGGTGAAGTCCTCGCCCAGGAGCTTGTCCACGCCGGACTGCAGCTGCTCCAGCACGCCGTCCAGATCCTCGCGTCCGGTGTCCAGCTTGGACGCCATGGCTTCCATTTCGCCGTAATTGGCCTTGAAATCAGTCACAACAATGCTCCTTAGCAGTTCGACAGGCCCGATCAGCGGACCGCTTGGTTCGTTCTAATCAAGGCTAAGGCGGCACATGCTTTCCGATCAATGGGGAGAACTCCCCGTAGCGCGCAGGCATCCGGTTAACGTAAAAAGGTCTTATGGACGTCTTCGCACCCTCTCTCGCCAAGGCCCACGAGCTCGGGCTGCGTCCGGCCGAGGCCCGTTTGCGCTTCTGGTCCTATGCGATCGACTACTCGGTGGGGCTCGCCGCGCTGCTCCCGGCCGGCATCGGCTATCTGCTGTACCTGATCACCGGGCAATACTCCACGGTTCCGCTGGTCCTCACCGGCGCCAGCGGCCTGCTGCTGGTTATCTACCTGGTCGTTCTGCTGAGCCTGAACGGCCGCAAGGGCAGTTCCCCGGGCAAGGCCGCGATGCGCCTGCGGGCGGTGCGCCTGGCCGATTTCGCGGCACCGGGATTCCTGCGGATCCTGGCCCTGGCGCTGGTGTTCCTCGGCAGCCAGCTGATCCCGGTGATTGGTCCGCTACTGCTGCTGCTCTCCTGCCTGTTCGACCGCCGGCACCGCCGCGGCTGGCTGGACAAGCTGGCGGGCACCTATGTGATCGATATCCGCAGCGGCATCGATTCCACCAATGAGCGGGTGCTGGCCCGCGCCAAGTACCTGCTCGCCCGCCCGGACCGGGACATCTCCGAGCACCTGCCGGCCTTGGGCACCGCGGCCGTGGAGTCCGATTTCGCCTCGCGTCCCCGGTCCAGTGCCGGGATCGTCGGGGCGCAGAACAGCGACTGGCAAGCCTCGGCCGGCGGCGAGCGGCGCACCGGGCGCCGCGCGGCCCTGGCCTTCGACGACGGCTCCTACATCCCGGTCCCCGCCTCCGGGCTGATCGGCCGCGCCCCGGTGGCCGACGCGGCCCCTTCCGGCTCCCTGCTGATCCCGTTGGCGGACCCCGAGCGGCTGCTGTCCAAGAACCACCTGTCCTTCGGCCGCGACGGCGCGGAGGTGTGGATCATGGATCTGGGCTCCAGCAACGGCACCCAGCTCACCGTCGCCTCCGGCCGGCCGCACAACGTGCCGGCGGGCACCCGCGTGCACGTGCATGACGGGGACTCCGTCCAGATCGGCAGCCGCACCTTCCGCATCACCTCCCAGGAGACCGACAAGTGAAAATCAAGGCCACCCTCAGGCGCCACGACTCCAGCACCGTGGACGTCATCTTGACCTGCGACGCCACCGCCACCGTGGGCGACGCCGCCCGGGCGCTGGCCGGGGACCAAGCCCCGGAGCATGCCACGCTGCTGGCCACCGCGGCCGGCACCGCCTCGGTGCAGCTGGACCCGCAGACCCCGCTGGCCGAGGCGGAACTCGGCTCCGGATTCGCCATCGAGGTGGTTCCGACCACCGACGCCTTCGTCTCCGGCGGCTCGGCCGCCGCGGTGCTGCGCGTGGCCAGCGGGCCCGACGCGGGCATGGCCTTCGCGCTGCCGGCCGGAACCTCGTCGCTGGGGCGCTCGGAGCAGGCCACCGTGGTGCTCAACGACCAGCTGGTCTCCACCCGGCACGCGCGCATCGAGGTGGGCAACAAGATCGAGCTGGTGGACCTGAACTCGGCCAACGGCATCCTGGTGGACGGCGGGCTGGTGCAGCGCCTGGCGGTCATCCCCGGCCAGCTGATCACCCTGGGCGCCACGGATGTCTACTTCGAGCTGCTGCCCGGGCACAGCACGCGCGAATCCCCGGTCTACGAGAAGGGCGGCTCGATCAATTTCAACCGCTCCCCGCGGGTGGAGATCCGCTACCCGGGCCAGGAGCTGCCCCGCCCGGCCATCCCCCAGGAAGCTTCCCCGAAGCTCTTCCCTTGGCCGATGATCTTCGCCCCGCTGATCATGGGGCTGACGATCTTCTCGCTGACCCAGCGCGCCCTGTCGCTGATCGTGGTGCTGGTCTCCCCGCTGATGATGCTCGGCAACCTGATCGGCCAGCGCACGCAGAACAACAACAAGCTGCGCCTGGAGATCGAGACCTTCGAGCGCCAGTTCGAGCAGCTCGAGGACGAGCTGTTCGCCGGGGAGGAAGCCGAACGCACGCACCGGCGCAGCGAAGCGCCGGCCACCGCCACCGTCTACGAGCAGGCCGAGTCGCTCGGCCCGCTGCTCTGGACCCGGCGCCCGGAGCACTGGAATTTCCTCTCGCTGCGCCTGGGTTCCGGCACCGCCCGCAGCCGCAACACCGTCGCGGCGCTCACCGACCGGGCCGGGCTGCAGGAGTACGTGCAGCGGGTGGAGGACCTGACGGAAAAATACCGGATGATCCACGACGTGCCGGTGATCGAGCTGCTGCCCTCCGCCGGGGCCATCGGCATCGCCGGGCCGCGGCTGGAGGCCGCCGACGCGCTGCGCGCGCTGGCGGTGCAGCTCTTCGGCCTGCATGCGCCCAATGACCTGTGCACCGCCGCGCTGATCGACCCGGCCTGGACCGCGGACCTGGAATGGTTCAAATGGCTGCCGCATACCACCGGCCCGCGCTCCCCGCTGGCCCAGATCGCGCTGGCCGATACGCAGACCTCGGGCACCGTGCTGCTCAACGCCCTGGAGGAGCTGATCGCCCAGCGCGCCGGTCCGGCCGCCTACCGGCTGGGGCCGCTGGCGGCCCGGGCCACCTCCATGGAGCTAGGCAAGGACGTCGGGGAAGAAACCTCCAAGGCCCCGCGCGCCAAGGACCTCTCGCTGGTCCTCTTTGTCACCAACGACGCCCCGGTGGACCGCGCCCGGCTCTCGCAGATCATCGAACGCGGGCCGGAGGTGGGGATCTACACGATCTTCGTCGCCCCGACCCGCGAATCCCTGCCGGCGGCCTGCCGCAGCTATCTCGACGTCAGCAACGGGCTGGATGCGGCGACGGTCGGCTGGGTGCGCGCCGGCGAGCAGGCCAGCGAGGTGGCCATGGAGGGGGTCTCCCGCGAGCACGCCGAGCATTTCGCCCGCCGGCTGGCGCCGATCGTGGACTCCAGCTCGCTGATCCCGGACTCCTCGGACATCCCCGATTCGGTCTCCCTGCTGCGCATCCTCGGCACCGACCTGGCCGAGTCCCCGGCCGCGGTGCTCGAACGCTGGCGGCAGAACAATTCGGTGATCGACCGCACCGCGCCAGCCGGGTCGCTGCCGCGGCTCAAGCGCGCCGGCACCCTGCGTGCCTTCATCGGGCAGAGCACCCCGGATGCGATGAGCCTGGATCTGCGCTCCCAGGGACCGCACGCCCTGGTCGGCGGCACCACCGGTTCGGGCAAGTCCGAATTCCTCCAGGCCTGGGTGCTGGCCATGGCCGCGGAATACAGCCCGGACCGGGTCACCTTCCTGTTCGTGGACTACAAGGGCGGCTCGGCATTCGCCGACTGCGTGGACCTGCCGCACTGCGTCGGTCTGGTCACCGACCTCTCCCCGCATCTGGTCCGCCGCGCGCTGCAGAGCCTGCGCGCCGAGCTGCACCACCGCGAGAAGCTCTTCCACCGCAAGAAGGCCAAGGACCTGCTGGAGCTGGAGAAGCGCCAGGACCCGGCGACTCCGCCGGCCCTGGTGCTGGTGGTGGACGAATTCGCCGCCCTGGCCGGGGAGGTCCCGGAGTTCGTGGACGGCGTGGTGGACATCGCCCAGCGCGGCCGTTCGCTGGGCATCCACCTGATCCTGGCTACCCAGCGTCCGGCCGGGGTGATCAAGGACAACCTGCGCGCCAATACCAACCTGCGCGTGGCCCTGCGCATGGCCGACGCCGCGGATTCCAACGACGTGGTGGAGGACCCCATCGCGGCCGGCTTCGACCCCGCGCTGCCCGGGCGCGGCATCGCGAAAACCGGCCCCGGCCGGCTGATCCCCTTCCAGTCCGGCTATGCCGGCGGCTGGACCACCGACGAACCCGAGCGGGCCGAGGTGCGCGTGGAGGACCTGCGCTTCGGCGGCACGCGGATCTGGGAGCAGCCCGAGTCCGCGGCCCCGGATATCGAGGAGAACAGCGGGCCCACCGACCAGAAGCTGCTGGTCACCAGCTTCAGCGCGGCCGCCCGCAGCGCCGCGATCCCGGCCCCGCGGCGCCCCTGGCTCGATGACTTGTCCGCCACCATCGACCTGCGCGAACTGGCTCCGGACTCCGAGAGCCGCATCCCGCTGGCGCTGGCCGACATCCCCGAGCGCCAGGCCCAGGAGACCGCCTATTTCGAACCGGACGCGGACGGGCACCTGCTGATCTACGGCACCTCCGGTTCGGGCAAGTCCGCGGCCCTGCGCAGCATCGCGCTGGCCGCCGGAGCCAATCCTTCGGCCGGTGCCGCGGCGGTGTACGCGCTGGAATTCGGCACCAGCTCGCTGCGCTCGCTCTCCGCGCTGCCGCAGGTGGGCGCGGTGCTCGGCGGAGACGACGTGGAGCGCATCCAGCGCCTCTTCCGGACCCTGGCCGAGCACCTCGATGACCGTTCGGCCCGCTACGCCGCGGCCAATGCCGCGTCGCTGAGCGAATACCGCCAAGTCACCGGGGACCTGTCGGAGCCGCGGATCTTCGTGCTGATCGACGGCTTCGGCCAGTTCCGCGGCGACTGGGAGCTGGGCCACGGACGCGGCGAGTTCTACCAGGTGTTCATGCGGATCGTCGGCGAGGGCCGGCCGCTGGGCGTGCACGTGATCGCCACCGCCGACCGCTTCGGGGCAGTGCCCACCGCGATCAGCGCGAACATCACCCAGCGCGTGGTGCTGCGCATGGCCGACGAGCAGGCCTACAACGTGCTCGGCGTGCCGAAGGACGTGCTGAGCGAGCGCAGCGCCCCGGGGCGAGCCATCATCAAGGGCCACGAGGCGCAGATCGCGGTGCTCGGCGGCACCGCCAACGTCGCCGAGCAGACGGCGCTGACCACCAGCTGGGCCGCGGAACTGCGCGCGGCCGGAGCCCCGGCGGCGGCCGGAATCCAGTCGCTGCCGCAGTCCTTCGAGGCCGCGGCGCTGCCGGACTCCTTCAACGGGCAGCCGGTGATCGGCCTGTCCGATACGACCCTGGGTCCGTGCGGATTCGAAGCGGTGGGCACCTTCGTGGTGGTCGGCCCGCCGCAGAGCGGCAAGACCAACACGCTGCGCGCCATGGTCACGGCCCTGGAGCGCGAGCATCCGGCCACCCAGTTCTTCCACCTCGGCGGGCGCCGCGCCGAGCTGCGCGGCTGGCGGACCTGGCATGGCACGGCCAGCGGGCCGGAGGAAACGCGGCGTTTCGCCAAGGACATGCTGGAGCTGGTCGCGGATGAATCCATGCCGGGCAAGATCGTGTTCGTGGTGGAGAATATCAGCGAGTTCGCCGATTCGGATGCCGAACGCCCGCTGAAGGAGCTGATCAAGGCGGTCAACCGCTCCGACCACTTCCTGCTGGCCGACGGAGACGTCAACCAGTTCTCCTCCAGCTTCGGGCTGCTCGGCGAGCTGAAGTCCGCCCGGCATGGCCTGGCGCTCAAGCCCGACGGCTATGACGGCGACTCGCTCTTCAAGGTGCCTTTCCCGCGGGTCAAGCGCCACGAGTTCCCGCCGGGGCGCGGGTTCATGGTGCAGAACGGGCAGCGCGCGCTGGTGCATATTCCGCTGGTGGAGCGGTAGCCCGGTTAGAACTCGAAGTCCCCGAAGCTTCCTCCGGCACCGCCCAGGAAGTCCCCGAACGCTCCCCCGGCCTGGTCGCCCAAGCCCTCTCCGGCCGCGGAAAACTGTTCGCCGGCCCCGGCGAAGGAATCGGTGAGCCCCTCGGCCGCCGAGCCGAATTCCTCGCCGATCCCCGCGAAGCCATCGAGCAGCGGACCGGCGATCGCGGTGCCGATGAAGGCGCCGGCCACACCGCCCAGCAGGCCGATTCCGAGTCCGCCGGCAGCGCCGGCGGCC
Organism: Arthrobacter sp. MYb221; assembly: GCF_002979835.1. Classification (NCBI taxonomy): domain Bacteria; kingdom Bacillati; phylum Actinomycetota; class Actinomycetes; order Micrococcales; family Micrococcaceae; genus Arthrobacter; species Arthrobacter sp. MYb221. Next base: position 207,926 of record NZ_PCPW01000004.1, on the reverse strand, counting down.
ATGCCTCCCATGGATTTCCGTCCCGAATCTCCCCGCGAGAGGAGCTTGTCCAAGAAGCCCGGGCGGGACACCTCGGCGCGGGTGGCGGCCCGGGCCAGATCCTCCGGCCGTTGCGAGGCCGGGCGCTCTGCGGCCGGCAACTGCTCGGCCAGCTCGGCGTGCAGCAGCTCGCGCTGCGGGGCAGTCAACCGGGCGAAAGCCTCGGTGTGGGCGCGTTCCATATCCTGCGGCGGCGCGGTGCGCAGCATGTAGCGGTATTTCTCGATCGCCGCCTGGTCCTCGCGTGAGGCGCCCTGGCTACCGGCCGGCCGCGGTTGCGCCGCGCTTGGCTGGTTCGGGTAGTTCCGGTTTTCGTACCCGGCGTGGCTGCGCGGGCCGCGCGGATCCTGCTGGTTGTTTCGCTGGCCGGTGGTGCTGCGCTGGTTCAGCTGTTCCCGGACATACTCGCCGGCCAGCTGCTTTCCCTTGCGCAATAGCTTGTCGAACATCGCCACAACGTCCTCATTTCCTTGGTGGGTCGCGGCACGATTTACGCCCGCCTTGGCCCCGTTAAACTCCCCAGAGCCGCGCAGAGTTCCCGTGCCCGGCGTTTTCACAGCGCCCGCTCAGCGCGCCGGGGTGAACACACCGGCCCCGTGGCGCCAGCGGTAGTAGCCCAGGCACAGCAAGGTGAAGGGCACACCGAACCAGAGGGCCGGGCGCTGCACGGGATCGAAGGCCACGCCGACCAGCGAGGCGCCCAGCAGAAGCAGGGCAAGGATCGGAAGCAGCGGGAACAGCGGGGCCCGGTAGGGCAGCGAATCGGTGCCGCCATGCAGCGCCACATGGTGCCGGCGGAAGGACAGGTGCGAAGCGCAGATCACGATCCACACCGCCACCACCGCGAACCCGGAGATCGAGACCAGCGCCAGGAACAGCGAGTCGGCGGCGATGACCCCGGAGAGCAGGGAGGCCAAACCGCCCAGCAGCGACAGGCACAGCGCCAGCATCGGCACGCCGCGGCGGTTGGTTTTCGAGAGCGCCGCCGGGGCTTGGCCCGCGGCGCCCATGGCGTGCAGCATCCGGGCGCAGGAATACAGCCCGGAGTTCCCCGCGGAGAGCAGCGCCGTGATGATCACGAAGTTCATGATGTCGGCCCCGGCCGGCAGCCCGGCGGCATCCAGCACCGTGACGAACGGGCTCTCGTTTGCGCCCGCCTCGGCGAAGGGGATGATCGCGGCGATCACCACGATGGCGCCGATGAAGAACACCGCCAGGCGCACCACCGCGGTGCGGATGGCCCGCGGGATGCTCAGTTCCGGGTTCTTGGCCTCGCCGGCGGCCACACCGATCAGCTCCGTGCCGCTGAAGGCATAGAACACGGCCAGGATGGTGACCAGCACGCCGCTGATCCCCGTCGGGAACAGCCCGTCGCCGGTGGCGAAGTTCGAGAATCCGAGCGGTCCCGCGTCGCTGGCCGGGTTGATGCCGAAGATCGTGGCCGCGCCGACCACGATCATGAGCACCACGGCGGCCACCTTGATCAGCGAGAACCAGAATTCGGTTTCGGCGAAGACCTTCGAGGACACCGCATTCAGCGCGAACAGCAGGGCGGCGAAGATCAGGGCGAACACCGCGACCGGCACCGTGGGGAACCAGCGTTGCATGAGGATGCCCGAGGCGGTGAACTCGCTGGCCAGCGCCACCGCCCAGCACATCCAGTACAGCCAGGCCGTGGTGAAACCCCAGGCCGGGCCAAGGTCTCGGGTGGCATGGGCGTGGAACCCGCCGGCCACCGGATGGCGTGCGGACAGCTCCCCGAGCCCGCTCATCACCATATAGGCCACCAGCGCGCCCACCGCGTAGGCCAGCACGGCGCCCAGCGGTCCGGCCTGCGCAATCGTGTAGCCCGAAGAGACGAACAATCCCGAGCCGATCACCCCGCCCAGGGCGATCATCACCAGGTGGCGTGAGGTCATGGTTCGGCGCAGCCCGGATTCCCCGGGCGAAACGCCCGGAGTAGCGCGGGCGGAAGGCTGCTGCGCCGGCGGCGCATTGAGCTCGGTCATGGGGCTCCTTCTGGAATGAATGCGTTTGAAGGATATCTGCCGTGCCCCCTGCTCCGCGCAGGCCTTGTCATGGCCTGTCACAGGCCGTCATAATCGGTCATCAGGCTGTCACCGGGTTACCCTCGGAAAGTGAAAAATCCCAGTGAAACCCTCAATTTCCGCGAGGCGCTGAGCGCCGCCGACAGCGCGCCGCTGCTGCTGGACGGCGGGCTCGGCACCCATCTGGCGCAGCGCGGCAATGACGTGAGCGGGGAGCTGTGGTCCGCGCAGATCCTCAAGGACCGTCCCGAGGAGGTCCGCGCCGCGCATGCCGACTTCTTCGCCGCCGGCGCGCAGCTGGCCACCACCTGCTCCTACCAGGTCAGCATCGATGGCCTGGCGAACGCCAGCGGCGGTGCGGGCACGGAGCAGGTCGCCGCCCAAGCCGAGGAGCTGCTGCGCACCAGCGTGCGGCTGGCCCGCGAAGCGGCGAACGGTTCACCGGCGCGCTGGGTCGCCGCCTCGGTGGGACCCTACGGCGCCGGTCCGGGGGCTGGCACCGAATACGACGGGGCCTACGGGCTCGAAGTCGCCGAGCTGGCCGACTGGCACCGCGGGCGCCTGCGGGTCCTGGCCGAGACCGGGGCGGACGTGCTGATCTGTGAAACCGTGCCGAGCCTGGCCGAAGTCCAGGCGCTGGCCGGTGAGGTGGCCGGGTTGGGCCTGCCGGTCATGCTCAGCCTCGCGGTGCGCACCGCCGCGGACGGACAGCTGGTGCTCGGAGACGGCAGCGACCTGCGCGAGGCGGCGCGGATCGCCAACGACTCCGGCGTCTTTGCCGCCCTCGGGGTGAATTGCTGCCCGGTGCCCGTGGCCGTCTCGGCCCTGAGGTTGTTGCGCGAGCTGACGGACCTTCCGCTGCTGGCCTACCCGAACAGCGGCGAGATTTGGGACCGCGCGGCCCGAGCCTGGATTCCGGGGACCTCGGGCACCGATCTGCCCGGAGCGGTGCCGGAACTGATCGCCGCCGGCGCACGCATTATCGGCGGGTGCTGCCAGGTCGGCCCCGAGCAGATCACCCGGGTCGGCAGCGAACTTCGGCGCGTCCAGGGCTGATGCCGGTGGCCGGCGGCGGATCAAATGATCTCAGGCATGCACCTTGGGGCTGGAATTGATCCTTGCCAGCAGCTCGGCGGCCACGCTGACTGCGATAACCGCCGGCTGCTTGCCCGAGACCTCGGCCAAGCCGATGGGGCATTGGATCTGCTGGATTTTCGCCTCGCCGTGACCGCTGGCGGCCAGGTTCTTCCGGAAGCGGGCCCATTTGGCCTTCGAGCCGATCAGCCCGATCGATCCGAGCCCCGGATGCCGCAAGGCCGCATCGCACAAGTGGAAATCCTCGGCATGGTCGTGGGTCATGATCAGCACGTGGGCGCCTTCCGGAAGGCAGCTCAACACCTGCTCGCCCAGCACCGCCACCTGCGCATGCACACGGGCCACGCCGGGTTCCATAGCCGCCAGCGACTGGAGGAACTCGGGACGCGAGTCGGTCAAATGCAATTCCAGCTCATGCCGGGAGAGGATGCGGGCAAGTTCCATTCCCACGTTGCCGATCCCGAAGATCGCCACGGTGGCCGGCACCGGCAAAGGCTCCAGCAGCAGGCTCACCTCTCCCCCGCAGCATTGGCGCCCGTATTTTGCCGGGGCCTTGTCGTTCAGCCGCAGGCTCATGTCCTGCGGCTGGCTTTCGCCCTGCGCGAGCATCTCGCGGGCCCGTTCCATGGCCGCCATCTCCAGATTGCCGCCGCCGATGGTGCCGAAGATTTCTTCCTTTGCGATCACCATCTTCGCGCCGGCTTCACGCGGGGCATGGCCGCGCACGGCGGTGACGGTGACCAGCACCGCCGCGCGCCGCTCATTGCGCAGTGCCGTCACCGCTTCGATCCAGGACAGCATGGCTAGCGCACCTTTTCCTCGATCAGGCTCGGCTCGCGCACGGATTCAATGGCCCAGAACACCGCCTCCGGTGTGGCCGGCGAGGCCAGCTGCACCGAGCAGCCGGCCGGGCCGAATTCGGCCACCGCCTGCCGCAGCGCCTCGCGCACCGAGAAGGCCAGCATCAGCGGCGGTTCGCCGACCGCCTTGGAACCGTACACCGCGCCCTCCTCGTGGGCCTTGTCCAGCAACGAAACGTTGAATTCCTCGGGCATCTCGGAAAAGCTGGGGATCTTGTAGGTGCTCGCGGCCTGGGTGGCCACTCGTCCACGCCCCGGACCATCCGAGGTATCCCAGCGCAGGTCTTCGAGGGTCAGCCACCCGGCGCCCTGCACGAAACCGCCTTCAATCTGCCCCAGATCCACCAGCGGCGAGAGCGAGTCTCCCACGTCGTGGACGATGTCCACTCGGGCCAGGGTGTAGGACCCGTCAAAGCGGCTGACCTCCACCTCGCTGGCGGCCACCCCGTAGGCGAAGTACTTGAACGGGGTGCCGGACATCTGGCTCAGGTCCCAGTGCAGCCCCTCGGTACGGTAGAACCCGGCGGCCGAGAGTTGGATGCGCTGGAAGTAGGCGTCCCGCACGGTTTCTTCCCAGCTCAGCTCCTGGCTCTTGCCCAGTGCGGTGATCTTTCCGTTGCCGAAACGCACCTCATGCGCCGGAACGCCAAGCTTGCCGGCGGCGACCTGCGCCAGCCGGGCCTGGATCTGCTCGCAAGCGTCCTTCACGGCCCCGCCATTGATATCGCTGCCGGAGCTGGCGGCGGTGGCCGAGGTATTGGGCACCTTGTCTGTGCGGGTTGGCGCGATGCGCACCGCGGACAGCGGCACTCCCAAGGTGGTGGCCGCGACCTGCAGCATCTTGGTATGCAGCCCTTGGCCCATCTCGGTGCCGCCGTGGTTCACCAGCACCGAGCCGTCCTTGTAGACCAGCACCAGGGCGCCGCCCTGGTTGAAGGCGGTGAGGTTGAAGGAGATCCCGAACTTCACCGGGGTGAGTGCCAGAGCGCGTTTGGTGTTCTCATTGCGCGCGTTGAATTCGCTGATTTGCGCCTCGCGCTGGGTGATCTGGGCGGAATCCAGGACCTGCTGCCAGGCCGCGTCGAGCCGTTCGGGATGGCGCACCGGCTGATAGTACGGGGTGTCCTGACCCTGCGCGTAGAAGTTGCGCCGGCGCAGCTCGCGGGCAGCGATCCCCAGCTTGGGGGCGACCCGGCCCAGGATATCCTCCATCACCAGCATGCCCTGCGGCCCGCCAAAGCCGCGGAATGCGGTCTGCGAGGTCTTATGGCATTTGGCAATCCGTCCGCGCACCCGGATATTCGGGACCCAGTAGCCGTTGTCGATATGGCACATCGCACGGGTAAGCACCGGTTCGGACAGATCCAGGCTCCATCCGCCGTCCGCGGTGAGGCCGGCATCCAAGGCCAGGATCTTGCCCTGCGCGTCGAAGCCGATCTTCCAGGTCGCGTAGAACCCGTGGCGCTTGCCGGTCATGGTCATATCCAGGGTGCGGTTCAAGCGAACCCGCACCGGACGCCCGGTGAGCACCGCGCCCAGCGCGGCGAGCGCCGCGTAGCCGTGCGGCTGCATTTCCTTGCCGCCGAACCCGCCGCCCATCCGCAATACCTGCACCGTCACCTCATGGGCCGGGATGCCGAGCACATGGGAGACGATATCTTGGGTTTCGGTGGGGTGCTGGGTGGAGCAATGAATCAATATCTGGCCGGACTCGTCAACCAGGGCGAGCGAGTTCTGCGTCTCAAGATAAAAATGCTCCTGGCCGGAGAATTCGAAGTCCCCTTCAAAGACATGTGCCGCGTCGGCGAAGGCCCCGGAAATATCCCCCTTGTCGATGGTGGGCTTGATCCCGTGGAAGCTCTGGGCGGCAATGGCCTCCTTGATGGTGATCAGCGAGGCAAGCGGCTCGTAGTCCACCTTGACCGCCCCCGCCCCGGCCTTGGCGGCTTCCAGATCTTCGCCGAGCACCCAGGCCACCGGTTGGCCGTAGAACATCACCTCGTCGACCGGAAGCATGGGTTCGTCGCGTTTGGCGCCCTGGTCGTTAACCCCCGGGATATCGGCGGCGGTAATCACCCGCACCACCCCGGGAATTGCGCTGGCGCCGCTGGTATCGAGGCCCAGGATCTTCGCGTGGGCTTCGGCGGACTGCACCGGGTAGGCGTGGAGCACGCCGGTGAGCCGCTGCGCCAGATCATCGGTGTAGCGCGCGGTGCCGGTGACGTGTTCGGCCGCGGATTCGTGGCGCTGGCGCTGGCCGACTACGGGCGATTCCGGGCGTTGTGAAAGCTGGCTCATGAGATTTGCTCCCCCTTTGCTGCGTTGGTGCAGGCGAGCTGTTCGGCGAAGAAACGCTCCAGCGAGGACTTCAGCATCGCCTTTCGATAACTTGAGCTGGCCCGGTGGTCATCCATGGGGGTGCCCTCCTGCGCCATCTGCTCGGCGGCCGCATGGATGGTCGCCAAGCACCACTCTTTGCCTTCCAAGGCGGTTTCGGTGGCGGTAGCTCGCAGCGGAGTGGCGGCCACTCCGCCCAAGCCGATGCGGGCCTTGGTGATGTAGTTGTTTTCCACGCTCACCGCATAGCCGATGGCCACCGAAGAGATATCGTCAAAGCGTCGTTTGGAGATCTTTTGGAAGCTGGTCAGGGCCGCCAGCGGCAGCGGGATGCGGATCGCGGTGATCAGTTCCCCGGCGGCGCGCACCGTCTGCCGGTACCCGGTGAAGTACTGTGCCAAGGGCACGATGCGGCTGCCCGAGGCGCTGCCCAGCACGAGGTCCGCTTCCAGCGCCAGCAGCGCCGGCGGGGTATCCCCGATCGGCGAACCGGTGCCCAAATTGCCGCCGAGGGTGGCGCCATTTCGGATGAGCCGGGAGGCGAACTGCGGGAAGAGCTGGCCGAGCAACGGGATCTTGCCGGCCAGAAGACGTTCGAGTTCGCTCAGCGTGCAGGCGGCGCCGAGTTCGATATAGTCTTCGCCGAAGTGAATTTGGCGCAACTCGGCAAGCCGGTCGATGGCCAGCACCGAGCGGGCCCGCGCACCTTTGATATTGACCTCGACGCCCCAGTCGGTGCCTCCGGCCACGAGCAGGGTTTCGGGTTCCTCGGCCAGGATGCCAAAGGCCGCGTCCAGGCTGGCCGGGCGCCGGAAGCGACCGGTGCTTCCGGTGGGGGTGTCCACCCGCGTGATATCGGTGGACACCGCCGCCGGTGCGGCTTGCCCTCGCCGGGTGGCAAGCTCATCTTGTGCATCCGGTGCACCCAAGGCATAGGCCGCGTCACGAATGGGTCGATACCCGGTGCAGCGGCACAAGTTGCCAGAGAGCGAATGCAGATCGAATCCATTGGGTCCGCACCGGTGCTCCTCGCCGTGCTCCGCGATGACTGCGGTATTGGCGATTCGCTCCGGGCGGTAGTATTCGGCGGCCATGGAGCAGACGAATCCGGGGGTGCAATAACCGCACTGGGATCCGCCGCGATTGGCCATCTCCTCCTGCACCGGATGCAGGTTTTCCACGCTGCCCAGGCCTTCGGAAGTGATGACTTCCTGCCCGTCGAGCGATGCGGCCGGCAGCAGGCAGGCATTCAACGCCGTCCAGCGGGTCCCCTGCCTGTCGCTGCGGGCCACGAGGATCGAGCAGGCGCCGCATTCGCCCTCCGCGCATCCCTCCTTGCACCCGATGAGCCCTTCGCCACGCAGGAAATCCAGCGCGTTGGTATGCGGCGGGCCATCGAATTCACGGATGGTTCCGTTGACGGTTATTTGGCAGCTCGATTTTTCCGTTGTCTCGGCGGTCATGCCGCTGACACCTCCTGCACCTGAGAGCTCAGGCGCACTATGAATGATTTGGATGGTTGACTAGTTTCCGCCGGGGCCCAGCCCCGGGGAAACGCTCGATGAGCTACGCGCGGAGGGCAGCCCTCCGCGCGCGGCGACGATTAGTCTCCGTGCGCGATCTGGCCCTTGGACCAGGCAACACAACCAGCCATGATTAGCCTCCAAATTTCGGATCATGGAAAATCAAGTTCATTCATTCTAAGTGAAGTGCATCACAGCAACTAATGTCAACTTTTATTCATCACCTGCTCAGCCAAGCAGGGCGGTGATCGGCCCGCGGGCGAAGTAGACCAAGAACCCGGCGGCAACCACCCACATCAGCGGGTGAATCTTCTTGTAGCGGCCGGCCGCGGTATTCACCACGACCCATGCGATGAACCCGGCCCCGATGCCATTGGCGATGGAGTAGGTCAGCGGCATGGTGATCAGCGTCAGGAAGGCGGGCAGGGCCGAGGAGAATCGCTTGAAATTGATCTCGCGGATCTGCGCGCACATCATGGTGCCGACCAGCACCAGCGCCGCGGCGGCCACCTCGATGGGCACCACCGAGGTCAGCGGCGTGAAGAACATCGACCCCAGGAACAACGCCCCGGTAACCACGGAGGCCAAGCCGGTGCGCGCCCCTTCCCCGATGCCGGCGGCCGAATCCACATACACGGTATTCGAGGATGAGGACCCCATGCCGCCGGCGACCGCACCCAGGCCTTCCACCACAAATGCGGCCTTGAGCCTCGGGAAGGTGCCGTCCTTTTTCGCAAGGCCCGCATTTTTGGCCAGCCCGGTCATGGTTCCCATGGCATCAAAGAAATTCGTGAACACCAGGGTGAAGACCAGCATCGTCGCCGCGAGCGCACCGATGCGGGAGAAGGAACCGAAGAGATCGAAGTCGCCGGCCAGCGACATGTCCGGCAGCGCGACCACCTGCCCCTGGAGCACCGGGATGTTCAGATGCCAGCCGTGCGGGTTATCCGCGCTGCCCGCACCGATCTTGAAGACCAGCTCCGCAGCGACGGCCAGCACGGTGGAGACCACGATGCCGATCAGGATCGCGCCTTGCACTCCACGGGCTACCAGCGCGCCCATGATCAGCAACCCAATCACAAAGATCATCGTCGGGATCGACACGATCGATCCGCCATCTCCCAGCTGGACCGGAGGACCTGCGGGTGTGCGGGTGACAAAGCCGGAGTCCACGAACCCGATGAAGGTAATGAACAGGCCAATGCCCACCGTAATCGCGGCCTTCAGGTCCTTCGGGATCGCGCGGAAGATGGCGGTTCGAATGCCCGTCATTCCGAAGATCACAATCAGCACGCCGTTGATCACCACCAGCCCCATGGCTTCGGCCCAGGTGACCTCCTGGATGACCGAGACCGCGAGGAAGGAGTTAATGCCCAAGCCGGCGGCCAGCCCAAAGGGCAGGTTGGCGATCACCCCGAACATGATGGTCATGACCCCGGCGGTCAGCCCGGTCATGGCCCCGACCTGCGCTGCCGGCAGCCAGGTTCCGGCGACATCCACCGGTGCGGCGTCGGCGCTGAATCCGCCGAGGATCAAGGGATTGAGAATGACGATGTAGGCCATCGTGAAGAACGTGACGATTCCACCGCGAAATTCCCGCGCGAGCGTGGAACCACGTTCGCTGATCCGGAAGTACGCATCAAGCAGATTGCGTGGACCGCCGGGGCGCGCTTGCAGACTACCCGGCTTGGCTGCATTGCCCGTTTTTTTCGGTTCGGATTGCGGGCGACTTGTCATAGTCATGGCCCGGTCCCCTAATAGTCCGTCCGGGTCTCTAGCGAGTCCCATTCTTGGAAAGGCTTCAAATGCTCCTTGCTGGCGCTCTGGAAACAATCCACCGGCATCAGCGCGCGGCTGGAATTGGGTTCAAAGTATTCGTAGAACACCGCATCATCAAAGCCAGCGTCGGTGGCGTCGTGCCGGTTGGCGGCGAAGTAGACCTTGTCGATGCGCGCCCACAGCGAGGTGGCCAGGCACATCGGGCACGGCTCGCAGCTGCTGTAGAGCACGCATCCGCTCAGGTCGAAGGTGCCCAGCGCGGCGGCCGCGTTGCGGATGGCCACCACCTCGGCATGGGCGGAGGGGTCGTTGTTCGCGGTGACGCGGTTGACTCCCTCGAAGATCTGCCCCGAGGCAGAGACAACAACGGCTCCGAAAGGACCTCCGTTGTTGCGGACATTGGTGGTGGCAATATCGATGGCCATCGAAAGATAGTCTTGGCCAGTGGTAGTAACGCTCATCGCGTGGCTCCTCATGCTTCGGACAAGCCAGCCGAACGGTCCCGTTTATCTCGGGCGCCGACCGTACTCATCTGCTGAAATAGATCAGTTGCACGCCCGGTAGATAGCGACCCAGAGGTGGGTGCCCGCCATAGACAGCTACGAGATTATCAACGGAATGTGACCTGCGCAACACTTTTTTGAAATAGCTTTTTCGCATCATGAACATTTTGCCTGCCCGGATTCCACCCCGTTTCGGCACCGACAAGTGCCGATGGCCAGCAGCGGCGGAAGCTGGAGGAAGCAAAGAAATCGGCAAAAACCTTGCGCCTCGGCCCGCCAGGGAAGGCGGGTCAATCGACGAAGCAAATGCGGCAACTGCGCTGCCGGCCGACTTCCGAGGTCAAAGTCGGTCGAAGTGATGCGGGTCAACGCGATCCAAGGTATTCTCGACTGAGAATCACTTGTCTCTTGCCGGCGCCCCTTTGGCGACATCGAATTTTCGCCGCGGACCATCGGCGGCCAGGCCTCAAGAATTCAAAGATGACCTACCACCTCGGTAGCTTCGCATATTGCGCGGATGCAGTCTTCCCCTGCCAATAGCTTGAAGTCACCCAATCAGTACTTTTTCAGGAGGTGCACCGTGGCTCTGAACGTAGATCCCATCAAAGTGGCAGACGCTCGCGGCCGAGCATTGCGAGACCTGCGGATCTCGGTGACCGACCGGTGCAATTTCCGTTGCGTCTACTGCATGCCCAAGGAAGTCTTCGGCAAGGATTTCCAGTTCCGCGAGCGCTCGGAACTGCTGAGCTTCGAAGAAATTGAACGGCTTGCGGGGATCGCGGTATCCCTAGGGGTCAGCAAACTCCGCCTCACCGGAGGTGAACCGCTGCTGCGGCGCGGCATCGAGGACCTGATTTCCCGGCTGGCGGCGCTGCGCACGCCGGAAGGGAATCCGGTGGATCTCGCGATGACCACCAACGGGTCGGCCTTGGCCATCAAGGCGGCCGCGCTCAAAGAGGCCGGACTGAACCGCGTGACGGTATCCCTCGATTCACTGGACAATGAGCGCTTTCAAGCTATCAACGACGTCAAGTTCCCGGTCGACAAGGTTCTTGCCGCCATCGACGCGGCTGCGCTAGCTGGCCTCGGCCCGGTGAAGATCAATACCGTGCTCAAGCGCGGAGTCAACGACGACGAAATCCTGGACCTCGCCGAGCACTTCCGCGGCAGCGGACATGTGCTGCGCTTCATTGAATACATGGATGTCGGAGCCTCCAACCAGTGGCAGCTGGAAGAGGTTGTGCCCTCCGCCGAGGTGATCGAGCGGATCTCCGCCCGGCACCGGCTCGAACCCGCCGCTCCGACGCAAATGGGAGAGACCGCCAAACGCTGGAAGTACGCCGACGGGTCGGGGGAAATCGGCGTGATTTCTTCGGTCACCGGCGCCTTTTGCGGCGACTGCACCCGGGCCAGGGTCTCGGCCGAAGGCCGGCTGTACACCTGCCTCTTCGCCTCCGAAGGCACGGACCTGCGCGCCTTGCTGCGCTCCGAGGCCACCGACCGGGATATCGCCTTGGCGCTCGGCGGGCTGTGGAGCAAACGCGATGACAACTATTCGGAGCTGCGCGCCGCCTTGGAGCCAGGGGACCGCAAGCGCATCGAGATGTCGTATATCGGCGGGTAACTCCGTCGGTGCACCGCCTGAGACTCTCAGAAATATGAGCTGCCACTAGGCACAACACCGCTGATTTCGAACAAGTTACGTGGACCTATCGCCGCTGAGGCAAGCGCCGTGAATTTAAGTTCCCTTCGGTGCAACACCGACCGTACCTGAGTGAAATGCCCCTCTGGAAAGCTGAAAGCACCAGCTAGCAGCGAGAGGGAACGATTCGCGTGAGTATCAATTTAGAGTCAGAGCCCCAGATGGGTCGCGGTGTCGCTACAGCCGACGCGTCGCTTCAGTTGTCCAAGGGACGCTGGATCAACAACTGGGACGCCGAAGACCCTGCATTCTGGAATAGCGTGGGCCAGAAAACCGCGGCAATCAACCTGCGCTGGTCGATCTTCGCCGAATTCCTCGGCTTCGTGGTGTGGCAGTTATTCGCCATCGTCGCGGTATACCTGCCGGCGGCCGGTTTCGAATACAGCACCTCCCAGCTCTTCTGGCTGATCTCCATGCCAAGCCTCGTCGGTGCCACCCTGCGCATTCCCTATACGTTCATGGTGGCCCGTTTCGGCGGACGCAACTGGACCGTCGTCTCGGCCTTGCTGCTGCTGATCCCGGCCGGCGGCCTGGCTCTTGCCGTCGCAAATACCGACACCCCGTTCTGGGTCATGCTTTCGCTGGCAGGCCTTGCGGGGTTCGGCGGCGGCAACTTCGCTTCCTCGATGGCCAACATCACCTACTTCTACCCTGCGGCGCAAAAGGGCTGGGCCTTGGGCCTGAACGCCGCCGGCGGCAACCTCGGGGCGGCGGTGGCCCAGCTGCTGGTGCCGGTCGCCATCACCGTATTCGCTGCAGGCTCCCTGCAGCTGCCGATGGCCGGCATCGTCTGGATCCCGTTCATCCTGCTCGCCGCCTTCGGCGCCCTGCGCAATATGCATAACCTGTCCAATGCGCGCTCGGATCTGCGCGGAGCCCTGGCCTGCCTGCGCGAACCGCATCTGTGGATCATCTCGTCCCTGTATATCGGCACCTTTGGTTCGTTCATTGGCTTCTCCGCGGTATTCCCGAAGCTGATCGCCGATACGTTCACCGAATATTCCGGCTTCGCGCTGGGCACCGCCACGATTACTCTGGCTTTCCTCGGCCCGCTGGTCGGTTCCCTGGCCCGCCCCTACGGCGGCAAGCTCGCCGACCGCTTCGGCGGCGCGCGCATCACGCTGGCTTCATTGTCGCTGATGGCGCTGATCACCGTGGGGCTGGTGCTCACCTTGTCGGCTTCGAACTTCTGGGTGTTCCTGGGACTCTTCCTGATACTGTTCACCGCCAGCGGCGTGGGCAATGGCTCGACCTACCGAATGATCCCGGCCGTCTTCGCCTTGCGGGCGGATATCGGCAAGGACAGCGTCGGAGCGGCCCGCAAATCAGCGGCGGCCCTGGGCCTGATCTCGGCCATTGGCGCCTACGGCGGGTTCCTGGTCCCGCAGGCCCTGGGGCTTTCGGTCTCCCGCGCCGGATCCTACCTCCCGGCATTCTGCGTCTTCGTCGGGCTGTACCTGCTGCTGATGGCAGTGACCTGGTTCTGCTACGTACGCCGCGGCAGCATCTTTGCACAGCAAGGAATCTAAATGACCTCCCTCATCGATACGCACTGCCCCTACTGCGCCTTGCAATGCGGCATCACCCTGGAACCTGCCGCCACCGCCCAGGCAGCCGAACCGGTGGCGCTCAAGGGACGGAACTTCGAAACCAACGGCGGGGCGCTGTGCCGCAAGGGCTACAGCGCCGCACGGTTGCTCGGCCACCCCGAACGGGTGACCGAGCCGCTGCTGCGCCAGTCAGATGGCTCCTTTGCGCCCATCCGGTGGGAAGCGGCACTGGATTTGATTGCCGAACGCGCCAGCAGCATCCGCGCCGAGCATGGCGCGGATGCGGTGGCGGTATTCGGTGCCGGCGGGTTGACCAATGAGAAGGGCTACCAGCTGGGCAAGTTCGCCCGGCTGGCGCTGGGTACCTCGCGCATCGACTACAACGGCAGGTTCTGCATGTCCTCGGCGGCCATGGCCGGCAACCGCAGCTTCGGCCTGGACCGGGGATTGCCGTTCCCCCTGGCCGACCTCGACGGGGCCGGGATGATCCTGTTGCTCGGCTCCAATGTTGCGGACACCATGCCGCCGTTCGTCCGCCATCTGGAGGGCGCCCGGAGCAGCGGTGGGCTGATCGTGGTGGATCCGCGACGCTCGGCGACCGCCGAGCTCTCCGCCGACGGGGCCGGATGGCATCTGCAGCCCACCCCCGCCACCGATCTGCAGCTGTTGCTGGGCCTGTCCCATGTGCTGCTCGCCGAATCGCTGGCGGACGAACGGTACCTCGAAGACCGGACCAACGGGTTGGCGCAGCTGCGCGGCTCACTGGCCGCGTGGTGGCCCGAACGCGTCGAGAAGGCTACCGGCGTTCCGGCCACCGAGATCCGCCGCACCGCTCGCGCGCTGGCCGACGCGGCACGCAGCGCAAAAAACGAGGGCCGCCCGGTCTACATCCTCACCGGTCGTGGGGTGGAACAACACGCCAACGGCACCGACACCACCACCGCAGCCATCAATCTGGCGTTGCTGCTGGGCCTGCCCGGCAGCACTGCCGGAGGCTTCGGCACCATCACCGGCCAGGGCAACGGACAAGGCGGGCGCGAACACGGGCAAAAGTGCGATCAACTGCCCGGCTACCGCAAGATCACCGACCCGGCGCACCGCAAGCATGTGGCAAAGGTCTGGGGCGTTGACCCGGAGCTCATTCCCGGTCCGGGCATTCCCGCCGCCGAGCTGCTGCACACCTTGGGCACCGCTCAGGGCTCGCGCATGCTTCTGGTCCATGGCTCCAACCCGGCCGTCTCCTCCCCGGACGCCTCGCGCGTTATCGACGGATTGCGCCGGCTGGACTTCCTGGTGGTTAGCGACTTCTTCCTCTCCGAAACGGCGGCCGAGGCCCATCTGGTGCTCCCGGTGCTGCAGTGGGCCGAGGAGGAAGGAACCATGACCAACTTGGAAGGGCGGGTACTGCGCCGCCGTGCCGCTCTGGACGCACCGGGCCAGGCACGCAACGAACTGTGGATCATGGCCGAACTCGCAAAGCGGCTGGACTCCCCCGGACACTTCTCGGCCGACGCCCGCGAGGTCTTCGAGGAGCTTCGCCGCGCCTCTGCCGGCGGCGCAGCGGACTACTCCGGCGTGGACTGGGACGACCTCGATGCGGGAGCGGCCATCTATTGGCCGTGCCCCGCCGAAGCAACAATTTCCCGAGAGCCGGGGGTCCGTTCGGGTACGCCGAGGCTCTTCCTGGAACGTTTTGCCCATCCCGATGGCAAGGCGAAGCTCGTCGCGGTCTATCCAGCGGCCACTGCGCCACAGGACTCCCGGCCCGGCGCAATATCGCTGGTCACCGGCCGGCTGCTGGAACACTACCAGTCCGGTGCGCAAACCCGCCGTGTGGCCGAACTGCAGGCGGCGGCGCCCGAGGCCAGACTTGAAATCCATCCGGCCACCGCGCTGAACCACGGCATCACCGACGGCCAGCGGGTGCGGGTGGGAAGCGGGCAAGGCAACATGGTCGCACGCGCCACGCTGACCACCACGATTCGCCTGGACACCGTATTCCTTCCCTTCCATTTTCCCGGCAAGAATAACGCGAACGTCCTGACTCCCGCGGTCGTCGATCCGCTCAGCGCCATGCCCGAGTTCAAGCATGTCCCCGTCTCGCTATGCCCCTTAGGAGAAGAGTCTTGATTTTGCAGAACAAGGAACGCATTGTCATTATCGGGTTTGGCCCGGTGGCAGCCTCCCTCGTTGAGGGACTGCTGCCCGCAGTGACCGCCGGAACCATAGAGCTGATCGTGGTGTCATCCGAAAAGCACCTGGCCTACAACCGCGTGCTGCTCGCGGAGCTGGCCGTCGGCGCCACCCGCGCCGAGCACCTGGGCATGGTCGATGAAACCCGCTTGCGCAACGCCGGGGTTGTCCTGCAATTGGGCCGCACCGTGAAGCGCGTCGACCGCTCCCGCCGCCAGGTTCTGCTCGAAGACGCCGATCCGCTGAGCTACGACCGGCTGGTCTTCGCCACCGGCGCCCGGCCAACGATCCCCGCGCTGAACGGGTTGAACTTCGACCCGCATTCCGAGGCCCAGCTCCCCCACGGTGTGCTCGCACTGCGCACCCTGGAAGACGCGATGAACCTCAACAAGGTTCTGCAGGGCAACGGCCGGGTGCTGGTGCTCGGCGGCGGAGTCCTGGGCATCGAAGCGGCGCTGGCCATGGCCGAAGCCGGGCATCGGCCGGTGCTGATCCACCACGGGCCGGCCCCCTTGGGACGGGTGGTGGATGCCGACGGCGGCACATTGCTGATCCGCAGCCTGCGCACCGCCGGTGTCGAGGTGATTTCCGAGGCTCGCGCCACCGGAATCCAGAAGGATGAAACCGGATTCACCGGACTGGTCACGCAAACCCACGGCGTCATCGAAGGAGCGGCCCTGGTGCTGTCCACCGGAGTGCGTGCGCGCACCGAGCTGGCCTCCAGCTGCGGGCTAGCGGTCAACCGAGGAATCAAAACCAACGAATATCTCGCCGCGGACATCGAACATCGCATCTTCGCCATCGGCGACTGCGCCGAGGTCGCCGGCCAAGCGCCGGTGGGCCTGCTCGCCCCTGGCTGGGCCCAAGCAGGCTGGTTGGCCCAATATATGCTCAGCACCCCGGCTCCGGGACCAGCCGATCCAAGCCTGCACGATCCGATCAGCCTCGCACCTCCGTCCCTGGAATCCTCGGATGTCCTGATGCTCAAGGGCCAAGGCCTTGAGCTGACCGCGGGCGGAGACATCGCCGCCGGGCTTTGGGACGAGTCCGGCAGCCAGGTCACCATCTTCGCCGATCCGGCAGAGGGCAAATATCTGAAAATGGTATCGCAAGAGGGAGTGCTCACCGGCTTTCTCGCCATGGGCCTGCCGCGAACCAGCGCGGAATTGGTGCTCAGCTACGAACGAGGCAGCATGCTGCCCGCGGACCGTTCGACGTTGCTGCGGCTTGATGATCCCGGAATACTGGAACCTGCGGGGGCACCGGGACCGGATGACCAGCTCTGCCGTTGCTCCGGAGCCACCCACGGCCAGGTGGCCCATGCGGTGGAGGCAGGGTGCACCACGGTGGCCGAAGTGGGCGAGTCCTGCCGGGCAGGCACCGGTTGCGGCGGCTGCCGCGCGATGATCGAAGCGATGCTCAAGACGCCAGTTCCGGCGTGAAGACCGCCTGATCCGAAACCGGAGACCGGCTAAGCGGTTGAAAGCTCCCTTGCCTTCGCCGACGAGCTTGGGTGGGCCTCGCGAAATCCGTCAATCGGATTTGATCTCGCATAACTACAGCGTGGAAACTTCTCGAAGTTTCCGAGCAATCTTCTGCCAGTTATTCAATTGCCCCTGCCCAACGGCTTTTCCGGACTCATTGCCCAAGTGGAAATGTCCGTACTGTCAATGGACTGTGCAAGGTAGCAAATGACTTGCCGCTTAGATTCGGTGGACATTTCTGCACCTATGTACTCGGCATGCTCTACATCTGCGATCTCAGTGAAGTATGCCTGTGCGAACCAACCAGCGGCCTCTGCGCCCGGCTAGCCAAGGTCATTAACTTCTTCCGACGCGGCCATGCCCAATTTAGGACAGAACAGTCAGGCGTGTGCCTAATAAGTTTTGCTGCATGCCTAAAGAACAAGCGACTCATGCCAATAGTGAGGTCAGTGATCGTTTTTATTCCTCGGAACGCTGCCGGCTCTCCAATACTACATAAGATGTAAATTCCAACTACCTATGACGTAATTATGTTCTCAAATCTGTTGCGCTAGGACGATTCTTTGATTATCAAAATTTTTGTTTGATAAATTGGGCGCCGTTAATTTCAGCTTCTCACCCTAGATAAGGAAAATTATGGGAAAACGACTGGTTACTGCAGGAATTGCGGGTGCAGTAGTTTCTGCACTTCTTTTCCCCTCTGTCGCGTACGCTGCAGAAAACCCTTCCGAGCAAGTTGCAAAAGCGGTTAAAGCAGCCACCCCTGACGAGCTGCCTGCGCCGGAAACAGATGCACAAGTACTACGTGATGAAATCACCCTGAGTTCTGACACCTCAGGTGACTCTTTGTCGATTCCTCTCATGCGAGATGAGCTCATCGAGATACAGACGGACAGTGCCGAAGGTGCAGAATCTTCGATCGGCATCTCTCTACCTCAGCAAGCCGGTGTGTCGAAGCGCGGAAAGACGCTCAACTCAGGAACGGCTGTATTCGGCGGAGACGGGGTTGATGTCGTAGTGGAGCCAATTGAAGCGAGTTCAGTGCGAATCAACACAGTGCTGAGCGCTAAGGAAAGCCCACACGAGTTCACTTATAAGCTGGATCTACCTATACAGGCGAAGCTCGAGCTGCAAGAAGACGGTGCGATCGCCGTGATCGATGAGGGCGTATTCATCGGCGGTGTAGCTGCTCCCTGGGCCCGGGATGCTTCTGGTCGCGAAATCTCCACACGTTACATAATTGATGGGCATTCGTTCACACAAATCGTCGACCGGAATGAATCAGTAGTCTACCCGGTTGTAGCTGATCCATGGGTCGGCAAGGCTTTGATCGCAAAGACTTCCTGGACGGCCTATAACAAGAAGTACAAGGGCTACACTTTGGAGGTTTACCCGACGCAGTGGGGCAGAGCCAACGTTTGGCTTTTGTTCGGACCTGCCTTGTACGGATCAATTCGTAAGGCGTTCTATTATGAGATGAACTCGAAAATCCCTGGTACTCGTGAAGAAACTACGTCGATGCGAGATCAGCTGTACTGCCACATTGACGCGGTTCGTCTTAGGGACCCGCTCAAAAAGAGTTGGAATCTGGATACTTGGCGTCCGAAAGTGAGCTACGCACGGATGCTTCGGGCTCTGTGCAACCCTTTATAGAAAGTAAGTAACATGCGTAAAAGTCAGCGAAATGTGTGGGGCCTAATTATTGGTTCCTTGCTTTTGATCATCGGGGTCGTTCTATTCACTTGGTATAACATGGCAGTTCTCACCCCAGCCGAGATCCAACGGCTAGAGGCTGGCGGCAGTGGAGAAAACACTGCTTTTGAGAGCTTCGCGCTTTGGGGATCGCCAGTGCTCGCTCTCGCTGGTGCGGCCATCATAGCCATGGCGTGGATGGTTAAGCGAAAGAACAGAGCCGCGAGTTCTAACCCGCAGTGATGAAAGAAGGCCAGTACCGAATCGGTACTGGCCTTTCTGATCGGAGAGCTACTTGACACCCTTGTACTGGGTGTTGTCGACGCCATGGCTGGTGGTTAGCTTGGATCGCTGATTCTTGATGTGGATATTAATCGCTTCTGGTCGCTGAGGATTTGGCTGCAAACGATCGGCGGCTCGGTCGTCGTAGTGATTATTTGGGGTTGCTCATGTTTCGCCGCCGAGCGCACTGACCGCACCCGAAGACCACAAGAACGAACACGTAATGTCACCAAGGAGCCCATCACGCCGGTGATTGATGCCAACAACCATCACATCTCAGATGGAAAGTTCGCACACAAACTTTCACGAGAAACCGGCCTCAACGTGGAAATGCTTGGATACACCCATCGTCATACGGAACGGGCCTTTACCGAACGTAGACAATTGACCAAGTTTTGAATAAATTCATTTCCTAGATGGGTCAGGCTAAACGTCAACGCGAGATTAGCACTCGACAAAGACTGATACCAACGAGAAATGAACTCAGCGTAAGGTTTCGAATCTTTCATGAAACCGCCGCCGCTGAATAGCAGCGGCCTAACACGCTCCGGTGTTAATCCTTGAGCTGCGCGAACGGCCGCAGCGATGTCACCGCGGTCAACCAGTTTGGCAAGATCTTCACTCATTCGCTCCACCTGCATTCGATGCGGTCACGAGGTGGTGAGGCTTTCCCTTCGCGGTGGTTTCACCATGAAGGTCCGCTTCCTTAGCTTTGCTTATACCGCCAAGCTTAGTCCGCCTTGCTGCGACTCGATAAGTACGCGCATCGAAGGCAAAGACCCTCTGAAAGTTTCCACCATCTTGGACAGCGACTTGCACAGGCGGCAGCGAACCGACCGTGGCGCATCGAGGCTACAGCGCAGATTGCCGGATCGAACGTCCACAGAACCAAAGGATCGAGTTCCGAACCGACGTGATCCGAGCTGGCCACTAGCGCGGATTTCCCGGGCCGCAGGAGTGCTCTGCGCCTTCGGATTGATTCGCTGAATGCTCCAAGCTCAGGGGCACTGCTACTAGATGGAGCTTTAAAAGCCGTTGCCGAGGTCAGTTTCCTGACCTCGGCAACGGCTTGCCGGCGGCTATGCCGCCTTCTCCACTATCGGCGTGGCAGTGGCTATCCCCGATTCCGGAACAGTCTCGAGCCAGCCCTGCCAAGCTGCGTGTTCAATACTGGCTGAAGCTTCGGTATTGGTGCTCATCGCTGTGCTCCCGTCCATAGCTGGCCTTCGTGTTCGACCAGGTGAAACACCGGAAGCGGCGTCTCCTCGGCGTTGAGGCATTCCCCGGTATCCAATCGATAGATTTCCTTGTGCAGCGGGCAGGCGACCGTTGGCACGCGCTGGCCGTCAATGATGGTGTCGCCGAGGATTCCGCGAGCCATCACCTTCGCCCCGCTGTTCGGGCAGTGATGCGAGGCCGCAAAGAAGTCCCCGGATTCGGTGCGGAACAACGCGATTTGCCGGCCATCGAGCAGGGCGCTTTCTCCCCACCCTGGTTCCAGGTCCTCCGGCCGGCAGACCGACGCCAGGTTGGTTGGAATGTCTAATACATACTCTTCGACTACAGCGCTCATCACTGCGCTCCTTTCAACTGGTTGCCTTCGATAGTTCGAGCTTAGAACTCGAATGTTTCGCGCCGTGCGTTCTGCTGTTCCGCCTCGGTAAAGCGTGTTTCACCGCGTAGTGCAAGCAACGTGAACCCCCGATTACTCCCGGAATATCAAGGTTTTCTGCGCGCCTTTTCGAGAAAACGCCGCGCGGAGCGCCAGCTTTGATTCCAACATATTTCGCGCTTCTCACCGGCAACTTTTTGGGTGGTGGAGAAAATTGTGGCCCCCGAAACATAAGGGTAATTGGGGCGCAAAACTGACTTCCTAAGCTGGGATCAGTCAATAACGAGCACTGATCTTTTCGAGCGAAAGTCGAGTTTCATCATGGGCACAGCAAATGGATCCCGCCGCATCGTGGTGGTTGGCGGTGGCCCCGCCGCGCACCGCTTTACGCAAGCCATCTCAAACCGCGAGCCAAGCGACGTGCACGTCACCGTGCTCACCGAAGAAACACACCTTCCCTACGACCGAGTGGCCCTCTCCCAGGCATTGACCAACCCCGGAGTCGATCTGACCCTCGGTGAGGCCGAGCTCTGGGAACGCGCTCACGTCACCCTCGAAACCGGTGCGGCGGTCACCGAGCTGGACGGCATCAACCAAACCGTGCGCACCACCGACGGGCGCAGCTTCGAATACGACGAGCTGGTCCTGGCCACCGGATCGAATGCCGCGACCCTCCCCATTCCCGGAGCCGAGCACACCCACGTCTACCGCACCTTGGAGGATGTCTGGGCCATTGCGGAGCAGGTCCGCGAGCTGACCGAGTCCCTGGGCCGCGCCCCGGTGGTGGCCACCATCGGTGGCGGCCTGCTCGGCCTGGAAGCCGCCGCCGGCGCGCAGGCGCTGGGGGCCGAAGCCGTGGTGATCGACGGCGGCAAATGGCTGATGGGCACCCAGCTCGACGAAGGCGCCGGCCAGGCCATGGGACGGCTCATCGCCGACACCGGATTCACCGTGCACGGCGGAGTGTTCCCCAGCCAGATTCTCACCAGCGCAGAAACCGGGCTGGTCTCCGGGGTGCTGATGGCCGACGAGCGCACCATCGACGCGGATATGGTCATCGTGTCCATCGGGGTGCGGCCCCGCGATGAAATTGCGCGCAACTACAACGCGGCGCTCGATGCTTTTGAAAGCAGCCAGCCGCGCTTCGGCATCGGCCCGCGCGGCGGCATCGAGATCGACGCCGGCTGCGCCACCGCGATCCCGAACGTCTACGCCATCGGCGAGGTCGCCAACTTCGAAGGGCTGTGCATCGGCCTGGTGGCACCGGCCAACGCCATGGCCGAGGTCGTGGCCGAAAGGCTGCAGGGCGGAACCGCCGAGTTCGCCGGCTTCGATACCGCCACCAAGCTCAAGCTCTCCGGGGTGGACGTGGCTAGCTTCGGCGACGGATTCGCCCGCACCGAGGGCGCGCTGGAGGTCGTCTATGCGGATGCTCCGCGCGGGCTCTACCAGAAGATCGTGGTCTCCGCCGATGCCAAGGTGCTGCTCGGCGGCATCTTCGTCGGCGACGCGACCCCCTACCAGTCGCTGCGCCCGCTGCTGGGCCGCGAGCTGCCCGGCGAACCGGGTGCCTACCTCAGCGCGCTGGGCGGCGAGGCGCCGCAGGGCGAGCTACCCGATGACGCGGTGCTCTGCTCCTGCAACAATGTCAGCGCCGGGTCGATCCGCGACGCCGTGGGCGGCTGCGGAAGCTGCGAAGGCAGCGAGCCGGTCACCAAGCTTTCCGAGCTCAAGGGCTGCACCCGCGCCGGCACCCAGTGCGGTTCCTGCGTGCCGATGCTCAAGAAGCTGATGGAAGCCGAGATGCTCAAGAACGGCGCCGAGGTCTCCGCGGCGATGTGCGAGCACTTCGAATTCTCCCGCGCCCAGCTCTTCGAGGCCGTGCGCCTGGCCGGGCTGACCAGCTACCCGCAGATCATGGAGCGCTTCGGGAAAGGTGCGGGCTGCGACATCTGCAAGCCGGTCATCGCCTCGGTGCTCGCCTCCCAGACCTCGGGCCACCCGATGGAAGCGGGACTGGCCGGCGCGCAGGACACCAACGACCGGGTGATGGCCAATATGCAGAAGGACGGCACCTATTCGGTGGTCCCGCGCATCCCGGGCGGGGAAATCACCCCGGAAAAGCTCGGCGTCATCGCCGCCGTGGCGGCGAAGTACAACCTGTACACCAAGCTCACCGGCGGGCTGCGCATCGACATGTTCGGCGCCCGGCTGGAGCAGCTGCCGGAGATCTGGAAGGAGCTGGTGGACGCCGGATTTGAGTCCGGCCAGGCCTACGGCAAGTCGCTGCGCAATGTGAAAACCTGCGTCGGCTCCTCCTGGTGCCGCTACGGCATGCTGGACTCTGTAGCCATGGGCATCGAGATGGAGCTGCGCTACCGCGGGCTGCGCGCCCCGCACAAGTTCAAGATGGGCGTCTCGGGCTGTGCGCGCGAATGCGCCGAGGCCAGGGCCAAGGACGTCGGAGTGATCGCCACCGCCGAGGGCTGGAACCTGTATGTGGGCGGCAACGGCGGAGCGAACCCCGCCCACGCCCAGCTGCTAGCCGGTGGACTCGACGATGCCACGCTGCTGCGCTACATCGACCGCTATCTGATGTACTACATCCGCACCGCGGACCGGCTGCAGCGCACCGCGCATTGGATGCAGGATCTGGACGGCGGCATCGAGCATGTCAAGGCCGTGGTGGTCGAGGACTCGCTGGGCCTGGGCGCGGAGCTTGAAGCCGCGATGGAAACGCATGTGGGCAACTACCAGGACGAATGGGCGGCCACGCTCGCGGATCCGGAGAAGCTGCGCCGCTTCCGCTCCTTCGTCAATGCCCCGGACCAGAAGGACGAGGAGCTCAGCTATATTCCCGAACGCGGGCAGCACCGCCCGGCCGAGCCGGTGCGCCTCGGTGCCACGATCGGCATCGGGGCACCGAGCTAGGCGGCTACCAGCGTGGGTGGATCTGCGCGCGCAGCTTCGTGTCGTACAGTTCGCGCACCGCGGCGTTGAAGCCCTCAGAGAGCTGCAGCGACCCGGCGGCGGCATTCGCCCGGGCCTGGTCCGCATTGCGGGCCCCGGGGATGATGGAGCTGATGCCTTCTTGGGCGGCCAGCCAAGCCAGGGCTACCTGGGCGCTGGTCGCCTGCGGCGCCTCGGCGGCGGCCAGCTGCGCGAACTGCTCGGCGGCTTGCAGCCCGGTGGTGTAGTCAACCCCGGAGAAGGTCTCGCCCACGTCGAAGGCCGAGCCGTCGCGGTTGAAGCTGCGGTGGTCATCTGCGGCGAACTTCGTCTGCGGCGTGTAGCGGTTGGTCAGCAGCCCGCTGGCCAGCGGGACGCGGGCAATGATGCCGACTCCTGCTTTGCGGGCCGCGGGCAGCACCTGCTCCAGCGGTTTGTGCCTGAAGGCATTAACGATGATCTGCACGGTGGCGATATTCGGACGGGCGATAGCGCTCAACGCTTCATCAACTGTCTCCACCGAGACCCCGTAGGAGCGCATCCGCCCCTCGTCCACCATGGTGTCCAGCGCATCGTAGACCGCATCGGTGGAGTACACCGGCGTAGGCGGGCAATGCAGCTGCACCAGGTCGAGGGTGTCCACCCCCAGGTTGGCGCGGGAACGATCGTTCCACGCGCGGAAGGCCTCCAGGTTATGGGCTTCGGGCACCTGCTCCACGCGGCGGCCCATCTTCGTGGCCACCGTGACCTCGGCCTGCGGGTTGGCCCGCAGCCAGCGGCCGATGAGCTGCTCGCTGCGTCCGTCCCCGTAGACATCTGCGGTGTCGAAGAAGCTGACGCCCTCGGCGTAGGCGGCGTCGAGCACCGACTGAGCTTCGGCTTCGTCCACCGCTCCCCAGTCGGCGCCCAGCTGCCAGGTGCCCAGGCCAATGACGGAAACGGTGCGGTTGGTGCGTCCAAGAAGTCGTTGTTGCATGTACCCGAGCTTACGTGGAACGACTCGCCAAATCGCACCATTTCCACACGCCATGAAGCGATTCGTTGGATGGATACGCAATCAGCAAGAAAATTTTCACCGCATCCGGAGCAATCGGTCCGCCCTTAGCCGTTGGCCTGGATGACATAGAACTCGGCACCGGTGGGATCCGCGATGACCGCGAGCCTGCCGAAGTCCGAATCCATGGCCGGGCTGACTTCCGCGCCGCCGGCGGCAATGGCCTCGGCCACCGTTTGATCGGTGTCCTCCACCGCAAAATACACCTTCCAACCGGCGAGCTTCGGGTCCTCGAAATGCGCGATGTCCATCACGCCGGCCTTTGCATCTCTTCCGGCGCCGAGCGTCTGATAGCGGAACTCGTCGCTGTCGCTCATCACCTCCAGATCCCAATCCAGCGCTTCTCGATAGAACTTTGTTGAGGTTTCGAATTTGGTGGTGTGCAGCTCATGCCACACCGGGGTGCCTTGCTCCCCCATCTTCTGATAGCCGGGATGGCCGCCGGCCTGCCAGAGTCCCACTCCGAGGCCCGAGGGGTCGCCAATCATCGCCATTTTCCCCTGTTCGGGCACTTCCATAGGCGGCATGTAGACAAGCCCCTGATGCGCTTGGACTTGGTCTACCGCCGCGTCGATGTCCGCAACACGCAGGTAAGTGCTCCATACGTCGGGGAAGCCATTGTCCGGATCGTTTTTCATAATCCCCGCGACAGGGAGCCCGTCGATGGCGGCCGTGGTGTAACCACCATAGGTTTCCTCATCCCCCACGACATAGCTCCACCCAAAGAGTTGCGAATAGAAGGTCTTGGCAGCCTCGATGTCCTTAGTCAATAAATCGATCCAACACGGAGATCCCGGTGGAAATTCTGGCGTCGACATGGTGCTCCCTTAGATTGCGAGTTGTCAGTGATGACACGCTGAGTCTAAAACGACCGTGCAGTCTATTCAATGGCTACGGCCAGCAAGGGTCAAGACCTCTCTAAGAAAGTGGCAAACGTAAAATGAAACTTAGTGCCCTAATTTGACACGAAGTTCCATTAGGCTTGTAGAGTGATCCACCTCACTAAGTTTTAGCTGTTGATCCTAGGAGCCCTGCGTGATGCGTTCGAACTCAAACCTGACCATGTCGGTGGCGGCCATCTTGGCCGAAAGCGCCGCGCGCTATGGGGATCAGAACGCGATCACCATGAGCGGCCAAAGCACCACTTACAGCCAGCTTTGGGATGAGACCCGCGCCTATGCTGGAGCCTTGCGCGATCTCGGAATCCAACAGGAAGACCGCGTGGCGGTGCTCATTCCCAATGTCACCGACTTCGCCCGGGTGTACTACGCGATCCTTTCCTTGGGAGCTATTGCAGTGCCCATCCACGCGTTGCTGAAGAAGCAGGAGATCGCCTACGTACTCGAAGATTCCGCGGCCAAGCTGCTGATTTGTACCGCTCCCCTGCTAGGCGAAGGCGCAGCCGGAGCCGAACTGGCCGGCGCCAAAGTCCTCAGCGTCTTGGCACCGCCGGAGTTGGAAACCGACCGCTTGGAAGACCGCGCGGCGAGCGCGGATCCCGTCAGGACCTATGAGCCACAGCATCCGGAGAATATCGCCACGATCCTCTACACCTCCGGTACCACCGGCACGCCCAAGGGCGCCCTCGGCACCCATCTAGCGTTAATCGAACAGACCAGCACATTGTTGTTGGAAACCATCGATATGCGCCCAGGCGATAAGCTCTTCGGCGGCTTGCCGCTGTTCCATACCTTCGGCCAAACGGCCGTGCTCAACACCGGATTCCGCGCCGGTGCCGAACTCGTATTGCTTCCGAAATTCACCGCGAAAGATGCCCTGGACCTAGTCTTGGACCAGGAAATCGACTTGTTCTTTGGCGTCCCCACCATGTACGTCGCACTGTTGGAAGCCGGCAAGCAACGCAGCGATAAAGCAACCAAGCTACGCTATGCGGTCTCCGGCGGTGCGTCGCTGCCGGTAGCGGTCCTGAACGCCTTCGAGGCGCGTTTCGGAGCTCGAATCCATGAGGCGTACGGACTGACCGAAACCTCACCGGCCGCCACCTTCAACCATTTGGGGCGCGAGCCTCGCCCCGGAACTATCGGCACCCCCATCTGGGGAGTCGAAGTGGAAATCACCGACCCTGCCTATCCGAACGAAATCCGTTTGCTTCCCCGCGGAGAGCTGGGAGAGCTGGTGATCCGCGGACACAACCTGTTCTCCGGATATCTCAACCGCCCGGATGCGACCGCCGAGGCCGTCGTGGATGGGTGGTTCCGCACCGGAGACCTAGGCACGAAAGATGCAGAAGACTATCTGCGCATCATGGACCGCACCAAGGATATGGTGTTGCGCAACGGGTACAACGTATACCCACGCGAGGTGGAGGAAGTGCTGGTCAGCCATCCGGAGATCTCCAACGCGGCCGTGTACGGCATTCCACATGCAAAGCACGGACAGGAAGTCGCGGCCTCGATCACGCTGGAACCCGGGTCGACCCTGAACCCGGAAAGTATCGGCCAATGGGTCAGCGAACAGATCGCTGCCTACAAGTACCCAAGGCACATTGAGATCGTGAAAGAATTCCCGCTCGGCCCCAGCGGGAAGATTCTCAAACGCGAGCTGGTAGCCAAGCACAGCGGCTAGCTACGGGCGCACGCTTCCAGCAGCGAGCTGCGCCGCTAGTTGGTCCCCTCGAAGCGCCAGTTGAATTCTGGGCGGCGTTTGGCGGCAAAAGCCGCTCGGCCTTCCTTGAGATCCTCGCTGTGCGCGTTGTCCCTCCACAGCTCCTCCCAGTAGGCATCAAGCAATGGATCCGGTTTTCCTTCACCGGTCAGTGAGATGGCTTCCTTGGTGTGCTGAATCGAAAAGTTCGAATTGGCTGACATTTGGAAGATCAGGGTCGCCGCCTCGCCTTCCAGTTTTTCTTCTGGGACAACCCGGGTAAACAAGCCCCAATCGGAAGCTTCCTGCATGCTGATTCCGGCGCCGCTGAACAGCAGGTATTTTGCGCGGCTCCGGCCTACCGTTTGCACCAGGCGTTCGATGCCAGGCCGGGGAAACACCAACCCCACCTTGGCCGGGGTAATAGCCAGACGGGTATTGTCCGCCGCCAGCTGGACGTCGCAAGCGGCCGCCAGCTGCCATGCCCCTCCGAAGCAATTGCCGCGCACCACCGCGATGGTCGGTTTGGGGCAGTTGGTAATCGCATGGTCCACCAGATCAAAGTGGTTAACCAGTCCGTCTCCGCTGGGCTTGTCAAAGAGCACCAGATTCATTTGATCGATGGCGATGCCGGCACTGAAGTTCGTTCCGGCCCCGGTCACCACGATGGCAGCGACCTCGGGATTTGCAGAGAGCCCGGCAAACGCGCCGACGAGTTGCAGACACATGTCTTTGGTCAGCGCGTTGTGCTGCTTCGAATTATCCAGGCTCACCGTGGCTACGTTGTTGCTGATCTCGACACCGATGCGGCCCTGCTGTTGCTGACTCATCAAACACCTCAAAAATCCTGCACGCGCCCAAAAGTTATTCTCAAGCTCACCGTGCCACACTAAGGGTGTGGATGCACAGATTATTTACACCATTATTGCCGGATTACTGCTGATCGTTTCTGCCTTGGGAACCATCATTCCGGTACTTCCCGGCTCCTTGCTCACTATTTTGACGCTGCTCGGATGGGGCTGGCTACTGGGATCCGGCGCTTCCTGGTGGGCGGCGGGACTCGGCATGCTGATCGCCGCCTTAGGCTGGTCGGCATCCGCGGTACTGACCGGACGCAAGCTCAAACAGCATCAGATCCCCAAAGGATCGATCTTCTGGGGGTTGCTCGGTGCGATCGCCGGCGCCATCCTCATTCCGGTGGTGGGCCTGTTCCTCGGCTTCGCGGTGGGGCTGTTCCTCGGCGAGGCTGCTCGTCACCGCAAGTTCGGTGGCGCCTTAGCCTCTTCCTGGGCGACCTTGAAGGCCATGGGCATCGGAATCATTGTAGAGTTCGGCTGCGTCCTGCTGGCCACATCCATCTGGGTCATCGGCCTGATCACCCACTTCGCGACCCGCTAGATCCAACCGCGTTCCTGGGCAATGCGTGCGGCCTCGATCCGATTCGACCCGTCGGTCTTGCCGATCGCATTCGACAGGTGGTTGCGCACGGTACCGACCGACAGATGTATTTCCTGGGCAATCCTGGAGACCGGGCTCCCGGCCGCCGCGAGCCCCAGGACCTCGCGTTCCCGATCGGTCAGCGGGTTGCTCGCGGATTCAACCGACAGCATGGCAAGCTGCGGGTCGATGACCTTGCCTCCGGCCTGCACCCGGCGCACCGCGTCGGCTAATTCGGCGGGCGAGGCGTCCTTAACAAGGAAGCCATGGGCTCCGACCTCGAATGCCTGCCTGAAATATCCCGGACGGTCGAAGGTGGTCACGATCAGCACCTTGACCTGCGGATGCTTCGCGCGAACCAGGCCGGCGGCCGTGAGTCCATCCATGCGCGGCATCTGTACATCGAGCAGCACCACGTCCGGGGCGTACGCGGCCACCGCGTCCAGCACCTCGTCCCCGTCGGAGCATTCGGCAACCACTTCAAGGTCGTGTTCCATGTTCAGCAGCGCCACCAGCGCACCGCGGACCAGGTGCTGGTCATCGGCAATCAACACCTTGATCATGAATGTACTCCTGTGGTTCCGAAGTCGATTCGAATGCTGGTTCCGCCGAGCTTCGACTCCCCCACTGTACAGCTGGCTCCGAAAAGCCGGGCTCGTTCACGCATGCCGCGTAGCCCATGGCCTTCCTTGGCATTCTGCAGGCCATCTCCGTCATCATCGATACTGAGCATTTGCTCCGAGAGGCTAACCCAGACCCCGCTGGCGTGCGCATGGCGCAACACATTGGTCAGCGATTCCCGCACGATCCACGAAACGTGCGAACGCAGTTCGTGCGGGATGGCTTCCGCCCGGCCCACGACGTTAAATTCGATGCCGCTGTCGGCGCACACGCACGCCAAGGCCTGAAGTTCCCCTTCGAGATCGGCCCGGGCCATTCCATGCACGGTGGTGCGCACCGAATCGAGCGCCATGAGCGCCAGCTCGCTGAGCTGTTCAACCTCGCTTCGGGCTTTCTGCACTTCGCCTTCGTCCAGCAGCCGCAGGGCCAGCTGCGCCTTGAGGTTCAGCGCGGTCAACGAATGGCCTACCCCGTCATGCACGTCGCGAGCCATTCGTTCTTGCTCGCTAAGGACCAGGAATTCATCCTTGATCATGTCTGCCGCTACGGCCCTGCGGATCGTCCCGGAGGTGACGAAGTAAATGACCATGAGCATCACGTTCAACCCGGTGAGGAAGAGCTGTTGCAAGAACACTCCGTAAGCCAACGGAAGGCCGAAGCTCAGGATCAGTGCCACCGCGTAGGTCACGTACATGACCTTGCGCTTGAGCAGAAAAGCCGAATATGAGGTCAGAAAGGGCAGCAACCCCAACGCGCCATCGTGCAGGATCGGAATACTTGCAAACATGATCGCTGCCATGGTGCCGAAATAGGCATAGGCCTCGAAAGAGCTGCTGCCGCCGTGGCCCACCGTCCAGGAGAACCGTCCGTAGCCGCGAAGGTAAGCGGCCGCGTACACGAGAATCAGGCTCAGTCCAATGACCCGCAGTGCCACCGGGAAGTCCTCCTGGAGCAGGGTGAGCGTCGGGTAGATGAGGAAAATAATCCACACTCCCGAAACCCACCAGCCAAATCTGCTCCAGAATCGGTCTACATCGGCCTGTGCCTGACTACGTTCGGTCACTGTCGTGCCCGTGCCTTTCGCGTTGCGATCAGGGCGAAGATTGCGAAGAACGCTGCCCATAGCACCACATTAGTCACTGGGATCCACAATGCATCCGGAGCGAACCCGGTTTCTGCTGGAACATCTTGCAGTTGCAGGAAACGTACCAGCGCGACATACCCGTACATCGGGGTAAAGCGTGCGATATCCAGCATCATGCCGCTCAGCGGCATGAACACGTTGCCGAAGAAGGCGAAGAACACCATCAGCCCCGAGGCCAGGCCCAGCGCGGATTCGGATTTGAAGAGCATGCCAACGCCGATGCCGTAGCAAGCGAACATCAGCGAACCGACCATCGTGATGCCGAAGGCGGCGATCCACAGCCACCATTCGGTGGTGGTGGCGCCCGTTGCGGCACCCAGTGCGTAGACCAGGGCTGCGGAGATTGCCGCGATGGTGGTCGCCACGAACATCTTCGAGGAGACGAAGGTTGCCGGCGACATTCTTGTCAAGGCGATCTGCCGCCCCCAGCCCTGCATGGATTCGGTAGCAACGGTGCCGGCGATGGCAACCGTCGAGATCGCGGCCCCGTAGGCTGCCATGGACGCCATGATGTAGAACTTCACGTTTCCCAGTCCGAGGACCTCCTCGCCGTAGCTGGGGATATTGCCGAAGAGCAGGTACATTGCCGAAGGCATCAGCAGGGAGAAGAACAGGTTGTAGCCATCTCGAATGTGTCGGGTGAACTCGACACCGACATATGTGGGATTCATGATGCGTCCTCCGTCAACTGAACAAAAGCGTCTTCGAGGCTTGGCGCGGAGATCTCCAGATCATAGGCGCCATACCGAGTCAGAAGTTCACGTGCCAGCCCGTCCGAGTCCTGGCAGCGAAAGGTCACCCGCATCCCTGACCGCTCTTCGATCTCGGGCTTGGCTTCTTCGCTCATGAGCTGGTCGATGCTTCGCGCGTCCGGCATGGTCGCGACTACCTTGCGTCCGGAGATCATCTGCCGTAATTGCTCTGTTGCGCCGTCTGCGACCACCGTGCCGCGGCTGATCAGCACGGTGCGTTCGGCGAAGTTTTGTGCCTCTTCGAGGTAGTGGGTTGCGAAGATGATGGTTCGCCCGTCGATGGCTTCGTTGCGCATGGTGTTCCAAAATTCGCGGCGAGCCATCACATCCATCCCCGCAGTGGGCTCATCCAGGATCAACACATCTGGGTTGGGCAGGAGCGCGAGAGCGAATTTGATTCGTTGCTGTTCACCACCGGAGCATTTGCCGACGCGGCGCTTGGCGATCGGGGTTAGTCCGGTTCGTTCCATGACTTCGTCGATTCGTCCATGAACTTGGTGCATGGACGCGATGACCTTGATCGTTTCGTAGACGGTCATATCTCGAAGCAGTCCGCCGGTTTGCAAAACTGCGGAGACCCGGCCGCTGGACACCGCCTTGTGCGGGTCCAGGCCAAGTACCTGGGCAGTTCCTGCGGTTGGCGCGGTCAGCCCGAGGATCATGTCCACGGTGGTGGTCTTCCCTGCACCGTTCGGCCCCAGCAGGGCGACGATTTGTCCGGTGTGAATGGTTAGATCGATGCCTTTAACGGCTTCGACCTTGGTACGGGGTGTCGTGAAAGTCTTGTGAAGCCCCGTCAGCGTGACAGCGTCGGTTCGGTTCAGCGTTTTCATACTCACTATTTTTCTAAATTTCCGGTGCTGTGCACAGAGTAGAAAGTCACGTCCCGCCCATGACGGTTGTCATGGGTCATGCTCGCCCGCCTGACCTCGGACGAATGAGGTGGCGCCTCGGTAGACATTGCCCCGCCCGGTGCCAGCATAGGGACGAGCTGGCTGTGATCTTGCCGATAAGCTCTGGCGCTGTGCCGCCACACTCCACCTGTGCGCCAGCTAGCGCAAAGGTTCGGTAAGCACCTGTCAGGATGTAATTTCGGCGTTTCTCCACGCACTTTCGGTCTGTGATCTGCATTAACGTGCAGGGAAACTCCCAGTGATTTCCCGTAGTCTTTTACCGTGCTAGATCTTTCTCCTTTCCTCTCGCTTATGACCGAGTTCGGGACACCAACCATGGGAGCCGCGTTTCTCCCCGACTGGTTGAACCCCAACGTCTTCCTCCGCGACCCAGCCTTAGGCCCATGGGTCATGCTGCTGGTGTGCGGCATCGTCTTTGCCGAGACCGGATTGCTTGTCGGGTTCTTCCTGCCAGGGGATTCAATGCTCTTCACCGTGGGGCTGTTGATTGCTTCGGGAACTCTGGATATCTCGCTGTGGCTTTTTGCCCTCGCGATCTTCGTTTGCGCCTTCGCCGGAGACCAAACGGGCTACATCATAGGTAAGAAATCTGGCCCCGCGATCTTCAAAAAGCCCGATTCTCGTTTCTTTTCCCAGGCGAACGTGGAACGTGCGCACGAATTCTTCGAGAGATTCGGTGGACGCGCGGTCATCCTTGCACGCTTCGTCCCGGTGGTTCGTACCTTCGTGCCGGTGATTGCCGGCGTCGCCAAAATGAACCACAAGACCTTCGTTTTCTACAATCTTGTCGGCGCGCTGCTCTGGGGTGTCGGCGTAACCCTGCTGGGTTACTGGTTGGGCCAGATTAGCTGGATCGAAGAGAACGTAGACATCATCTTCATCTTGATCGTGCTGATTTCGGTCATCCCGATCTTCGTGGAACTTCTCAAGGCCCGTATGGCGTCCAAGAAGAAGGCAGCGAATCGGTCTGACGCAATCGACGACTAAGAGCTTTTAGCACCCCGGCTGCGGAATTGTCCGCCAGCCCATTGCACGCCGCGGCGTATCAACCACTGCTCGCAGGGTTGAATACAGCCGCGGCGTACCCCTTTGCAGACCAAATCGGCCCCGTGGTCCATGGCTCTGACCGCCTCGGTGGTAGCCGGCCGCAGTGCGTTCATGAGAACCTCGCAATCGCAGTATCCGCCCAGCAGCTTGATCTTGCGTTCCAGCGCGGTGGCTCGGGGTGCCGCATGGTCTCGGTAATATTTGAGCATGCGAAGCGAACCTTCGCAGGGGACGTCCTCGGCTACCCGATAGAGGTAGCAGGCAAGGCATTCGTGTTCAACGGGTAGCGGTAGATCGCGCATGGTGGACTCCAAGCTGGGCGGCGGACTTTGATTCATCCCAGCTTCGGGCCTGCTTGTTCAACGCGTTGCCCCGCAACGGCGAACTGTGCATAAACTCCCATTGCTAAATATTCCTTTTCAGGAATGCATCGATTCGATCCAGCGCTTCGGCGACACGATGGTAGCCCGCTGCGAAAGAAAGCCGAATAAAGAGATGCCCCGCAAATGGGTCAAAGTCCCCGCCGGGGGTGAGCGCCACATGGGTTTCTTCCAAGACCGCGGCACAGAACCCAGAGGCCGAACCAAACTTTTCGAGCACCGCCGGGCGCAGTTTTCCGTAGAGATAGAACGCGCCATCGGCAGGGGCCGCCTGGGAGATGCCAAGCTTTTCCATGCTGCGGAGCACCAACTCACGGGTGCGCGCAAATTCGGCTACCCGGCTCTCGGCTTCATCCAGACTCGCTGGTTCGAAGGCCGCCAGGACGGCGCGTTGCGCGGGCGCCGGCGCACAAAGGGCAAGGTTGGAAGCTAGGCCATCCACCACGGCGAGCATATCGTCGGGGACGATCATCCAGCCCAAACGCCAGCCGGTCATTCCCCAGTATTTGGAAAAAGACGAGACGACGATGCTGGTCTGGGAGTATTCCCAAGAGGTATGGCCCCTGCGTTCGGGAACAAACTCGATTCCGTGATAGATCTCGTCACTGATCAGCCGCACCCCATTGGCTTCGCACCAGCAGGCAAGGCGTTCAAGCTCCGCGGCGCTGAACATGGTGCCGGTGGGGTTATTCGGCGAAGCTATCACCAGCCCGTCGAGGCGTCCGTGTTGCGCCTTCGCCGCCTCGAGAAGTTCCACCGTCGGCTGGAAACGCTGCTCGGGTCCGGTGGGCAGGTCAACAACTTGCAGCCCAAGGGCTTGCAGAATATTTGCGTAGGCCGGGTACCCAGGCCGCGCCAATGCGACGATATCTCCCTGATCAAAGGCCGCCAAGAACGCGAGCTGGAATGCGCCCGAGGAACCTGCAGTCATGACGAAGTTCCTCGCGGGAATCTCTATCCCGTAGGTCAGGCGGTAGTGCTCGGCTAGCGCCTGCCTTGTTGCGGCTAAGCCAGTGGTGGAGGTGTACCCGAAATCCGCATGTTCGGCGTGGAGCTTCGAAGCCAATTCATTAACCGCGGCCGGTGCCCCGCCACCGGGTTCGCCGACGCAGAGCGAGATCACATCATGTCCGGCCGAACGCATGGTGGCCACCGAATCAACAATCTGCATTACTTCAAAGGGCGGCACCTGTCCGCGAGCAGATACCTTCACTGGGCGTTCTCCGCTCCAAGCGCCCGTTCCTTGACCGGGTGGCGGGACAGGATGGAAATTCTATTAAAAGCGTTCATCGAAATCGCGATCCACTGGATCGCGGCAACCTGTTCATCGGTGAGCAGCAGTCGCGCCGAAGCTACGGCTGCGATGCGTTCCTCCGGGCAGGGCAGATCCGTGGCAGCCTCGGCGATGGCAAGGGCCGCGCATTCGAGCTCGTCAAACTGTCCGCCGCATTCATCCCATGTGCTGAGCAAGACGATGCGCTGCATGCGCTCTCCGGCTTCCAGCGCCTTGCGCGTGTGCATGTCGAGGCAGTAGGCGCAGCCGTTGATCTGCGAGACCCGAAGGTTGATCAGTTCGGCTGTCCGGTCGCTGATGCCGGCGGCCCGGTAGGTCTTGGCAAGCTGGTTGGAGAACTTCCCCATGGAGTTCCACAACTCGGGATTGGTCTTGTCTAAAAAGAGCGGGTCTGAAACGGCCATATCTGAACCCTACCGGTTTGGCCGCGGTTGCTCTTGCTGAGTCGGCGCCTGTGTCTTGGCGGCTGCCGGTGTTCGCGGAGCCCGCCCCGACCGGCGAACCCAGAAATAGCGTCTCCGGACAGGCCGCGCGCCAGATTGCTGGCGCCCCTAAACGCGAAAAGGGCCCTTGCTCCACGTGTTTCACGTGAAGCAAAGGCCCTAGTCACACATGTTTAGTCTTCGTCGGCTGCGAGCTGCCCGCAGGCGCCGTCGATTTCCTTGCCGCGCGTATCGCGCAGCGTGGTGGGTACGCCGAGGCTGTCCAGGCGGCGCACGAACTTGCTGGTGATGTCCTTCTCGCTGCGGGTCCAGATGGAGCCCGGCACCGGATTTAATGGAATCGGATTCACATGGACCCAGCCGCGACCGCGGGCGTTGAGCTTCTTCGCCAGCAGCTCGGCACGCCACTCATGGTCGTTCATGTCCTTGATCAGCGCGTACTCGATGGAGACGCGGCGTCCGGTCTTCACATAGTAGTCAAACGCGGCGTCCAGCGCCTCGTCGACCTTCCAGCGTGAGTTCACCGGGATCAGCTCATCGCGCAGCTCATCGTCCGGGGCATGCAGCGACAGCGCGAAGGTGACCGGCACATTCTCTTCGGTCAGCTTGCGGATGGCAGGCACCAGACCCACGGTGGAAATGGTGATGCCGCGGGCGCTCATGCCCAGGCCTTCGGGGGCGTCGGCAACCATGCGGTGCACCGCATTCATCACGCGCTTGTAGTTCGCCAGCGGCTCGCCCATGCCCATGAACACGATGTTGCCCACGCGTTCGTCCGGATGCTTCTGGCCACCGAGGCCGCCTTCGGCGATCACCCGGTTCGCCTGGACAATCTGGTCCAGGATTTCTGCGGTGGACATGTTGCGGGTCAGCCCCGCCTGTCCGGTGGCGCAGAATGGGCAGTTCATGCCGCAGCCGCACTGCGAAGAGATGCATAGGGTGATGCGGCCCGGGTAGCGCATGAGCACGGACTCGACCAGCGAACCGTCGAACAGGCGCCAGAGGAACTTGATGGTCTTGCCGTCATCGGTGGTCAGTCGCTTGACCTCGGTGAGCAGCTTCGGGAACATGGCCTCGGCCAGTTCCGCACGGCGCTCCTTGGGAAGATCGCTCATCTTCTCCGGGTCGGTGGTGTAGTGCGTGAAGTAGTGCGTCGAAAGCTGCTTGGCGCGGAAGGCCGGAAGGCCTAGTTCCTTCAGCTTCGCTTGGCGTTCGGCAAGGCTCAGGTCCGCCAGGTGCGTTGGCGGCTGGGCGACGCGGCGCTTGGTGGCGAACTGCAGTTCTGGACGGCCATCGGCGCCCATCTCCTGTTTCCATCCTTCGGCCGTTGGCACGACCTGGGCGCGGCCTTCGGCCTCGGCTCGGGACTTGGAGATGCGCAGCTGCTGGGCGCGCTGGGCAGCGGCCTGCTCGGTGCGCAGGGCCTTGCGTTCAACGGCGGAAAGTGTGGTGGAGTCGCTGGAAGTCATTACTACCTATTGTTTCACGTATCCACTGGAAGTTGGCGGTGAGTTTGGGCACGCATGGTGCTTGCTGCTCCGGAGCCCTCCCCGAGGAGAGAATCAGCGGCACCCTCCCGCGCATCAGCTACTTCGCGGAACTCCACGTGCGGTCATCGTAAAGCTGCGGGCGGCACCGTCATGGATTCGTTGGCTCGATGCCAGGCGTGAAATCAGGACATCGCGTGCCGGGGCCAGCCATCGCGGCAAGGGCCGGCCCAGCATCATATTCAGCTGCGCACGCGATCCCGCCTTGCGCGCGGCCTGCAATCGGGTTTCGGAGAAACCGGCCAGGGATGCGTGGGAAGCCAACCGAGCTGCCAGCTCCAGCGCGTCGGCAAATCCCAAGCTGAGCCCCTGTCCCCCAATGGGACTGATCTGGTGTGCGGCATCCCCGAGCATGACCACCCGCCCATGGACCATCGAGGCAACCTGCCGGTTGGCGGTAGTGAAGCGGCTGTGCATGGTGCAGCTCGCGGCGTCGAGCACAAATCCCACCCGATGGCAGAGCGCATCAACCACCTCGGCGGCCGAGCCGCCGCGGTCCTGGCCGTCCACACGCACTACCCAGCGCCGCAAGGAACCCGGCAAGGGGAAAGATTCCACAATCCCCGCCGGGTGCAAAAACAAGGCGGCGGTATGGGGCAGCTGCGTGGTATCCGGAAAATCTCCCATCAGGTAGGTGTCGGGCAGCTCTTTCCCGGCGAAAGGAACTCCTAGGCTCCTGCGCACCGAAGAGTTCACTCCATCGGCCGCGACCAGCCATCGGGCACGGTGCGCGGTGCCGCCGGCGGTGAATTCCACCCCGTCCGGCGACTGTTCCAGAAGGCCGGAGAACTCGGCCCCGGACACCAGTGCCCCCGGGGCAAGCTCTGCCAGGCGTTCGCGCAGCAGCGACTCGGTGACCTGCTGGGGCAATGACAAGACGAAGGGGTAGTCCCCGCCGATCACCGCGAAATCCATGGTGCCGATGATGCGGCCCGCGGACATTCCGATGCCGCGGCGGATCGGCACTCCGCTTTCCTGCGCCCGCGGGCCGAGCCCTGCCAGTTCAAGGATCCGCTGGGCCGGTGGGTGCAGGCCGATCGCCCGTGAATGCCCGGCTAGTTCGGTGCGCTTCTCGTACACCGTGGCCTTCTGCCCGCGTTGGGCCAGCAGGATCGCCAGGGTCAGCCCCACCGGTCCGGCTCCGATGATCGCTACCTCATCCACTGCCGGCGGCCTTCCAGAGCAGCGCATTCCGGTAAGTCCGTTGTGCCTGAACCTCCCAGCCTGGCCGGGCCCGGTGACGCAGTTCCGCCGACGTATAGCTGCGCCGGATGGAGACCAGCCCGTCGCGGCGGATCAGCGAGGTACCGGCCAGCGGCAGCGTCGCCGTGCCGAACAACAGCAACGCCGCTCGGGCGCGGCGAATATCGCTATGCAGGCCGATCCCGGTGCACAGCGATTCGGTGTCCACCTGCAGCTGCTGCAATTCGCGCGCTTCCAGGTGATGCAGCAGGTGATTCGAGAGCACCACGTCGAACGGCTCCCCGGCAGCGGCGAGCAGCGCACTGGTAGTCTCACGGAATTGCACCACGCCCTCCGGTAGCGCCGCCCGGCGCATAGCCTGCCGGGCATAGCCGATGGCGCGCGGATCCGGATCTATCCCGAGGATCTGAGTTGAAAGCCCATCGGCGAGCGCCCAGCGGGCCAGATTCATTGCGAGGTCACCGCCTCCGCAACCCACATCCAGAATTCTTGTTTCGGGCCGGCGGCGCAGCACCGGGCGGATGAACCGCACATAGTTTCCGCGCCATCCGGCGACAACTCGATTTACCAGCGGAAACTGCGCGTAGGTCCGGCGTAGCAACGTAGGGTCGCAGTCCGGTCGATCCATTTCCTCTGCGACTCCAATGCTGCGCCGCAGACTCGTCATTCAGCCTCCCCGTGCAGGGTGAACAGCCCGGTTTCCACGGTCAGTCCGGGACCGAAGGCCATGGCGCAGACTCGTTCGCCCGAGTTGGCTTGCCGATCATCCATGATTTCCTTGAGCACGAATAGGACCGTCGCACTGGACATATTTCCGTATTCGGCCAAGACCTTGCGGGCAGGTGCTAATTGGGTATCGCTGAGTTCGAGGCGATTCTGGACGCGGTCCAGGATCGCTCGTCCGCCGGGATGAATCCCCCAATGCTTGATCTGGGCAAAGCTTGTCTCCGGGATGGAAGCCTTCGCGAAGAGCGGTTCCAAGGCGCCGCTGATATGCTCATCGATGATGTGCGGAACATAGGTCCCGAGCACCATCTCAAATCCTTCATCCCCGATATTCCACGCCATGGCCTCTTCGCCGACCGGGGTGAGCACCGTTTCAAAGGCGTCCATGCTCAACCCGCTGTCGCCGCGTGCGGTGACGATTGCCGCCGCGGCTCCGTCGGCAAAGAGCGCAGAACCCATGATGGTGTCCGGGTCGTTCGAGCTGTGCACATGCAAGGTGCACAGCTCCGCGCAGGCCACCAGCACCGTCGCCTGCGGATCCGCGAGGCAAAAGTCCTTAGCCGCACGCAGTGCAGGGAAAGCCGCATAACAGCCCATGAACCCCAGATGGTGCCGCACCGTATTGGGCTTCAGGCCCAGCGCGCGCACAATCTGGTAATCCGGTCCTGGGTTGTAAAAACCGGTGCAGGAGACGGTAATGACGTGGGTGATGTCCGCGGGTGTCAGATCCGGGCAGTAATCCAGGGCTTTCTGCGCGGCTCCGATAAAGAGGGCCGGGGCATGGGCCACATACTCGCGGTTGCGGGTGGCGGTGCTCGGGGAATGCAGCAGTTGTGTGCTTGCGTCGTAGAACAACGGGTTCGCCGGAGGGTGCTTGGCATCGAAGTCTTTGACGCAGCTGTAGCGGGTGTTGATTGCCGAGGAATCGAAGGAGGTAGCGATCAGCCGCTGACCCAAACGGGACAACCCAGGTTGCAGCGCAAAGACATCACGAACTTCGTCCTGGCGAAGGAGCCTTTCTGGTACGGCGGTCTGGATAGTACGCAGCATCACTGGCATGAGCCGAGCCTAGGCCCACCGCCACGCTACGTAAAGGGTGCAGCGAAACACAGGGGGAACACGAAGAAGCGAAATCGCTCAATACTCTGAGTAGCCAGACATAATCTGATTATCTTGGATTTTGCGCTCAAGGTTTCGCCAATAAGAAAGAGGCCAGCGGGGCAAAGGCATCTATGCATTCGCTCGAAGGAATTCGCCGTACGATTCTGGACGGATTCTGGTCTCCTGGAGATCGCTTGCAGCCCACCACGTTAGCCGAGCAATTCAGCACCAGCACCACCGTCATTCGCGAGTCCTTGACTCGTTTAGCCGGTGAATACCTTGTTGCCATCCGCACCAATCGCGGATTTTTCGTTCCAGATCTGAACTTTGGAGAATTGGCAGATATTACCGAGCTCCGCTGTGCCACCGAGGCGCTCGCGGCACGGCTGGCCGTGGAGCGTGGAACCGTAGGTTGGGAATCCGGGCTCATCGCCGCGCACCATGAACTTTCGCGAACCCCACGCCGTCTACCCGAAGAACCGGATCGCGTGAACCCGCTCTGGTCGGTTGCGCACCGCGAATTTCATCATCAGCTTTTGGCTCCCTGCGAGTGCCAACCGAGGCTGAAACCCTCCACCGACTTGGCGAATTTCACGGAGCTCTATCGCCGGTGGGCCGCACCGTCACAAGCGGCGGTGGCGCGCGATGTTGAGCAGGAGCACGCAGATATTCTCGATGAGGCCCTGGCCCGCGATGCGCAGCAGCTCGGCGTGCTGCTGCGCAAGCACTTCCAAGCCACCGTGGACGTCGTGATGCAAGCCGGTTTGGTCGAGCAGCCCGCATGGCTACCGGCTTCTCAGCGAGAGCCCGGAAGGATGGTGGTCGTGGCGACCGCGCTGTTCATCGTTGCCACCGCTTTGCGTACCGCGTCCCCAGCACGGGAGTCCGTGGCGACTTCCTTGATCCGTTGCTTGGCCTCTGCAGTGTTCAGCGGTTCGATCTCCTCGGCTAGGACATCAGGCACCACGCCCATGCCTTGCAAGATGGATAGCAGCGTTGCCTCGTGGGTTTCGGCCTCCCGTTGCCCCTGGAGCACCGACCGCAGCCCGAAACGGAATTGGCGTTCCAACTGCCCGTTCAGTACCTTCACATTCCCCTTGCCCAGACCAAAGAAGCTGCGTTCTCCGTGTTCCACGAGTCCTTGCTTGGCTAAAGAATCTGTTACCAAGCGAATATTGCACAGTCGGTTGATCGCAACGGCCGAATCCAGGGTTGTGCCGTCTTTGCCTTCGAGCCTGTCCAGGGAATGCGCCAATACCGGGTCCCCGATTGGCCCCGCCCCGATGATTGTGATGCGCGGATTCGTGTCTTCGGTCAAGCCCACTCGTCCGCCCAGAATCAGGTCGGCAATGACCGCCGCGTTCATCCCGTACCCATAAGAGCTCATCACCGTCTCGGGGCGGCCGTCATCCTTGGTCAGTAGCAAATACAGCTTCTCGGAGATCAACATATTTCAAGGCTATCGACTCTGGAAACCTGCGTCCTCACCATTACGACGGATTTCGCCGTGGTTGAAATGCGGATCGATATTTGAGGCTGCCGGATCTTGCGCACCGGCCAACTGTTCACGCTGCGCACGTCTGCGCGCACGTTTTTCCTTGCGAAGTTGCTGTTTCTTGTCGTGGATCAGTGCCGAAGTTGTACGGATGAACACCGAGATCCAGGTGAAGAGAATTGCGACCACGGCAAGTTCAAATCCGGTGAGGTTGTAGTAGTTCCATTCCTGCCATAGCAAGAAGGACAGCCATAGGGCTCCTAGTGCCGTCAGCGACATCAAATGGAAAACCACCGGATACCCCGGAAGAAGCACGGTAGTCCCCATCAGGAGCAGCATCATCCCGGCCGCCGCCAAACGGACAAAAGTAGCGTGTACCTCGGGTGCAACATTCACCGGAACTATCCCGATCAAAATAACGCCAACGGCCACCGCCAACAGGCACCAGCGGACAACGCCGGGACGCGGACGCAGATACTTTGCAATCCGGTATTTCTCCAAGCTCGGGCGACACCTATAGGTCCGTGCGAGCTTTGCAAGATCTCTGGTCATAAATTCGGTAAAGGCCATCAGCACGAGCCCGGAGACCACCAACGTGGTATTGAATGTCCAGAAGGAACCAATCCCCGCGTCATAGGTGCCGAGGGAAGAGAACATCGACTGCCACCAGCCTCGGTCCTCGGCGAGCAGCATGCTGATGACGACACCCGAGGCCATGAAGATACCCAGAACCACCGACAGAGTTTCGGCATTTGTCCGAGCCGTGGCAACCAAGCACAGATAGGCGCTTACCCCTGTCGCGCCACTGACAAGCAAGGACCCGGCAAGCATATCCACACGCAGTCCGAAAAACGCCTGCTGCATCAGGTGGAAAGCCACCATCAAGATCATCACCGAGCTTGCTGCATGAACCAATACCAGCCCAATCAGGGTGACTGCCTGACGCCACCTG
Source organism: Arthrobacter sp. MYb221 (assembly GCF_002979835.1). Taxonomy (NCBI): domain Bacteria; kingdom Bacillati; phylum Actinomycetota; class Actinomycetes; order Micrococcales; family Micrococcaceae; genus Arthrobacter; species Arthrobacter sp. MYb221. The sequence goes on along the minus strand of NZ_PCPW01000004.1, from coordinate 165,564 downwards.
GGGATCCGTGCGAGCCACGGCTCGCGCGATAGCAGCAACCGCCGAAAGGCCACCGCACTTGCCAGGGCTGCTGCGATCGCTCCGGTTGAAGCTGCGACGGCACCTACCGATAGCCCACCGGCGAGGGCCGGACGATTACCTGCGAACAGGATGAGTCCGACTATTAATCCTAGGATTGAACAGATAAAGCCTGCCCACAATGCCTGCCGTTCAATGTCTAGTTCTGTGGCCGGTTTGCCATGGTTCTGAATGCTCTCATCGGTCCGCACGGTACCAATTATCTCACTGATAGACTTTTTAGCCAGTTTCTGCCTACGCCAGTGCCTGGGTTAGCCCGTTGACCATCAGCGTCACGGCCCCGGCAAACGCGACGAGAATAACGAACAAGCGGCTAAACCTCTCCGGAATTTTAGGAGCGAGGAAGTTGCCCAGCAGTATTCCCCCAACCATCGCCACGAGACAGCTCACCCACTGCGTCCAATGAAGTTCAGGAGCTCCGCCCTTGGCCAGCAAAGAAGCGACGGCCAGCACAAAGAAATACAGTTGCACCGAAATGGCGAATTTCGCCTGCGGCCATCGGCTGGCCACCGCGTACCCCGCAATGGCCGGACCTGATACTCCGGCGGTAACAGACATGAATCCGGAAACGGCGCCGGCCCCGATTGCCAACCCCTTGCTTTGCGCGGTACGAAGGTTGCGCACCAGGAAGCTCGAACCCAGGGCAAGGATGACCATCAGGGCAATCCCAACGGTGAGCCATGGGCCGCCTAAACGCGAGGCAACCCAGGCGCCGGGAAGAGTCATGACGACCGCAGGAACGAGCATCAGCAAGATCTTCTTATACTCAACGTCCCTGAATACCTGAAGCAGAATCAACAAGCTGCTGCAGGCTCCGAGGAAGTTGACCACCATGACCCCGTGGTGCGGCCCGAGAACCATCACCAGAAATGGTGAAGCAACCAGCGCGAATCCCATGCCGGAGATTCGTTGTGTAGAAGCCCCCACAAAAACGGCCGCGGACAATCCGAGCAATGCGCCGAGTTGTAGCGTATCCAATAGTTGTTGCCTTCCAGTTCCTGCACAGAACGCAGTCGCGCCCTATTGCTTTACGTTAGTGCACCCGAGCACGACCGCAGAATACGAATTCCGCGCTGCCTCGTTCTACGCTTGTCTAGTGAGTATCGACGTTGACTACCTGATCATTGGCGGCGGAGCGATGGGCTCGGCCGCCGCCCACTCATTAGCTGCACGCGGCCGCGAAGTGCTCTTGCTCGAGCAGTACGCGCCGGGCCATCTGCACGGTGCCTCGCATGGGGCGACCCGCAACTTCAATCCGGCCTACGCGGAAACTCCCTACGTGCGGTTGCTGCAACGCGCGAACCACCTGTGGGATGAGATTGCCCAGGCCGGTGGCACCGAGCTGCTAAACCGCACCGGGTTGGTGAACCACGGCGATCCAGCCGGGCAACGCCAGATCCAGCGCAGTCTTGGCGCGGCCGGATTCGACTGCGTGACGCTGAGCATTGCCGAAGCCGAAGAACGTTTTGCCGGGATGAAATTTGAGACCGAAGCTCTGTATATTCCCGCAGGTGGTCAGATTAATGCCGATCTTGCCGTTTCGACACTGCAACGTCTGGCGTTGAACTCCGGGGCCACGATTCACCACACTCGGCGTGTGTCGTCCCTGCAAGTGATCTCCGAGGAACTTGTCAGCATCCAGCTGGAGGACCCTGCGGGGAGCTCAACCCTGCGCGCGCGCCATGTCATCGTGACCGCCGGGGCATGGACCCGGTCGCTCCTTGGGGAAGCAATCAGCCTTCCACGGATCCATGTCACCGAAGAGCACCCGGTTCATTTCACGCAAACCCCGCTTCCGGTACGGTGGCCCGGGTTCAACCACTCGCTGGACCCCGCCCGCGATACCGGCTCCCCGGTCTACGGTCCGATTTATGGAATGCACACCCCCGGCGAGGGAATCAAGGTCGGCTGGCACGGCTCGGGCCGCATAGTTGACCCGGATGCCCGTCCGCATGAACTCGTGGACGAACAAATTCGGGCGTTGCAGGCATATGCCGCACGCTGGCTACCTGGTGTGGACCCCGAACGTTTTGAGACGGTCTCCTGCACCTACTCCAATACCGAGGACGAGGACTTCATTTTGGATCGCTTCGGACCGATCACCGTGGGCGCCGGATTTAGCGGACATGGGTTTAAGTTTGTGCCCGCCATCGGCGAGCATCTGGCCGATCTGGCCACCGGAGCCTGCAGCACCGAGCCGACTTTCGCCGCAAACCGCAAAATCACGCGCCCCGTATTTCTGGAGCGGCGCCATCAGGTCGGACTGGACTAACCCTTGCGTTTAGCCCCCGGCAGCTGTTGAGTGATGCAGTGGATTCCGCCACCGCGCGCAAAGAGCTCCCGGGCATCGACTCCCACCACTTCCCGCCCAGGATAGGCCTCCGCCAATACTTGCAGGGCCTGGGCATCCATCGGATCGCCAAAGGTGCAGGCGATGACTCCGGCGTTGGTGACCAGATGGTTGATGTAGGAGTAATCAACCCATCCCTCGGTATCCGTGAGCACCGTCGGGGCCGGCACCGCAATGAGCGTGAGCTTGCGTCCCTTGGCGTCAACTGCAGACTCAAGCTGCTGGCGCACCTGCTGGGAGACCGCAAAATCTGGGTGCTCACGGTTCTGCTGGTCGTGGAAGAGCACCACTCCGGGCGCGGCGAAACATGCCACGATATCTACGTGTCCACGGGTTCCGAATTCTTCGTTGTCACGGGTCAACCCGCGCTCTAGCCAGATGGTCTGCGTGGCACCGAGTAGCCGGGAAAATTCCACTTCAATATCGGCTTCCGTTGCCCCCGGGTTGCGTCCCGGGTCCAGCTGGACGCTGCGGGTAGCCAAAACGGTGCCCTCCCCATCCACATGAATGCCGCCGCCTTCATTGGTGATCAGCGCTCGCAGCACCTTGGTTTCGGTCAAGGCGGCAACTTCGCTCGCGATCTTGCTGTCCTTTCCCCAGTTTGCCCATGCCTGGGCGCCCCAACCGTTGAAATTCCAGTTCACCGCAAAAAGTTCACCCGCGGCATCACGTACGAAGGTTGGACCGATGTCGCGCATCCAGGCATCATCCAACGCGCGTACCGAGAAGTCCACGGATTCCCCGAGATGGCGGCCGGCATCGGCAAGTGCGCCTGGATCAACGATCATCGTCACCGGGGTAAACCGGGCAACCGCGCGGGCCACGTTGGACCATGCCGTACGAGCGGCTTCCGCCTCCGCCTCGCTCTGCCCCAAGGTGTATCCTCCGCTTGGAAAAGCCATGAAGATCCGCTCATGGGCTGCAGTTTCGGCGGGCATGAAGTAGTTAGGCACGAGTCTGCTCTTCTTCCCCGAGTCCGCTCTCAACGCGCGCTTCGGTCAGGGCTGCGTAGGTTTCCGGGCGGCGTGTGCGCAGGAATGGGAAGAGCGTCAGCCAGTCCCGGCGGGCATCCAGGTCCAGGCTCGCGACCAGCACCGCTGATTCATCGCGCGGGGCGCGGACCAGAATCCGGCCATACGGGTCGGAGATGAAGGAGGAACCGTAGAAGGTCAGCGCTCCTTCGTCGCCCCAGCGGTTAGGGACGACCATGAAAAGACCGTTGGCAATGCCATTGCCGAGAATGGTTTGGCGCCACAGCGGTTCGGTATCAAAATCCGGGTGATCCGGTTCAGACCCGATGGCCGTAGGATAGGCCAGCAGGTCGGCCCCGGCTAACGAGTAGATGCGCGGTGGTTCGCTGAACCACTCATCCCAGCAAGTGGGCAGTCCCATGGCCAGATCTTTCAGGCCCGGGATGCGGTGCACCGGATAGGGCTCCTCGTTGGGGCCTTCGCGGAAGTATTTATCCTCGTAGTATCCGGCGGTACGCGGAATATGCAGCTTATTCGTGGTCGCCACCAGTTCGCCCTCCGGCGACACGACAATCGCGGTGTTCAACCCCAGGCCATCGTGCGATGGCGCCTTGCGGTACAAGGAGATATGCACGTTGATCTGGTGCTTGGTGGCCATCTGCGCGGCGAAGGTAAAAGTTGGACCGGTCAGCAGCTCTTCGGCAGACGCATCGGCGGCAGCCGTATCCGGGACTTTGAAAGCCGGGTATTTGCTCAGCGTCAGTTCCGGCAGGAATACGATTTGTGCGCCATGGCTCGCCGCTCGCCGGATCCCATCTTCAAGCTCCGCTTCCAGGGCTTGGCGGTCTTCATGCCAGCGGTGCTGCACTAGGGCAACGGTGATGTCGCCACGCACTTTTTCTCCGGCACGCGCCGGAGAGACCGGTGGATTCAGGGCGAGGACTTCTTGCATTTGGGTCACCTCAGGATGTTTAACGAATGCTATTCGTTTTCAGGTTAGACCTAAGTCATATCCAAAATCAAGGAGCTTAACGAATGATTTTCGTTTAATCTGTGTATGCTCTAGTCAAAGAGTCTCGAAGCAAAGGAAGCCCGCATGGCTAGGCCGTCGAAACCAAAGCTCAGCGCAATTGCGATTGCCGACGCCGCGCTCAAGCTTGTCGACGCACATGGTGAGTTCACCCTGCCGCATCTGGCCAAAGCACTCTCGGTGACTGCATCTTCGCTCTACAACCACGTAGATGGCAAGGCCGGGATCATTGAGCTGATGCGCGGGCGCGCGATGTCCGAAATTCAACTACCCGATCTGGACCGGGTTGATTGGCAGGAGGCAGTTCGGCAGATCGCCACGGAGTATTGGGCCTCCTACGCCAAGCACCCAAAATTGATTCCGCTCTTCACCAGCCACACGGTCCGCGACCAAACGACGCTGCGAGTCTATGAAGCGCTGGCTGAAGCGTTTGCCATGGCTGGATTTGCACCCAAGGAACGCCTGCAAGCGATCACCATCATTGATTCGTTTGTCCTGGGCTCCGCGTTGGATGCCGCCGCGCCCAAGGAAGTCTGGCTAGTGAGCAGCGAAGCATCTACTGCATTTAGCGACGCCTTGGACGCCGGCTTGAATGTAGAAGGCAGGCCGGCGAAGGCCTTCTCTGCCGGATTGGAAATCGTGCTATCCGGGTTTGAGCGAAAGTTCGTGTAGTTCGCCGATTTCCCATGGGTGGCGTTTGGGCGGACTACGCGCACGAGAAATCGTTGATCAGCAAAATTCCCGGCCGGTATCGAATTGTCGTTTTCGGCGCCGTAGCCACCGGCGAGGACCATCCGATGTTGCTGCCCATTTCGGTGACCGCAGCTCCATCAGTTGTTGTCACGACGAGCACCTTGACTTCAAATGTCTGGGCAGTGCCGAGGATTGCTCCGAGCAGACTCAGCCCGGCGCTGAACCTCACCGAAGTAGTGCCAGCGTTGACGTTTAGAAAACGAACCTCACCGGAGTTGAACTGCACCCGAACCGCATATTTAGCACCACCAGGCATAGCCGGCGCGGGCCAGGACACGTCAGCACTGGTAGCGGCACCCAGCACGCCGCCAACCGTCGTGCAGGTCAGGGCGCCGGGGATCGCTGGCACGCTGGCGGCAACGGGCGATGACGTAGACGTCGCATTGCCCGCGAAGGCGGCCTGAGTCATTTCGATCTTCGGTGTGCCGACAATCAGCGTGCTGACGAGCAGAAGAGCACCAAGGCCCGCGATCCCACGTATCGATTTGCGTTTCGACCATCTGTGAGCCGACCCGGTTGCGTCTTCGACCGAGGCATGCATCTCGGACGCGTTCTTTCTTGCTTCACTCGTATTGCCAGGATCACTTCCACGATCGTTGGTGCTTCTAACGAAGGCTATGTAGAGCAGATAGGCACAGAGCAGTCCCCCGAGGAAAAATGCCCAAGGCTGGCTGAGCCAAGAAACGGCATAGCCCAATACAGGAATGCTGAGAAGAAGCTTATCGACGGTGCTCGCGTGGTACATTTCGAGATCTGGGATGGGGTTGGAATCTCCCTTGAGCACCAGACCGGCATCTGAGTTCTCGACGACCCGATGCGTTATGCGTTGATTTTCGCTATTTATCACCGAGACAATTTCGTCCTGGTTGATCTCGTGGATAGCAGTGGGCACTGCGATCCCTAAGGAACCCGTCGGAATCGACGGCTCCATGGAGCCGGAAGCAAAAATCAAGGGCTTTAGACCAAAAATCATGGTTGCGACCGTCATGATCAGGCATAGGGAACCCAGTGCCGCCCCTACGTTCAATACGATCCGCTGGAATGCTGAGAGGCCCGTGCCCCGATTCCTTTTGGACTTATGATTCCCCATGCTAGGAACCAACCGTTGAGGTGAAGGTCAGGCCAATGCTTGTCGTTGCGCCCTGCAGGGAGTTGGCAGCTGTTGTCGGCAAAGCATATTGGATGCAAAGCGACTCTGAGGCACCAGATTCTAAAGTGCGCGGAGTCGATGAGCCGATGAACTGCGCACCGGCGCTCTTGGAGATTATGGTCGTTCCACCTGAACACGTGACGTTGGTGCCGCTGCCGCTGATCGTTGCGCCAATCTTGACGGAGATGTTCAGCCCCGCACCCAGGGTGGAAGCACCTGATTCGGTGATCTTTCCCTGAACCGTGTACGGAGCCGATATGGTTCCCGTATTTTTCACAACCACCGTGGATGCCGCGCTGGTGCCCGGATACAAATTACTGCCGGTAATAGGCATCTGATAGGTAGTTGCGTTCGCTGCACCTGCCGTTGCGCCGACTCCAAGGGCGACAGTAGCGGAACTGATATTGGAGGTCGCGGTGGCGGTGCCGGTCCACGCAGCCAACGTGGAGACCGCGCCAAATCCCACGAGAATTCCCATGGACAGGATCGCCTTGATACGCATGGATCGGGTGCTCATCGTTTGCCATCATCCCTTATTGCTTCAGTTCGTTTCTGTCTCCACGAGAGAATGACGGCCGCACAGCCAGCCGCCAATGCACCGATTCCCAATGCTATTACCCCTCCGCTGAATCCCGTATCGCTAAGTTGATCGCGCTGATCCGGAGTATTCTTTTCGGGAGGAGCTTCTGGGGGCGCGTCGGTTTCGCGTGGTGGTTGCGACGGTTCGGGCTCCGGTGTCTTGCCTATGCCGATTTCGACCGCGTTGATCTGCACCTGCAGTGAACGCTCTTCCTGATCTTGCGACCCGTTCGTCGCGGACCCCGGCATCCCCATGCGCAGTCCCACTTTGACCGATTCCTCCGGTTCCAGCCGGAAGCGCGACAAGCCGATTGTCTCGAAATAGATTTGCGTGTGAGCTGCTGGATCCTTGGGTTGCACGCTAACTTCTATCTCCAGGCCGCGGTCGTTGCGAATCCACAGTGCGCCAATGACTTCATCGCCTGGCACCAGAACCGGCTCCCCGCCGAACAGCGGCGGTGGGGCCTGTGAAAAATTCCTGCCATCACTGCTATAGCTCAAGCCACCGGCACTATCTTGATCACTCCGAGCATGGACGGGAGCGGCACTCAGACATGCAATGAGCGCTGCGGCCGAGGCCTTCAAAAGGACCGGGTGAAGACGAATAGTCATGTCCGTTCCTTTCGTTGATTCTCGCGCCAAGCTCCGGCGAACATGATCATCGAGTAGGCCAGCAGGCCCCCTGCGGCAGCCCAGGTCAGCCAAGTGCGCTGCTGGCCGGAAATGGCCGAATTGATGAAACCGAGCAATGGCATCGAGTACCAGAGCTTGCCCCTGATCTGCTCTGGCCTTACCGGATCGTCATCGGTGTTGTTTGCATCCCCGCGCAACGTGAATTGAATTTCCCCCGACAAGGACGAGCTAACGGCGGCGATCCGGTGGGTCACCACCTCAGGCTCTCCGGACTTCAGCTGGTAGGTCACCACATCGCCAATCCGGATCTCTTCCGTATCTGCAGGCCGCACTACGATTAACGACCCAGGAGGGAACTCTGGCCGCATGGAACCTGTCAGCACGGTATAGGCTGTGGCACCGCCGAGTTTTGGGATTACGATCATGACGGCGATCAAAGCCAGCACAACGAAGAGGGCAAACCAAGAGGCAAGTTGTCCGCTCCACCAAAACAGGCCAGTCTTTTCACGTTCTTTTCTGAGCTCCGCTCGTGTTTGCACGGTCATCGCTGCTGCCCGACAAAGCCCAGCCTGAGTTCCAGCTTCCCGCCGGCTGCTGTCTGGGACGCGCCAGCAGGAAGCGAGACTCGCACGCATAGGGTTTCTTCGCCCCCAGCGCTTTCGGCCGGCAACGGTCTGGGCGCTGCAAACTCCGCAGCATCCCCTAGCGAACCTGCATAAAGTTGCTCGCCAGAGAGCGGCTGCCCAGCTTCGCAAGCGGAGGCAGGCATACCGGCATGAATGCGCAACTGGCTTGCTTCGGACAAGGCAATATCAGCGGCAGTGGGTGAAGTTGCCGCGTTGACCGCTCCGTCCAGCCGATAGCCCAGATCGCTGGTGCCGCCATTGCTGATCACCAGTGGCGCCTGCGTGAATTGCCCCGGGACAAGGTTGCCGCTGCTGAGCTGCGAGAACTGGTAATGCTGCATACCGTTTACCCCATCACCGGCAAGCAACTGCAAGGATCCGGTCTGCAGCGTTCCGGGATCCACACTGCTTTCTGCGCGCCACGAAGCGACCGTACCTTGGGCGCCGAGTCCGAGCACCAAAAGCACGGCCGCTATCAACGCAAACTTCAGAGGCTTGGGCATATAGGGGCTATCCCGCGTTCGTTACCTAGGAGCGGACTTGGTCCAAAGTCAAGGTCAGGTCGCCCAAGTCAAGAGGCTGGTCATAGGTTGACGGCGGCGTGTCGCCTACGGCGCCTTCAGCAAAGACAACGGTAATCAACACCGGAACGTTGTAGGTACCTGGCTCGGCAAAACTCAGCGTGCCGTCAGGTTCTTCCGTGATGCCAGTGGCCGAGGCGTCAACTTCAAGCCCCACGGTCACAAAGCCCTCCAGCGCGCCCAACACGGTCTCGGCTTCGGCAATGCTCAAGACACCGGCAATATTCTTGCCCTCGGCGTCAATTGCGACGGTCTGGCTATAGGTCACCGTATCGCCAGGCACAAGCTGCTGCGTTGCAGGATCGAAGGGCTCCGGCGCTGCCGCGTTGCTGACATCTTGCCAAACGCCGTCGGCGCCCAGAGTCAGGTTCAGATGGCCGGTCTCAACCACGCCCGCGTCTACCGTCTGCTGTGATTGCCAACGGGCCACCGTACCGGCGCCGCCGAGCAACAGGGCACCCGCGGCAACGGCCGCTACAGTCGCCTTGGTTACTTTCTTCATATGCTCCGCATCCTCAAAGTAGGAGTGCCTGCGATGGCACCTACCTTCAGTAAAGCGTATTTAGGAGCAAATTCAACTTGCTTTTAGCGCGAAGACTTCTTGGCTTCGGACGAGCTCGAGGATTTCTCGCGGGGTTTTCTCCCGCCATCTGAATCACGAACAAATGTTCTCGTGTTATTCGGTGCTGAGTAGAGCATTTAGAGGGTATCGAGATAGTAAATTTCAAAGCCAAACTCCACATGCCACCGTTTGCCTGGCTGATTTAACCCAACCGGCTATAAATTATTGGCCAAGTAGATAACTCCTTCTAGAGCTGCCATCGCATCGAATAATTAAAGTCAGCGTTCTAGATTCGGAGCCGACGCAAATAGGTTCAACCCCATGGCGCGCGAAAGCTGCCCAATGGCCAGCTGTGCCCGAACCGAGTTGCCAGCCATATCCAAGGGTGGCGAAAAGGCGCCAATGGCGCCTTTGCCGGGCGCTACAGCCACGATGCCTCCGGAAACTCCGGATTTGGCTGGTATGCCGATTTCAAAGAGCCATTCGCCCGAACGCTCGTAGAGGCCGTTCGACGCCACAGCGGCCAAGGTGTCACGGCAGACATCCGCATCAACTACCTGTTTTCCGGTCACCGGGTTAACCCCGCCGTCGGCCAGCGTCGCGCCCATGACGGCAAGGTCGTAGGCGGTGACATTCAGCGAACACTGCTTGGTATATGTATCCACGGCATCCAACGGGTCCCCCTCGAGACGCCCGTAGCTCTTGAGCAAACGGCCCAAAGCCTTGTTTCGTTCGTTGGCCAGCGACTCGGAGTGGTAGACCTCGTCATCCAGGGACAGCGCGCGGCCGGCGAATGCCGAGAGCCCTTCCCTGACGTTCTCCCACTTCTTCGCTGCGGTCTTGCCGGGAATCATTTCAGTGGTGGCAATCGCTCCGGCGTTCACCATCGGATTCATCGGGTGCCCATTATTCAGCTCAACGGCCATCACCGAGTTGAAGGACATCCCGGTGTTGTTCACCCCGATGCGCTCGCGCACGAGTTCGCGCCCATGCTCCTGCACGACCAAAGCGTAGACGAACATCTTGGAGATTGACTGGATGGAAAAGAGATGCCGGCAGTCGCCAACTTCATGCACGGATCCGCGAACGTGGGACATGGCAATGCCAAACAGGTTCGGATCAGCTTGGCCGAGGATTGGGATGTAGTGGGCCAGCAGACCGTCATCCGCATCGGCATAGCGTTCATGGGCCTCTTTGAGAAGCTCGTCGATGCGTTGATGCTCTAGGGCACCAGTGGATACCTGCTGTTCGACGTCGTCAAAGTCGGTAGGAATAGTTTCGTTATTCCCCTCCGAAGGATAGTTCATCTTCACCTGCCTTTGCCTATGGCGCCATTAGTTTCCTACTACCTGTTTTGAGACTACCAACAGCGACCTCAGCTGGCATCTTTCAATTCGGAGTGCGACTGGCCGCGCAGCTTCAACGATGCCAGCTGATCGATTCCGCGGTGGTGCTGCTGCGGCTCCTACCGTGGAGCAAAGTGTGTTTTCGGTGACAATGTGCACGGCCTTACAGCGTTAACTCCCATTCTGACCTAGCATTTTCAGTATGGCTAAGGGTATTACTTTTCATACGCGCAAATGGGTTCGCCCCGAAGACCTCAATGCAAATGGCACGCTGTTCGGCGGAAGCTTGCTGCGTTGGATCGACGAAGAGGCGGCCATCTACTCGATCATCCAGCTTGGCAACAAGCACGTGGTCACCAAATTCATGTCCGAAATCAACTTCATCGCTTCCGCCAAGGAAGGCGACCTCATTGAGATGGGCCTGACCGCCATCGACTTCGGTCGCACCTCGGTCACGCTGCGTGCCGAGGTACGCAACATCTTCACCCAGGAATCCATCCTGACCATCGAGAAGATTGTGTTCGTGAACATCGGCGAAGACGGCAAGCCAGAACCACACGGCTATGACCACATCACCTACACCCGTGACCGTATTCCCCTGGAAATCACCAAGGCTCTTATCTAACTTCCAGCGGATGCCTTCAGCCATTACCCGGTTGGCGGTGTGGAAACGGCCCCGATCCTCGTGACGAGGATCGGGGCCGTTTCGCATCAAGGCTCAATTTGCGTCCCGAAAATTTGCATACATTACCTCTTGTTCCGCGTGACTTGGTAGGGCAAAGTAAGTGCCGGGCGCATTAAGCGCCTTTCCCCCAACCGAACGAGGTATTGAGTATGAGCCGGATGATCTTCGTCAATTTACCCACCGCTGACCTAGCCAAGGCGGACACTTTCTACGCTTCGTTGGGGTTCGAGAAGAACCCGGTCTTCTCTGACGAGAACGCTTCCTCCTGGATGATCAGCGATAACATCACCGTGATGGTGCTGGTCCAGGAATTCTTTGCCAGCTTCCTGGTCGATGGAGATGTGCCCGCACTGGGCGCACCGCACCGCGAGACGCTCAACGCCATCTCGGCTGACACCCGGGAGGGCGTGGACGAGTTCGTAGTCAATGCCCAGACCGGCGGCGGGAGCATCTACCGCGCGGCTGACGAGCCGTTCCCGGGAATGTACCAAGCGGCCGTGAAAGATCCCGACGGCCACGTCTGGGAAATCGCATGGATGAGCCCAGAAGCCATGGAGAATCCTGGCGGCTAGTTCAACAATCAGCAAGCAGGGGTTCTGCCGCTGGTCCGTTGGGGCGGCGGCGGGACCCCTGCTTGCTTATCTGGCTAATCCGGCGTTTTGGCGTGCCGCCTGGCCTTTTTCTGCAGCCCCTTGCGGTATAGCTTCTTCATGCCGTCCGCCGGACGTATCGGCTGCTGCCATCTCGGTTCGAGCTCATCTCCCAAGGTCACCCCGCGAATTCTGCGTCCGAACATCGGCAGGACCCACTGGCGCAGCCACTCCACGTCGCGACGCACCGCCTGCACCGGAGATACCCGCTCGATGTCGCCGAAGTCTTCGAATGCAAGCTGATGGTTGGCCCCCAGGATCTCTAAAACCCTGATGGCCATGTAGCGATGCCCGGCCCGATTCATATGCAGCTTGTCGACGTCCCACATGCGCCGATCCCTGTAGACCTCCCATTCCCAGTAGTCCACCAACGTGACCGTGTCACCGTGCTGAAGTGCTAGCTCCCGGACACGATCGTTGAATTTCCAGTTGCGCCGCTTAAACGGAGCAAGCATTGGGTGCACCGGGATGTCGAAGCCGGTAAACAGCAAAATTTGGGCCCCGGAGGTTGCCAGCCGCTCTACCGCGGCAGTGTAATTTGCCAGCACCGCATCCAGATCCTTGCGAAACTCCAGAATGTCATTTCCGCCGGCATAAAAGCTGATGACATCCGGGTTCATGGCAAGGGCCGGTTCGATCTGCTCTTCGATGATTCGATCCAGCCGGCGGCTGCGGATAGCAAGGTTGGCGTAGCGCCACCCGGGATCTTCTTTGGAGAGCTGCTTAGCCACTCGATCCGCCCAGCCACGCACCCCATTGGGCAGGCGAGGTTCCCAGTCCCCCACACCCTCGGTGAACGAATCCCCGATTGCTACAAATAGCCGACTCATGACTGGCTACGCTACCGTCGGCAATTGACCAGCCAATGACCTAGCGGCAAACGAAGCCTTACCGCCACATGTCGTTCGGGCTCGCCTTGGTGCGCGCGAGTCGCCAGGCAGGCCTGCCCCGGGTTGACGATCAGCGAGAGTCCGCAATTCTCGCTCAGCGCACCTCGGCCAGGCTGTTCATCACCGAGTGGCCGCCCACCTTCTCGAACTCCTGCGAAACCTGAAGCGCAATCGCCTCGGCGATCCCTGTGGTATCCATTCCCATATCCGGGCCGGCGAGCACCGGGAGTTCGCCGAGTACGTGCACCGCGGCGGATTCGACGGCCAGTGCCGCTTGAGTTTCGCCCAGATGCGCCAGCAGCATGGCCGCGGACAAAACGGCGCCGACGGGATTAGCCCACCCCTTGCCAGCGATGTCTGGGGCCGAACCGTGGATGGCTTCGAACATGCTCGGGGCCGATCCGTCGAGGTTCAGGTTCGCGCTGGCTGCCACACCGAGTCCGCCCTGGATCACCGCACCCAAGTCGGTGATGATATCGCCGAACAGGTTATCGGTGACCACCACGTCGAATCGTTCCGGGGCTACCGGCAGGTGGAAGCACATGGCGTCTACATGGACATAGTCCACTTCGACCTGCGGGTAGCGTGCCGAGACCTGCGTGACCACTTCCTGCCATAGCTTGCCGGCTTCGATGAGGATATTTTTCTTATGGCACAGGGTGAGTTTTCCGCGCCGGCTGGCGGCTAATTTGAATGAGTATTCGACCACTCGTGTGATGCCCGCACGGGTATTAACCGATTCTTGCACCGCCACGGTGTGCTCGGTGTTTGCGTGAATGGTGGACCCCTGGCCCACATAGGCGCCCTCGGTGTTTTCCCGGACGATCACCAGATCGCAGCGTTCGGGAGTCAGCCCGGCGATGGGCGTTGCCACACCCGGATAGAGCTTTACCGGACGCAGGTTCACGGCTTGCTCGAATTCCTGGCGCATCGCCAAGATGAAGCCGCGCTCGAGGATTCCGGGTTCCACCGCGGGGTCGCCCATGGCGCCGAAAAGGATTGCCTCGTGACCGCGAAGTTGTTCGGCAAGTTCGGGGCCCCATAATTCTCCGGTCTGCAGGTAATGCTGTGCCCCCGCCTCATATTTGGTCAGCTGAAGCGCAAACCCAAACGCCTGCTGGGCCGCGGCCAGTACTTTCAGCGACCCGTCCATGACCTCGGGGCCGATGCCGTCTCCGGGAATTGCTGCAATGTTATAAGTTTTCACGGGGAATGCCTTTCAGGATTGTCCAGGAGAGCTAGTTGCTTTTGGAAGTACTCGGAGAGGTGCTGCAGAGCCCTGCCGCTAGCACCTTCGCGTAGGGCGAGGACAAGCTTCGCTAAGTCGGTTAGCGAATTTTCAAATGCCTGCCCGTGCCGTCCGAGGCCGGGAAGGATGACTTCTTCGGTCATCCGCACCAAGCCTGAAAAACATTGCAGGTGGCTGTTGTCCGAAGCGTCGAGAAGCGCCAGGTGGAATCTGGACATCGGGCGTTGATCACCGGTGCGGGCCTGCTGGATCAACCGCTGAAGATCATCCAGCACCGTTTCGGGCAGTTGGCCGCACACCATTTTGCACGCCGCGGATTCGAGCACTTCGCGAAAGACCAGCGCCTCGCGGAGTTGGCTTCCGGCCATGCTCCGGACCGTCGCGCGGCCGCCCGCGTCGATGCTGATGATTCCCTCGCGCTCAAGCAGGCTCAAGGCTTCCCGCAAGGGGGTGCGGCTCAAGCCGAGCTCTTGGGACAGCTTGCTCTGCGCAAGAACCTGTCCGGGATGGTAGCGCCCGGAGAATACGCGTTCGCTGATTACTCCCGCGGTTTCCCGGGCCAGGGAGACATTGCTCCGCCATTCGGAAGTCATCGTCACCGCCTCGTGCTCCGGCGGTTGCCCGCGATTGTTGGTATCCAGAAGTTATCTTGGTGAGAATCACTGTTCCCGGTGCATCACCACATGTCAATGAATTTAGGAGTTTTCGCAATAGTTGGTGCCATTTAGGCGAAATCCATTGACTGCGAGCTAGATCACTGATTAGCTTTGGTCATCTACTGGTCAGACCAGTAGAGCTTCTGATAGTCGACGACGCGAAAGCAGGAACGGTGTCCACTTATTCAAAGGCCTTCCCGGATGGCTTGCCCATTGGTGACGCGTGGGTTCCGTGCGAAAGCTCCGCACCAGTCGTCTTCCCCTACGATTCATCGATCGTTGCCCAGGCTCCGGTCGGCACCACCGAGCATGCGAGCCAAGCGCTCGATGCGGCGCAGGCAGTCGCCAAGGAAATCGCGCGGCTGAGCACCGGAACCCGACGGGCAATTCTGCTTGCGGTCCACGAGAAACTCGCCGCCCATCGCGAAGAGCTGGAAAACCTGCTGGTGCTGGAAACCGGCAAGCCGCTGGTCGACTGCCGCGTGGAGGTCGCAAGAACCCTGACTACCTGGGCCGCGGCGGCCGAAGAGGTCGCCCACGCCCATGGCGAAACGGTCCCGCTGGACCTTCAGCCATCCGGTGCGGGAATGATCGGCTACTGGACCCGCAAGCCGGCAGGAATTGTCATTGGCATCGCCGGATTCAACTACCCGCTGCTGCTGGCAAGCCACAAGCTGGCTCCGGCCCTCGCCGCCGGCTGCCCCATCATTCTCAAGCCCGCCCCCAACACCCCTTTGGCCACACTGTGGGCGGTCCACCTGATCCGCGAGGCGCTTGCCGAGCATCGGGTCAGCGCCGCGGCGGTGCAGCTGGTCACCGGCGGGATCGAGGTCGGGGAGCTACTCGTCGACGACCCGCGCTCGGCCGTCGTCTCCTTCACCGGCTCCGCCGCGGTAGGCCACCAGATCGCGAAAAACGCGGCACCACGCAAGGCGGTGCTCGAGCTGGGATCCAACACCGGCTTCATCGTGGCCGCCGACGCGGTGATCCCGGACGCGGTGGACGCGGTGCTTCGCGGTGGGTTCTATGCCAATGGGCAGGCCTGCATCTCGGTGCAGCGGGTGCTCCTCGATCAGAAAATCGCCAAGGAATTTGAACGGCAGCTGCTCGCCCGCATCTCCGAGGTCATCGTGGGCGACCCCCGCTCGGCCGACACCCGCGTGGCGCCGGTGATCAATGAAGCCTCCACCCAGCGCATCATGGCTTGGATCACCGCCGCCGTCGAACGCGGCGCGCAGGTGCTGAGCGGCGGCGAGGTGCGCGACGGGGCCATCCGGCCCACGGTGATGAGCGGAGTGCCCACCGATGCGCAGCTGTGGTGCGAGGAAATTTTCGGGCCGGTGATCTGCCTGCGCAGTGTCCCGGATCTGGACACCGCCTTCGAACTGGTCAATGATTCGCGCTATGGCCTGCAGGCGGCGATCTACAGCACCTGCCTGAAAACCGCGTTCCGGGCCATCGATGAGCTGGAAGTCGGCGGGGTGGTAGTCAACGAAATTCCGGGCTTCCGTTCCGACATCATGCCCTATGGCGGGGTCAAGGATTCGGGCATAGGCCGCGAGGGACCGCGCTTCGCCATCGAAGAATTCACCGTGACCCGCATGGCCATGATCAGGCCGTAACTAGCAGTCCTCAGAGAAAGATTCATCGATGGATTACACGCAGTTGTTTCAGTTTTCCGGCCGCCGCGTCCTGGTGATTGGCGCAGGCAGCGGCATTGGCCGCGAGGCCGCGCTGGCCCTCGGCGCCCATGGCGCCGCGGTCATCTGCGCCGATCGCGACCTGGCAGCGGTCCAGGTCACCGCCGGCGAACTCGGCGCGAACGCTTCCGTGCTGGAACTCGATGTCCTGGATTTCCAGGCCGTACGGGCGGCAGCCGCCGAATACAGCGACATCAGCGCGCTGGTTTTCACCGCGGCCACCAACGTTCGCAAGCGCATCGTGGACTACTCCATGGAGGAATTCGATCGCGTGGTGAATCTGAACCTGCGCGCCTCCTTCGCACTGCTCCAGGCCTTCGCCCCGCGGATGGCGGCCAACGGCGGCGGGTCGATTATCGGCATCGCCTCCATCCGCGCCACGGTCGTCGAGCCCGGGCAGAGCGTCTACGCGGCCACCAAGGCGGCGCTGGTCCAGCTGGTGCGCACCGCCGCGGCCGAGTTCGGCGGCCAGTCAGTCCGCGTTAACGTCATTGCCCCCGGCGTTGTGGAGACCCCGCTGACCAGCCAGATCAAGGCGAACGAACAGTGGTACAACGCCTATTCCGAGAAGAGCGCACTGGGACGCTGGGCCAAACCCGAAGAAATGGCCGGGGCCATCGTATACCTGGCCTCGGCGGCCTCAAGTTTTGTCACCGGCTCGGTGCTGACGGTCGACGGCGGCTGGACCGCAATCGACGGACGCTTCACCCCGCCAAATTAGCCTGCACACCAGCTGCGGGGTGCAGCGAGAACCCTGAGGGAAAGGATTTTAAGTTGCCGCAGACACCCGAAGCTCCGGCCGCGGCGAAGACCCGCGCCTTCGAGGCGATTGTCAGCCATATCGAGAATCAGGTGCTCGCCGGCGAACTGAAAATCGGCGACCACCTGCCCGGCGAGCGCGAACTGGTGACCCGTTTCCAGGTCAGCCGGTCCTCGGTGCGCGAAGCGATGCGGGTGCTTGAAAGCAGCGGCATGATCGCCTCCCGCCCGGGTGATCCGCGCGGAGCGGTGGTGCTTTCCCCTACGGCCACGCCGCTGCGCAAAATGATCACCCGGCTCACCCATACTTCCGCCTCCAGCCTTGCCGATCTGCTCATCTACCGCATGACCCTGGAGTCCTCGGCGAACTCGCTCGCCGCGACGAGGCGCACGGATGCCGATCTCTTGCAGCTGGAAAAGGCGATGGCGCGCATGCGGGCCGCGCGCCTGCAGGGCCAAGTGGCCTTCAGCGAAGCTGACCTCGATTTCCATGATGTGGTCGCCAAGGCCAGTGGCCATGCCTTGTTGCAGATCTCCGGCGAAGCCGTGCGCCAATCAATTGAACAGCTCATCGCCTCGCGCATCGAGCAAAGCTCGGATGACCATGCACTGATGCTGCGCACCATCGATCATCACGCCGAGGTGTTTGCGGCCATCGAGCAACAGGACGCCCATCTGGCGGAGCATCTGGCGCGCAGCAGCCTATTCGAATACTACGGGCATCTGCTGGGCGCCGAGGAGCGCGAAGCATTGGCCGCCTTGGCCTCCTTCGGCAGCCCGGCCGAGCCCTGATCCCCCGAAGGGCAGGCTCGACCGTGCCCGGTGGGCCTAGTCCAGGGCCAGCCAATTCGGTGTTGCCTGCGCCGGGCGATGCGCCTCATACCAGCGTGCCGCGCGCAGCAGGTCGGCATCGGCGCCGACCCGGGCGGAGAGCTGCACCCCAATGGGCCGCCCGTTGGCGGTGAACCCGCAATTGACCGTGGCAGCAGGTTGGCCCGACATGTTGTACGGAACGGTGAAGGCGATGTGGCTCATGGTCGCATCCGGGTCCACCACCGGCATCGGCTGCTCGGCGGGGAAGGCGGCCATCGGCGAGACCGGGGAGATCACCAGATCGAAACCTGCGGTCGCGGCGATCGTGGCCCGTTGCATCTGGTCGATCGCGCCGAAGTTCCGGATGGTGTCCGCACCATCAAATCCGGCGCCGCCGGCGCACCAACGCACGATGTAGTCCAGGACTTTCGCCTGGTCTGCTTCGGAAAGCTCCCGGTAGTCGGCCCAGGAACGGGTGCGCCAGAACTTGTCGAGCCGGTCCAGCATGCCTTGATCGATAAACGGATCCAGCCGCTGCACGTTGGCCCCGGCTTCCGCGAAGGTCTCCGCGACCGCTTGCACGGCGGCAAGCACCTCGGGATCGACCTCGGCTCCGGCATTGGCCACGGTATGCAGCCCGACCTTCAAACCCCGCACGTTGCCCCGCGGGGTTTCGAAGTCCATGGGCGCATAGGGGCGCGCGGAATAATCGCGGATGTCTGGCCGGCCGAGAATGGACATGAACGCCGCGATGTCATCCACCGTGCGCCCCATAGGTCCCGCGGCGCGTCCGATATACGGGGCATCCAGCGGAATCAGCCCGGCGCTCGGCTTGAGCGTGGCCAGCCCCTGCCAGCCGCCGGGCAGCCGAATCGAACCGCCAATGTCCGTTCCCACATGGAGCGGACCGTACCCTGCCGCGGCCGCCGACCCGGCCCCGGCGCTGGAGCCGCCGGTGGTCCACGCCGGATTCCAGGCGCTGCGCGAAATGCCGTGCAGGCTCGAGACGCCCGAGGAGAGCATGCCCCAGTCCGGCATCGTGGTGGATCCGAGGATCACCGATCCGGCTTCGAGAATCCGGTCGGTGATCGGTGCGTTGGCGCTGGGAACCTTCGGATTGGCCAGCGCGGTCCCCGAGGGCATGGGAATTCCCGCGCGGGCCACGTTTTCCTTCACCGTGGCCGGCACCCCATCCAGGGCACCGCGTTGCTGCCCGGTTGCCCAGCGTTTTTCACTCATCCGGGCTTGGCGGCGAATGTCTTCCGGATCGAACTGATACATGGCGTTCAGCACCGGTTCGCGTTCCTGGATCCGGGTGATCACCGCCTCGGCGACGTCGACCGGGGAGAGCTCTTTGGCCGCATACCTCTGGCCGAGCTCGCGGGCGGAGAGCTGGTGCAGCGCTGTGGTGCGTTTGGATAGCTGAGACATCTGGACCTTTCAAAATGCGCAAGTGCTTCTAGCGCAGTGCCAGTTCGTTTTGGAGGGACATCGAGGAGTTCACCAGTGTCCGGGTGTACTCGTGCTGCGGGTTCTCATAGATTTGCTCGGTGGTGCCGCTTTCGACAATCTGCCCCTCGTTCATCACCACCACGTTGTCGCAGATATAGCGCACCACCCCCAAATCGTGGGAGACGAAGACCAAGGTGAGCTGGTAGTCATCCACCAGGTCGGAGAGCAGGTTCAGCACCTGCGCCCGAACCGAGACGTCAAGGGCGCTCACCGGTTCGTCGGCCACGAGCACCCGCGGTTCGCAGATCAGCGCGCGGGCAATCGAAATGCGCTGGCGCTGCCCGCCGGAGAATTGGTGCGGGAAGCGTTCGGCCGCGTCGGCCGGCAGCCCCACGGCTCCGAGCATTTCGGCCACCTGTTTGCGCAGCTTGGCGCTGTCCACCTTTTGCCCCGGGGCGAGCAGCGGCTCGGCGATGATGTCGCGGACCCGCATCCGCGGGTCCAGGGATCCCATGGGGTCTTGGAAGACGATCTGCAGCTGCTGGCGCAATTGCAGCAGATCGCGTTCCTTCGCTCCGGAGACCTGGTTTCCCGCGACCTGCACGCTGCCGGAGGAAGGCTGGTCGAGGCCCGCCAGAATGCGAAGCAGCGTCGACTTGCCCGAACCCGATTCGCCCACCACCCCGAAGCGCTGTCCGGCGGCCACCTCGAAGGACACCCCGCGCAGGGCGTGTACTTCGGAGGGCTTGCCGAAGAGGGTGGAACGGCCCACCGGGTAGATCCGATGCAGGTCCGCGACACTGATCACCGGGTTTTCGGAAGGTTTCCCCTGCGCGGCTGGCTCCGCCTCGCCGACGGTGGCCGGTTCCGGCGCGGCCGCCACCGGCTCTTCTGGGACCCGTTCCGCCGGCGCCGCTTCCTCCCGCACGCCCGGTGGCACATATGCCGCGGCCGAGGCCACGGTGAACAGGCGCCCCTGGGCGTCGGTGGCGTCCAGGTCGGAGGCGGCAAGAAGTCCCCGGGTGTACGGGTGCTGCGGGTTGCTGAAGACCTCTTCGGTGCTTCCTTCCTCCACCACCCGTCCGTTGTTCATCACCAGGACCCGGTCGCAGACGTTGGCCACCACCGACAGGTCGTGGGTTATGAACAGCAGCCCGGTGCCGCGCTCGGTCACCGATTCCAGGATCAGGTCGAGCACCTGGCGTTGCACGGTGACGTCCAAGGCGGTGGTCGGTTCGTCGCAGAGCAGCAGGCCCGGGTTGTTGGCCAGCGCCATCGCCAGCATGGCGCGCTGCCGCTGGCCGCCGGAGAGCTGATGCGGGTAGGAGCGTGCCGCACGTTCCGGGTCCGGGAGCTTCACCGATTCCAGCATCTGCACCGCCCGCGCGCGGGCCGCGGCCTTTGAGGGCACGGTCTTGTGGCTGCTCATGATCTCGGCGACCTGCGGGCCGACCTTCATCAGCGGATTCAACGCGGTCAACGGCTCCTGGAAGACCATGGCCATGTCCTTGCCGCGGATCTTCTGCAACTCCCGGTCGCTGGCCTCGACGAGGTTTCCTCCATAGCCCGCGAGCTGAATTGAGCCTTGCGCGGTGACCCCTTCGGGGAGCAATCCCATCAGCGCCGAGGTGGTTATGGACTTGCCCGAGCCGGACTCCCCGATCAGGCCCACCCGGTCTCCGGGTGCCATGCTCAGGTTGAAGTCGCTGACCAGGGTGCGCGTCTTGGTGCCGATGGACAGGTTTTTGACCTCCAGCAATGTGGCGGCCTCTGCATGCTTCGCCATGATCAGCGCTCTCCGTTCAGTTTCGGGTCAAAGCGGTCGCGTAGTCCGTCCCCAAGCAGGGTGAAGCCGAGCACCGCGACGGCGATCGCGGCACCTGGCCAGACGGCCAGCATCGGGAAGGTGCCAAGGAACTGCTGGGATTCTTGCAGCATGCGCCCCCAGGAGGGAACCGGTGGCGGGGTGCCCAAGCCAAGGAATGACAGGGCCGCCTCGGCAAGCACCGCGATGGCGAAGGAAACCGAGCACTGCACCACCACCATGCCCACGATATTGGGCATCACGTGGCGCCGGGCAATTCTCCAGCCGCTCTGGCTGGAGGCCTTGGCGGCCATGATGTATTCGGTGCTCATCACCTGCAGGGTTCCGCTGCGGGCCACGCGGGCGAACCCGGGGATCGAGCCGATGCCGATGGCGAGCATCGCGGTGAGCGTGCTGGCGCCGAAGACCGCACCGAACATGATCGCCACCAGCAGGGCGGGGAAGGCCAGCAGGATATCCGCGCCGCGCATGGTGACCTCTTCGGTGATCCCGCCGCGCATTCCGGCGAGGATTCCCAAGGGCGTGCCGATGACCAGCGCGATGCCGACGGCCACCAGCCCGACCAGCAAGGTGATGCGCGCCCCGTAGAGCACCCCGGAGAATACGTCCCGGCCGTAGCGGTCGGTGCCCATCAGGTGCGCGGCGCTGGAACCTTGCAAGCGGTCGGCGGGAAATGCCTGAACCGGGTTGTAAGGGGTCCAAAAGAATGAGACGAGGGCGGCGAGCACCACAACTGCCACCAATGATCCGCCCACGATGAGCGTGAGCGAAAGCTTGCGGCGGGTTTTCTCGACTGGTATTTGTTCGGCAGCCATTACGCTCCCTTTCGAATGCGGGGATCCAGGATCGTGTAGAGCACGTCCACCACCAGGTTGATGATCAGCGTGATGGCCACCAGCACCATCACCACCGACTGGACCGTGAGCAGGTCGCGGTTGCCTACCGCGTCCAGCAGCATCGATCCCAAGCCGGGGATGACAAAGACCCGTTCGATCACCACGGCACCGATGATCAGCGCCGCCAGCTGCACGCTGGTCACCGTCAGCACCGGAATGGAGGCATTGCGCAAGCCATGCTTGACCAGTGATTCAAGCTTGCCCAGCCCCTTGGACCGTGCGGTGCGCAGGTAGTCTTCGCTCATCACCTCCATCACCGCCGAGCGGACGTAGCGGGTCAGGATCGCGCCCTGCACCGAGGCCAGCGCCAGCACCGGCAAGCACACGCGGGCCAGGAAATCGCCGAAGTCTTCGCCCGGCGGCGTCCAGCCGTTGGCCGGCAGCCAGCCGAGCCCGACCGCGAAGACGACCACCAGCAAGATGCCCGCAAGGAAGTTGGGAATGGCAACGCCTAGCTGGCTGACCCCGCTGATGAGGATGCCGCTGGGGTTGCGGTGCTTGACCGCCGCGTAGGTGCCAAAAGGCACGGCGATCAGCAGCGCGACAACCATTGCCAGCACCACGAGGATCAGGCTCACCTGGACCCGGTCGATGATCAGCGGGCTGATATCTTGCCGGGTGACGTAGGAGGTGCCGAAGTTCCCGGCCGGCAGGCCGAGCGCCCAGTCGAAGTACTGCACGATCAGGGGCCGGTCGGTGCCGAACTCGGCCCGCGTCTTGGCCAGTAGTTCCGGGGTGGCGTTCACGCCCAAGGCGATCTGCGCCGGGTCCCCGGGAATTGCGCGCATGAAGAAGAACACCGCAATAGTTGCAATCACGTAGGTGACAGCAAATCTCACGAGGTTAGTCAGTAATCGGATGCCCAAGTGCGTTCCTCTCTGCCGAAGCGGTGCTGCGGATTACTTCCAGCCGAGGTTGGTCAGATCCAGCGCCTCGGTCACGGAGTTCTCCGGAATTCCGGTGACCTCCGCCTTGGCAACGACGATGTTCGGGAAGATGAACAGGGTGTTCGCCGCCGCGTCGTCGACGATGGTGCGCACCACCTGCTTCATGCCCTCCACGTAGCCCGCTTCATCGGCGGCGTCGGCCTCGGCGGCGAGGTCCTTGATCTTTGAGTTGTCATAGCCCAGGTAGTAGTCCGGGTTGTTGAACATGGCCAGCACGTCCCGGCTTTCCACGGCCAGCACCACGGACATCTGGTAGTCCTGCTTGGTGAAGACCTCGTCCAGCCAGACCGCAGGGAATTCCGCCGATTCGATTTTTGCGTTGATTCCCACGTCGGCCAGCTGGGAGACGACAATTTCGGAGACCGCCGTGGCATAGGGGCGGGTCGGGACGGTGAAGGTGATGTCCAGGTTCTCCGCGCCGGCTTCCGCCAGCAAGGACTTGGCCTTTGCCGGGTCGTAGGGGTACACGTCGTTGAGATCTTCGTAGTACGGGTCGGTGGTCGGGACCGGTCCGCCGACGACCGTGCCATAGCCGTTCCAGGCGGTGTCCACCACGGCCTGCCGGTCGATGGCATGCATGACCGCCTGGCGCACCCGCAAGTCGTCGAAGGGTGCCATGTTGTTGTTCATCGACAACACGATTTCACCGTTTGAGGTGCCGTCGAGGACCTGGTATTTGTCATCCGACTCGAAGCTGGAGAGCAGCTCTGGCGACTGCATATTGTAGACAACATCCACGTCCCCGGACTGCAGCGCGTTGGTGGTGGCCACCGCATCGGCGAAGTAGCGCAGCGAGACCTTTTCGACTCCAGGAGTTTCGCCCCAGTAGCCCTCGCGGGTTACGAACTCGATGGACTGGCCGCGATTCCATGCGTCGATCTCGTAGGGGCCGGTGCCGATGGCGGTCCCCGCCAGGTCTTCGACTCCGCTCGGATCGAAGATGGCCCCGACCAGGGTCCCCATGTCGAACAGCCATGCGTTGCTTGGCTGCTTGAGCGTGATGGCGACCTCGGTGTCGCTGTTGACCTCCACCGACTCGACGATCTCCATCTTCTTCTTCAGGCTGGAGACCCAGGCATCGGATTGGACGCGTTCGATGCTGAATTTGACGTCCTCGGCGGTGAATGCCTCGCCGTTGGAGAAGGTTGCGCCCTCGCGGAGCTTGAACGTGTAGGTCTTGTTTCCGTTGCTCAGCTCCCAGGACTCGGCGAGCAGCGGCTGGATCTTGCCCTCCTGGTCGATCTCTACCAGGCCTTCATACACGTTGGACATGAGCGCCTGCGGGATGGCGGCGCCTGCGGTGGTGGTGAAGTCGAGGTTGACCGGTTCACCGGTCAGCGCCACCGTGACCGAGGTGTTTTCCGCCGAGCCTTCCGAAGAATTTCCGCCGGATCCCGCCGAGCAGGCGGTCAGGACGAGGGAACCAACCACTGCGGCCGCTGCCAATCGGCAGTAATTCTTTTTCGCGCTCATGAGATCTCCATCGGGTCAAAGTGACAACTGAGTGATGTGATCCATACAACACCATATATGCTGATATTTCTACTAAGTTTTCTGGTCTTACCAGTAAACGACATATTTGGTGGAGACCGCGCGGCCGGGGCAGCTGCGCTAGCTTTGTCCATAACGCACTCATCCTCGCAATCAAAGGAAGGCTCCACATGAGCAAGCTGACTTTCACGCCGGCCGTGCCGACATTGACCTACGAGCGAGTTGTGCAGCAAATCGAAGAGGCGATTCTTTCCAAGGAAATCGAGCCCGGGCAGCACCTTCCCAGCGAACGCGAGCTGATGGTGCAATTCTCCGTGAGCCGGCCAACGGTGCGCGAAGCACTGCGCGTATTGCAAAGCCAGGGGCTTATCGCTTCTCGGCCCGGCAGCCGCAGCGGCCCGATAGTTCTGCCGGTTTCGCCGGATAATCTCGGACGCTCCTTTGCCAATATGGCGCGGATTGCCTCCTTGTCGCTTTCCGAATTAGTCCAGTTCCGCATCGTGCTGGAAAGCTCGGCCTGCCAATTGGCGGCGGTCATGCACAACGCCGAACAGCTGGCTGCGATGCGCGACGCCATCGAACGGATGGAGGTGGAAGCGGGAACCGGATCGGATTCCTTCAACCGCGCCGACCTGGATTTCCACGCAGCCGTCTGGGAGGCCAGTGGCAACGCGTTGCTGCGGATCTGCGGCGAGGCGGTATCGGGAGCCATCCTCAACGTCATGAATGAGCAAATGAGCCATTCGGAGAACGAGCGGCGTGAAATGAAGAAGGTCGTGGCCCTGGACCGCGCCATCTTCGACGCCATCGCCGCCGGCGAGCCCGCCACCGCGGGGAACGCGGCCAAGACGGCCATCTCCTCCTACTTCAAGCACAGCCTGGATGAAGATGGCCTGCGCGGCCTGCAGGCGCTGCTCAACCCCGCCTAGCAGGTGGCTCAATGCGCGGTGAGGTCTTTTCGCATGATCAGCCGCGGCATCCGGCTGGCCACCGCATCCGTGCTCCCGATCAGCTCGAATCCCACGCGCTCAAACATTTTCCGCGTCCCCACAAATGCCATGGTGAGGTCCATGCGCCCCTCGGGATCCACCGGGTAGGCTTCCACCGCGGGCGCGCCGAGCGCCTGGGCGTACCGAAGGGCGCCGGTTAGCATTTCGGTACTTACCCCTTGCCGGCGGTAGCCGCTGCGGACCACAACGCAGATAATGCTCCACACCTTCAGGTCATCCACCGGGCGAATGAGCTTCGAACGCTCCAGCAGCGGGACCTGCGACCGCGGGGAAATACTGCACCAGCCCACCGGTACCGAATCCCGGTAAGCCACCACTCCCGGCGCGATGGGCTCGGCGCTCAGGGCGCGCATCGCCGCTGCCCGATCCCCGGCACCGAGCAGCTCAATTTCCTTGGCTCCCAGGCGATGCGAAAGGCACCAGCAATGCTTCTCGCGTCCGCCGGGATTGACCACCGCGGCGAAATCCGCAAAACGATCCGCGGTCAGCGGCAGCACTTCCCAATTGGCCTTGTCTGCTGCTGGACTCTGCGCATTGGCTTCCATGCATCCATCCTGCACCCCCGGGTGCTTTGGCGATAGCCCAAGAAAATCATTCGGGTTTTCCCTACCCTTCTTCTCCGGATCTCTCGATGTTGCTGGCGGCCACGTCAGCATACTGTTGAGCTATGACTTCATCACCAAAGCTTCTCCCGGACGAGAACACCGTCCGGCCACCGTTGAGAATCGGACTGACGATTCTTCACCTGGCAGTTCTGGGCAGCGTCGGCACCGCCATCTCTTGGCTCTTGCTCGGCTGGCTCGCAGCAGGTGCCGCGCTGATATTCCTCCTGGGATTCGGCATCATCGTGCTCATCGGCTTGCTCTACGCGCTCTTCGGGCTCTCCTGGCTAGAAATACAGCGCGTCTCCGGGCTCTATGACCTGAACGTCGCCACCTTATCCTGGCGTCCACGACGCCGCGAAGGGTTCGGCGAGTACATTCGCTCCCTGGGCCGGAACCTGGCCAGCGGACGCATGTGGGCCTCCTTTGGCAGCTTCGTGCTCTCCTGCATCTTCGGCTCGCTGATGATCGGCGCGCTGCAGTGGACGGTGCATACCGCAATCGTCGGCTTCGCTCCGCTGAGCGCTACCGACACCGTAACTGGTCCCTTCGGGCTGCTGGTTCCGGCTTCCCAGGCCCCCTGGCTGTTCCTCTTCACCCTCTTGGGTGCCGCGGTGATAGTCGGTCTGGCCTTCTTGCACCGCGCGGTCACCTGCGCCATCATCGGCGCGATTGCCCGGGAATCCGCAATGACCGAGCGGGTGCGAACCAGTTCGGTCCAGCGTGAAGGCGCGGTGCGTGCCGCTGAGGTGGAACGCACCCGCATCGAACGCGACCTGCACGACGGGGTCCAGCCCCGGCTGGTTTCGGTGGGCATGACCTTGGGCCTGGCCCATCAGCAGATCGACAAGGACCCGGCGCAGGCCAAGGAGCTGATCGCCGAGGCGCATGCCTCGACCAAGTCGGCGATTACCGAGCTGCGCCAGCTCACCCGCGGGATCTACGCCTCGGTGCTCGATGACCGCGGATTGGATGCGGCCCTGTCCGCGGTAGCCGGACGCAGCCATATCCCGGTGCAACTCGATGTGCAGCTTTCCGGACGCTACCCGAGGGACAGCGAATCGGCGGTGTACTTCGCGATTGCCGAGGCGCTGACCAACTCGACCAAGCATTCCCGGGCGGCGACCTGCCGAGTGACGGTGCGCGAACGCGAGGAGGCCGGCAGGCGCTGGCTCTTCGCGCGCATCGAAGACAACGGGGTGGGCGGGGCGCAGATCCTGCCCGGCGGCGGACTGGATGGGATCAATAACCGCGTCCTGGCTGCCGGCGGCACGCTGCGCCTGGACAGCCCGCAAGGCGGTCCGACCGCGGTGGAGGTGAACGTGCCATGCGCGTCCTAATCTGCGAAGACTCGGTGCTCCTGCGCGAGGGCCTGGTCAGGCTGCTGGACCACTCCGGGCATCAGGTGGTCGCGGACCTGCCTGATACCGGCGGACTTATGGATTTCCTGGCCCAGGCCGAGGAATCAGCATTCCCGCAGATCTGCATCCTGGATGTGCGGCTGCCTCCGACCTACACCGACGAGGGAATCCGCGCCGCGCTGGAGGTACGCAAGAACTACCCGCAACTTCCGTTGCTGGTGCTCTCCCAGTATGTGGAGGAACGCTACGCTTCGGAGCTGATCTCCATGCAATCCGGAAGCCTGGGCTACCTGCTCAAGGACCGCGTTGCGGATGTCACCGAGTTCATTGCTTCGCTGGAGCAGATCGCCGGTGGCGGCACGGTACTCGACCAAGAGGTGGTGGCACAGCTGTTGACCAGACGCAATCACGATGACCGGATGCAGCGGTTGACCGATAGGGAACGCAGCGTGCTGACGGCGCTGGCCGAAGGCAAATCGAATCAGGCCATTGCCGCCTTGCTGTTCCTTTCGGAGGCAAGCGTTGAAAAGTACATTACCTCGATCTTCCAGAAGCTTGGACTCGAGGCAGATGGGACGGGAAACCGGCGTGTGCTCGCCGCCCTGGCTCATATCCAAACTTTGGGCACCACTCGCAGCGACAGGACAAACCCATGAACTCCCCAACCATGAACGCGCCGGTTGCACCGCAGAATCCGCAGCCGGCCGGTTCGAAGAAAACCTTGACCCTGGTGCTGGGCCTCATCGGCGCACTGGTCATCCTCGGTGTGATCGCCACCTCGGCATGGCGTGCTTCGCACAGCCTCTCCAGCAGCAATACCACGCAATCCTTGAACACCGAGGGCATCGCCGAGTTGGACGTGGAAGTGGATGCGGGGAAATTTAATATCCTCTTCGCGGAGGTCCCGACCGCAACGTTGGATGTGCAAAGCTCGCGTAGCGGGGAATGGAAGCTTCAACGCGATGGAAGCTCCCTCCTTGTGCGCTCCCCCAATGACTGGGGTGACTGGTGCTTCACCGGTTGCGATTGGGACGAAAACGAGGTCACCTTGACCTTGCCGAACTCACTGAACAGCGGTGAACTCGATGCCGTATTGAAGATGTCTGCCGGTGAATATTCCGTTGACGGCAACTTTAATGATCTGATTATGGAAATGAGCGGCGGCACCCTTGAGGCTGCTGGTGCGGCGAATGGATTGTTCGTAGAACTCGGTGCTGGCAAGACCGACATCGACATGGCAGACGTGCAGGCGGCGAACTTCAATGTTTCGGCCGGCCGCATCGACAGCACCCTCACCGGCAGTTCTCCGAATAATGTCCAGGCCGATGTCAGTGCCGGCATGCTGAACCTGACCCTGCCCAAGGACAGCTACAACGTGAGCGAAGATATCTCCGCCGGCAGCCTCGATAACAGTTTGCTCGTCGATTCGTCGTCGCCGCACATGGTGAAGGTCGAGGTCTCGGCCGGCAACGTGGTCTTGCGCCCAGGGGCGGAAGCGACAACGCCAAAGAAATAAGCGCAACCTTCCGGTAAGACGAAGCTGGCCGCTGGCCGAAGTGAATATTCACTTCGGCCAGCGGCCAGCTTCCGCTTTAGGGCTATGCTTGGTTCTTCTTCATGGCTTCCAGCCGAGCCTCGATTTCAGACATCTGCGGAGCCTGGGATTCAACGGCTTGCGGTGCTGGGGATTCGTCGAGCACGTTCTGCTCGCCTTTCATCGCCGCAAGGCGGGCCTCGATCTCGGTTTCTTCACCTAAATCTTCGAGTGCGGCGAACTGCGAGTCGAGCGAGGAGGCCGCAAGTTCGGAAGCTCCGCGGACCTTGGCTTCGTCCTGGCGGATCTTATCTTCGAAGCGGCTGATCTCCGAGGTTGGATCATTCAGGTCCAAGGCCTTCAGGGTCTCCATCATCTGGCCCTGGGTCTTCGCATTGCGGGCACGAGCGACGAGCTCATCACGCTTGGCGACAAGTTCGACGCGCTTGGCGCCCATGATGTTCAGCCCGTCCTTGAGCTTGGCCACCACCTCGCGCTGGGAGGCGATACGCGGAGCGAGGTCCTTGACCTTCTTCTCCGCTGCCATCTGGCGCTGAATCGCGACGGTGGCTAGCTGATTGAACTTCTGCGCATTGGTGGAGTCCCCGGCAGTGGAGAACTCCTCGGCCTTATTTGACGCCGCGAGCGCCTTCTTACCCCAGGACTTGACCTCTTCCATCGCCTTGGCCTGGTCGTCCTCGGCCATGCGCAGATTGCCGATGGTCTGGGCTACCGCCGATTCGGCTTGGGCAATGTTGTTGGTGTAGTCGCGGACCTGCTGGTCCAGCATCTTCTGTGGATCTTCGAGCGCGTCGAGTGCCGCGTTGGCGTTGGCTTTGCCGATCCCGAAAATACGGGCCCAAATTGAGCGTTTCTTGGCCATGGTGCGTCCCTTCGTTAACCGCAGCTTTAACTCTATGCGACGCGGCACCCAGCGCTAAACTGCGCGGCTGAATTCCGCGGTGCGTTGAGCGTGTTTTCCCGGCTCGGCACGGCTTGAGCTAGCTGCCCTCGGCATGGCGGCGGGTCTCCTCGGCAATTTTGACAATGCGCTCGATCACGTTGCGCGTGCTCACCCGGGATTGCGCTTCGGGCCTGGTCAGCACGTCGATATGCCGGCCCAGGGCGAGTGACTGGATCGGGCGCAGCACCACGTGCTCGCGGAAGTATGGGATCAAGCCGGTGTACCGAGGCAGCAGTCCCACCATGCGCGTCTCGGCGATAATGGCCGCCACCAGATTGAACTCATTGACCCGGTGCGTGATCTGGATCGGCGTGCCCGCGCTGGCAAACATCGCCTGGACCAGGAGCGGCTCCAGCGCGAAGCCCTCATGGGCCGCGACCCAGGTCTCCCCCACCAGATCGGTCAGGCTCACCGTCTGCTGTTTCGCCAGCGGATGCTCCCGGTGGATCGCCACGTCGATCGGCTCCTGCAGCACGGAAGTGACATGCACCCGCTGGCCCGGCCAGGGGTCCGAGGCCAGCGGGCGGTGGGCGATCACCACATCGTGGTCGCCGACCAAATCGATGAAACCGTTGATCGACACATCCTCGTCACGGCAGCGCACCGCCGGCCCATCGGGGTCGGCCAGGCTGCTTGCGATCAGCGACGGAAACCAGGCCAGGCCGGCGCTGTGGAAGGCGGTGACCGAAACCGGCTCGCGGCGCGCCAAGAGATACTCCGCCACCGAGTTCTCCGCGCGAGCCAGGGATTCGAGCACCTCGCCGCCGGCATCCGCCAGCCTCTCGCCCGCGGGAGTGAGCACCAGCACGCGGCCGCGTTGCTCGGTCAGCGGCAGTTGAACGCCCCGCTGCAGCGAAGCGAGCTGTTGGGATACTGCGGACGGGGACAGATGCAGCGCCTGCGCCACGGCGGTGACCGACCCCCGGTCCCTGAGCTCCCGAAGAGTTCGAAGATGATGCACTTCCATGAAGCTCAGCTTACGCGATAGTGAAGATAATGCCCGTTGTTCTGCATGGAATGCCTCTCTACTGTAAAAGCATGACCTCCGCTTTTCCCCGCCTTCGCCGCGCCCTTCCCGACCTGGTACTCCTGATCGTCGCAATCATGTGGGGCGGAAGCTATCTGGCAACCCAAGACCTGGCGGCGGCCTCCTCGGCAGCTGCGGTGATGTGCGCCCGGTTCCTCCCCTCGGCCGCGATCCTGTTGTGCGTGCATCTGTCCCGGCCCCAATTCAGGCTCCGGGATTCGGCCCTTCCCGGCATGATGCTGGGCACGCTGCGCGCGGCGACCATCGCTCTGGAGACGATCGGGGTCACGCTCACCAGCGCCACAAACGCGGGACTCATCATCGCTCTGTCCATCCTGCTCACCCCGATCCTCGAATCCGCACTCACCAAAAGACGGCTCTCCCCCTCGCTGGTCGCAAGCATCCTGCTCGCCCTGATCGGGATCATGCTGCTCGTGGGCGGGCAAAGTTTTTCCGAGCTCAACCTCGGCGATGGGCTGATGCTCGCCGCGGCGGCAACGCGGGCCCTGCTCGGTGTGGCCGAGGCGCGGTTCACCGTCGGCAAGAACGCCGACGTGCTGGGCTTGACCACGATGGAGATCGTATTTGGCGCGGCCATCTTTGCCGCGTGGGGCGGAAGTTCGCTGCTGGATCACATTCCCGACTTCGGTGCCGCGAATTGGCTCACCATTGGCTATCTCTGCCTCGGCTGCACCATCTTCGCGTTTCTCGGGCAGCTGTGGGCGACGAAGCACACCTCGGCATCACGGGCGGGCATGCTGCTCGGCACGGAACCCGGATGGGCGCTGCTCGTCGGGGTGCTTCTCGCAGGGGAGCGCATCGGCACCCTCGGATACGCTGGTGCCGCGGTGCTGCTCTTTGCAACCTGGTGGGGCGCACGTGCCGAGCGGCGCTGGCGGGGTAGCGGACCGAGCCGCCCGAAGGCCCCCGCACCGGTGGTCCGGGGATGACTGCGCTAGCTGCCCGGGGCCGGAAAATACTCCGGCCTGGCACCGCAACGAGATGCCCTGGCACCGGCGCGACAAGAATGGCACTGCGGAAAGGCCCCGCATCGCCTCGGATGATCATCCGCTACGCGGTGCAGGCCTCATTGGAGCATCCGGCATCGCGTGGAAGATATGTTTCGGTTTCCTCGACCTTTTCCCACACCACATGCCGGTGCTGTCCGCAGCGCTCGCAAGACGGTGCCAAATACGTGGCCCGTTCCTCCATGGTGTATGCCCGAAAATCGCCCATCTCGACCTCCCATAGTGTGTGCGAGCCCCGCGCTGTCGCAAGTGCCGCATCGTTTGGTGCCTTCACTCTACGCCCGGTTTTCGAACCCGGCTATAGCTACTTTGCTTAGGGCCTCACTAGGGAAGATCCAGGTGCTCCAAGCACATGGCGGGTGACGGGGCCCTACTGCACACCAGGCTTACGAATCAGGGCCTGCGAAGCTATGATTTCTTGTCATTTTCTTTGCGCACGGTTGCCGACAGCAGGTAGTTCGAGCCCAGCCGTCCCCACTCTATGGTTCCGCCGTCCTCTTCGGTTGCCGTACGCAACCGGGTCAGGCCCTGCCCGGGACGGGCTTGCGGATTAGGCCTAGGAACACCGTTGTTGCGCACCGATACGGTCCAGTGCGGGGTCCCGTTTTCGTCATCGTTCTCGCGGATCCAAATGACTATTTCGCTCGGATCCGCATGCTTAACCGCGTTTGTGGCGGCCTCACGGATAATCCGCATGGCTAGCTGCGGGAAATTCTCGGTTTGCCCGAGCCCGGAGCTATGGATGCTCACCTCGATTCCGGCATCGCGCAGCGAGGCGGCAATCCGTTCGACATCTTCGAGGGTGGCAGATAACTCCTCGGGAGGTTCTTGATGCCCCAAGGCATCGAAGGTACGGCGCAGGGCCGTTAACGCCCCGGTCACCGCTTGGCGCACATGAATCAGGCGCAGAGCCGTGCTGGTATCGGTCAGCTCGGAGTCGAGGGCCGCATTAGTATGCAACGAAGCCACCGCAAGGTTGTGGGCAATCTCGTCATGAAGCTGATAGGTCACCCGTGCGCGTTTGGTCAACTGCTGCTGTGCTGTTTCCGCGTTCGACGCCCGGCGGGCAACGTGCTCAAGCTGTTCCATATGCTCACGCAGGATCTTGCGGTTTGCCCGCAGTTCTCCGAAGGCAACGGCCAGCAGCGCCAGCGCGGCGAAGGCCAGCAGCTCATAATCGAAGATTTCTGCCGGTGCTTGTCGCTGGACCAGCTGTAGCGCCATGCCGAAGAGCAGGATGCCCGCCGCGCTAAGCAACGCGAAGGTGCGGTGTCCGGCACGAGTTGCCCCCGCGAGAAAATAAAGCAGGGGGATAACTAGTGCAATATGCGGCAGTTCAAGCGCTAGCCAGGCACAGATCCCCAGAGCTGCGATGAGCATGATCGCACGCGGAAAACGCTCTTGCAGTACGGAAAGGACGGCGAACCCGACGGCAAGAATTCCGGCAGCGACTACGAGTGCAGGGCCAAGGGATTCTCCCCAGCTTGCGGGATCGCCGACGAGGCAGAGAAGCATGACGGCCAGAAATATGGCCGCTGCCCAGAGACTCTTACTGATGCGCAGGCTGCCGTTTTCTTCCACTGCTTCAGTCTATGTCTCTCCCGCCCAAACCTCGGGATCCGAGTAGCTGATTGCAGGTCATCCGATCCGGAATGCTCTTGGCGGGCTAGGCGTCGATGCGAATTGGGGCGCCGTTGTCTTCGACAAAACGAGGCCGGCCCGCCATGATGCCGGTGAAGGTCTGGAAAATGATCACCGCAGCGATCAGCAATAGCGGCGTGGTCCAGGAATTGGTCACCTCGTGGAGGGCTCCGACGAGGAAGGGCCCGGGAATTGCGATCAGGTAGCCCACCGATTGCCCGAAGGTGGAAAGCCTGCTCACCCCGGCCGCGGTATGCGCCTTGAGCCCGATCATGGTCAGCGCTAGTGGGAAGCTCGAACCGCAGATGCCTAAAAGCGCCGCCCAAATAAAGGCTCCCTGCACCGGCGCGATGAATATGCCGATCACCGCCAGTATCCCGGCTATGCCATTGATAATCACCAGAGGCCCCTGGTGCGAGAACCGTGCAGCGAGTGCCGGCATGATGAAAGACAGCGGCACCCCGACGCCGAGGATCACCCCGAGCAATGCCCCGGAATACGCTGGGTTCACGCCGAAGTCGGTGAAGATCTTCGGCGCCCACCCCATGAGGATATAGGCGACGGTTGATTGGGCGCCAAAAAAGAGTGCCACCCACCACGCGGTGGCGTTGCGGCTCATCGGCCCGATCTCCAGGGCGGCGACGGATAGGTTCGAGGAAGGCAGCTGGCGCTGCGCGATCTGATTGCGCAACCCGAAAAAGACTACGACCCAGATGAATACCGCAATCAGCGCAAGTATCGCCCAAATCCCTAGTCCTCGTCGCCAGGCGCCGCCCACTGCCTCGTTTACGGGCACCGCGACGGTTGCGACGACCGAGGCGCCGAGGGCGACCGCGGTGGTGTAGGCGCCGGTGACTATTCCTATTTTTGCGGGGAACCAGCGTTTGACGAGCACCGGCATCAGGATATTGCCGACCGCGATGCCGGCCAGCGCCACCGCGGTAAAGATGAAGAACACCCAGGTATTGGGGGCCACAGAGCGCAGGGCCAGGCCAAGAAGAATTGCCAGCATTGCGGCGATAACTACCACTTCTGGGCCACGTTTTCCGGCCAGCTTGGGTGCCAGCGGCCCGAGCACCGCGAAGCAAAGGGGCGGCACGCCGGTGATGAGCCCGGCGACGAAGCCGTTCATGGCCAGACCGTCAATGACCGGGTCCAGTAGCGAACCAAGTGAGGTTACCGCCGGGCGCAGGTTCAACGCCGCGAATACCAAGGCGATGATCAGCAGCGCGCCGAAGCCCTTGGGCAGCACTGGGTGTTTGGAGTCCATGGCTTCATCCTAGCCAGCGAACATCGGGTAACAGGCCCTTGATTACCTCTTACGCAACGGCGGGCGTGAACTCTCAAGTTCACGCCCGCCCTTTGGCCAAGCTACTGCCGGTGCTGCTTCTGGCCTTCCATCGCCGAGACGACCAGATTGCTCGCTTCCAGCGCCGCGCCCGCGTCGAGCGCGCCGATCCAGGCCTCGGTGGTTGCCACCGCAGCCCAGTTGGAGTGCAGCAATGCCATCAAGGTTCCATGCACCTGTTGCGCGCTGGCGGAACCCGCCTCGTTGCCGATGTTGATGGCGCCGGTTGCGTCCGAGAGCACTTCGACCTTGAATCCCAGAGGTTCGGCGGCGGCCACGGAACCGATGACGCAGTTGTTCGTCATGTATCCGGTCACCGCGATCGTGTCTATCTCATTTTCGCGCAGCCAGCTTTCGAGCTCGGTGCCGGCAAAAACACTGGCGTAGGCCTTGGTGAAGACCTTCGCGGCCTTGTCTGCACGCCGTTCGATTTCAGGGTTCAATTTGAAGGTTGCCGAACCATCTGCGAACACCGGCGCTTCGGACGGAAGCTGGTGCTGCACGATATATACCGGAATTCCGGCGCTCTGCGCGGCGTCGATCGCCTCGACGGTGCGAGCCAGGGACTGTTCGCGTGGCGGGTACTGGATCTGCAGCAGGCCTTCGAAGTATTCCTGCTGGACGTCGATGACAATCAGGGCACGGCGTGGGGTGTTCATATTTTCTCCTATTTTCTGTCGGGTATAGCGAATGAGTCGGATGCAGGCGGGCTACGCCCCGTAGTGCTTGGCCAGCAGCTCCAGGGTGTTGATCTCCGCCGTTGCCGAGTAGGCCCCAATGACCAGCATGATCTCGTCAACTCCGGTTTGTTCTTGGAGTCGTTCGAGGCGCCCTGCCACGGTGGCTGCGGTGCCGGTGAAGGCACGGTCGGTGTACATCTCGATGATGGACCGTTCGTTGAGCGTTCCGTCGAAGGCCGCGACCTCTTCGGGGGAGAA
The DNA here is from genome assembly GCF_002979835.1 of Arthrobacter sp. MYb221. Taxonomy (NCBI): domain Bacteria; kingdom Bacillati; phylum Actinomycetota; class Actinomycetes; order Micrococcales; family Micrococcaceae; genus Arthrobacter; species Arthrobacter sp. MYb221. The sequence goes on along the minus strand of NZ_PCPW01000004.1, from coordinate 129,439 downwards.
CAGCGTGAAGGATTCGCGCTTGAACATGCGCAGCATCGCCATGGCCATGCTGGAGGCCTGGCGCTTGGCCTCGTTCGGGTCTTCGTCGGCAACCGCGGTGACGCTGACCATGGAGTAAGGAGCGTCGAGCACCGCGGAGGGTTCGAAATTGTCCCGGTAGATGCGCAGCGCGGTGTCGATGTCGGCATCCCCGAATTGCAGGGCGAAGGCATAGGGGCGGCCGAGCTTTGCCGCCAGTTGAGCGGAGTACGGCGAGGAGCCGAGCATCCAAAGCTCGGTAGCTAGCTGCGGGTGCTGGACCCGGTTTTCCTTGGCCTGCCACGGGCCGGGGACCGCATGGACGGTGCTGTAGGGATGCCCCTCGGGGAAATCGTCATTCATGAATCCCACCAGCTCGGCAACCTGCTGGGCGAAGTTGTCATTCGCTCCTTCGCCCCGGCGCAGCGCGGTGGCCGTTGCATGATCGGTGCCCGGCGCCCTGCCGAGCCCGAGATCGATGCGCCCGGGGGCCAGCGCGTCCAGCGTTCCGAATTGCTCAGCGATGACCAGCGGTGCGTGGTTCGGGAGCATCACGCCGCCGGCGCCCAGCCGGATTCGCTCGGTTTCTGCGGTCAGGCGCGAGAGCACCAGCGGAGGTGAGGACACCGCCAGACCCGGCATCGCGTGGTGCTCAGACATCCAGAAGCGGTGGTATCCCAGTTCGTCTGCTTTTCGTGCGAGCTTGATCAGCGCATTAAAGCCTTCTTGGGCGGTGCGTCCCACTCCAACGCTGCCACCGGTATGGGCATTGAGCGCAAAGGGTGCGGATCCGAACATTGGTGCGGGGTACAAGTAAAACCTCTTTATCACGGATAAAATCTATTTATAACGTGATATCAAGATAACACGACCTCACGATAAATATCTACTGATACCATGAGATGCATGTCCGAAGCATTGCTACCCCCAGCCCCCGGCACACAAAAGCACCTGAGCCTCGACCTGGTCAACAGCGTGCTCCACCTACCCGGCGGGAAGATTGTCGACGAGCTGGATTCCCCAGAGGAAACGACCGCCTGGCTCAAGAGGCGCGAGCTGGTTGACGAAGATGCCGCATTGCAGTCCTACTGCCAGAACAGGCTCAGCGGATTGCGCGCAGACCTGCGTGAAGCCTTCTCCATGAGCGCAGCGCAACAGCCTTTCGATCCGCAGATACTGGAGCGGTTAAACAAGGCGCTAACCGCGGCCCCGCATATTCCGCTGCTGCGCTACTCCCCCGACAACGGGTTCTACCGCTCGACGGAGCACCCGGTCACGCGCCTGGTGGAATATGCGATGTCGGTGATCACCGAAGATGCCGCGACGCTTCTAGCTTCGGAAGAGTCAGCGTTACTGGCACAATGCGAGGCCGAGCCCTGCCAGCGGTTCTTGCTGAGAACCCATGGGCGGCGGCAGTGGTGCTCGACCCGCTGCGGGGACCGAGTCCGCGCCGCTCGTGCTTATGCACGCAAACGCGAGAAGGCGTTAAAGAGCTCAGCCTAGGCTCAGGGCCTTGGCTGAAAACTGCCGGATGCAGATGCCTACAGGCTACGCGGCGGGAATTTCTTGTACTTGCGGTAGTGGTTGACCGCATTGAGCACCAGGTAGAACTTCCGGCGAGGATGCTTCTCTGCCTTGAATTTCAGCGGGTTGGAAACCTTCCCGGACTTCAGCAATGCGGCAGCCTTCTGCCCGGTTTCGCTATCCAAGAAGCGGCGCAGCAAATGGTGCGGGAGCACGGTGAACAGATGCTGGCGGCTTAGCTGCAAGATTCCGATCCCGGTATCGAGGACCGCATCGGTGTGCGGGTCTGAGCGATCAAACTCGACGCCAAGGAACTCGGTGACGTAAAAACGCGCAGGATTAACTCCGGCCGCGGTCAGGTAATAATGATTGCGTCCCAGACGAGGATTGATTTCAAAGAATTTGATGGATCCATCGCGGTGGTCGTATTTGGCATCGATCATCGCGATCCCCTGCCAGCCGAGTTCTTCGAGCAGGCGCGCACCATCTTGGGACATCTGGTCATGCTGCCCGGTGACGATGGCTGCGGAATTACCGAGCACCAGCGGCGCGTGCTCTTCGACCACCACCTCGCCGTATCCGGCGAAGATGACCTTCTTGTCCTGAGTGGCGAAATAAGTGCACAGACGCATCGCGTCATCCGAACCGGGAATGTATTCCTGCAGGATATACCCCGAGGTGTAGCCGCTCGCGTCGATACGAGTGAGCAGGTCCTCAAGTTCGGCGATGCTCCGCAGGGTGTGGATTTTCTGCTTGCCTTCAAACTTGGCGGCGATCCAGTCCCCCGAGCTCGAGGGCTTGCCGATCAGCGGGAAGGTCAGCGACTGCGCCAATTCCTGCAGGTCTTCTCCGGCCCGGTAAACGGCGGTGCGCGGGTGCGCAATTCCCAGCCGGTCGGCGAGCGCGTAGAAGTTCTCCTTCAGCGCGGCGCCTTCGATGGTTCCCAGTTCCGGGTAAGGGATGACAAAATATTCACTCAACACCGCACGGTGCTCGGCGATCAGCATGATATGGAAATCGAGGGAACCGAAGAGCATCAGCGGTCGATCCACTTCGGCGTTAAGCTCTTGGGCCAGGGAGATGAGTTCTTCAACTACCCGCCCCTGGTCAACCATGGACCCGATGGGATGCAGTTCGATGGCCACCGAGTGCTCGATTACCCCGTTGCCTGAGGCAGGCACAACGACCGAGCGCACCTGGTATGCCTCATAGAATTCGCGGGCGAGGGTGTAGGTGCCGATATCTCCGCCAAGAATAACGGGAACGAAAGGCTGAGAATTCTCGATTGCCATAAGGTTTTTGGTTCCTACTTCTGTCGCCAGTTCATGTACTTCTCAAATGCCCAAGCAAGTGGTTTGTTGAGCGCCAGATCCCATTCGCCATTGGTTTGCACGATATCGCAGCCGGTGTTGGTCTTGAACTTGGTCAGCCCTGCCAGATGGTGTGCGCTATCCAAGGTGGCGCTCACCCCGCCCTGGTCCAGGTACCTGCATCCAGCCTCGGTGGAATCCGAAATCATGTGATGCATCAGAGCCTTGGGCGCGAAGAGCTTGCGCTGTTCGGAAGACGAGGCGCCGTAGAGATACCACGCAAGGTTGCTTGAGCGCAGCACAATAGCCGAAGCCAGGTCGACGCCCTCGTGGCTAGCGATGTAGAGGGTGCAGGAGCCGGGTACCGCAGCATTAAGTACCGTGTGCATCTTTTCGAAATAGCTCAGCGGGCGACCGGTGAACTCTTGGCGTTCGGCCGTGTGGTTATACAGTGCATGGAAGCGTGCCATGTCCTGGGTCTCGCCGATTTCAACCTTGAGCTCGCTCTTGAGCGACTTACGCGTTTCGTTGCGAGTGGATGAGGAGTAGGAAGCCATGACCTGCTCGGTATCCAGCTGGTTTCCCTCGGCATCTTGTAGCACAACCCGGGCCACGTACTCCGGCTGCCCCGCGGCGAAGTCCATTCCGACGTCCTGCTTGGTGAACCCCAAGTCGCCGAGCGCCTCGTTGAGCTTATGGGCTTCTTCATTGACCGACACGGTTTCCAGGTCCGCTAATGAAGCAAGCTCTTCCTTGCCAAATGCTTTTCGCACAGCCGCCGCACCCCAGGTGCGCATCGCCAGCCCTGGGCCGAGGCGCAGCTGGAAGGCGCCGCGGTTTTTCAGATAGCTAGCGAGAATAGAAAGCACACCCTGCGGGTCATAGGTTGTGAAATCAATGACCGGGCCGTCGGGTATGTAGGCGAGGGTCTTTTTGATCACCGGCGCATGGCGGTGCAGGACCAGGGCGACTCCAACGAGGGTGTCACTTTCGAACCAACCGAGCGATTCGCCCCGCCATCCCCCCTTGACCTGCGCCCATTCGGGACGCTGAAGGAAGCTGACATCTTGCGCGGTTGCAAGGAACGCGGAGTGCTCGGTGCTGGATATCGGACGCACGCGAAGTTCATTGTGGCTCACACGTAGAAGCCTATCGTGGTTTGCGCACCGCCCCCGGGTTGAGACATACCGCCAGCGGCCCTCGCGCCCAAGAACACTCGCAGGATCACTGGCAGAAACCAACTGGTGCGCGGTGTCAGTCTGTGAGCAATTGGACACCCGCACTTGCCGGAAACCAGTTGCATACGTGAGCCGTGGCGGACAGAACTCGCAGGACGCGCCTTGGCCCATGATTTCCAAGGGCAGGCAACGAGCCAGAGAAGCCCATGCGGAGACTAAGTCCTGCAAATAATTTTCTTACCGAAAGTCACCATTGAGGCCACGTGCAATTCATACCCCTCGGGGGTATTATTGATGTATGGACTCTCAAACTAAGCAGGCGCAACCCACAGCACCCCACGGATACACTCCTGAAAAGGAGGCGCTGCGAAAGCGCTTGAACCGTATCGAAGGCCAGGTGCGCGGAGTTGCCCGCATGGTTGATGAGGACAAGTATTGCATTGATATTCTCACCCAGATCTCAGCCATCAACGCAGCCTTGCACAAGGTCAGCCTCCAACTAGTCGAAGACCATATCGGCCACTGCGTGGTGGGAGCCGCCGAGGAATCAATCCAGTCCGGGGATGCGAGCATCGTTCAAGACAAGATCTCGGAAGCCACCGCAGCCATCTCCCGGTTGCTGCGCTGATCCTCGAAGACCTTCCAACCTTTTCCACGAAAGAGATCCAAACATGAGCCATGCCTGCAACTGCGGATGTTCCGATAACTCGAAGTCCACCAGCCAAGGACTGCAGATCATTCCGCGTCCGGAGGCTACCCCCATCATCAGCCAGACCGAACTGAAGATCTCGGGAATGACCTGCGGCCATTGCGTCTCTTCGGTAACTGAAGAACTCAACGAAATCCCCGAGGTCCAGAACGTCGAGATCATCTTGGACGCGAAGGGGATCTCCACGGCAATCCTCAACACCAGCGGCGCCGTTGAGCAGGAAATCATACGCAACGCGATCGAAGAAGCCGGGTACACTCTCGAATCCGTCGGCAACTAGGAACCCACCGCGCAGGCGCGGATGCGGGACGAGCGTTCTACAGACCCTCGATACGATTCCCACTCCGCCGGGAACACAATCATCCCCCTGGTGGCTTGCTAGACCTGATCACCGTTCACCGTTCACCGTTCACCGTTCACCGTTCACCGGCAATCACGCATCTCTCCGAGGCAACCAGGCTTAGCGCGACACGGGGTGGCGCCGGACAACTCGTGAGATCGTCTTCACCACCATCAACGCCAGCAGAAGAACACCTACATACCCGTTGATGACATAGACAACGTTGACCATTTGCGAGAATGGCAGCATCAGCCCGATAACCGTTCCTAGTACTGCCAAGGTGATGGTCAGGTACTTAAATCGGAGAGTCTTGTCGGCAAAGAATCGCGAAGACACGGTCCACAGCAGCGGGACCGCGGTGGTATAGATTCCGGCGAGAATCATGACCGAAATTCCTGCGGCAAGTACGGGGCTAATATCCTTCGCCAGCACCAGCATGGGAATCTCGGTTCCACCCACCCGGGTGATATTGGCCAGCAGCCCCAGCCCGACGACAACGCAGGCCAGCGAGAACACCACCGCACCGGTAATTCCACCGGCAACCGCCTCCTTGCGGCTTCTCGCCGTCTTACCTAACGCGGTAAGGAAGGCCGCCAGCCACAGCATGCAGAAACCCACGTAGGAAAGTCCAGCCATGAACCAGTTTGTGGATGCCTGGATAAGGTCCAGCCCCGGAAGCAACTGGTGTCCTTCAGAGATCCCGGCTGGATTACGCAGAATCGCCAACAGTCCAAGCCCAATAGCCACCACAACAACCAGCGGTCCGATCTTGCCGATGACGTCAACCAGACTCTTCAGGCCAAACCAGACGCTGACGCCGACCGCAACAGCCAAACCGATGCCGCCAATAAACTTCGACAATCCGTAGTGCTCCTCGAATACGGCGCCCGCGCCGGCTACCATCACCGTGAAGCTCAAGAAGACGAACAGTATTGAGAAAAAGTCGAAGAAGTACCCCAAGTGCTTTCCGCAGTAATAGCGGAAGATGTGCGACGGGCGATCATATTTCTTTGCCTGCCCGACAACGAAGAACTCCACTGCTACATACGTCATGAGCACGAGAACCAGCAGCCCGGTGCCAAAGACTCCCCAGTATCCGTACGAGGTGAAGTACTGCAAAATCTCTTGGCCTGTAGCAAAACCTGAGCCGATCAAAAACGCCATTATTGCCCCCGCGTAGGTCAAGACCCGGAAGAAGCTGCCTTTTTCAACCGTTGCTAAATGCGCTCGGGTAACGACCTTATCTGACATGTAGATTCCCTCTCAGAAGGTTCACTCGACACCGCACGTTCGATATCGAACCTCATATATCAAAATGTGATTAAAGGTATATCTCAAACGTGACGCAGTCAACATTCGGGAAGGCTGGAAGCGCGCGCGACCAACGTCATGGACCGCGAAAACCCGATCCCGCACCCGGCAAACCAGAATTTCCCACGAAACGGAGATTAGGATCACCGGGCAGGTTCACCTCTTCGACTCCTGCCGTGCACTTTTCGTCCATTCGCGCTGTGCATCCTCGAGGTATTGCCCGCCAACCCGGGCGATCACACTCGCACAGGAGAATTGCTCATGCACAAGCCCACCGCCGTCGCGCTCGCGGCCGCCGTTCTGCTCCCGCTGGCCATCGCGCCTGCTACACCGGCGGCAGCCCTGCCAGCCAGCGCCCCCATGTCCTTCCCGGCGTCCACCGCCAAATCTCCAGAACCCGGATTTCGTGTTCTGCCCTACCTGCAGGCACCAGGCTCGACCTCGATGACCATCAACTGGATCAGCGAAACCGACCACCCAGGAACCCTCTCAGTCCAGGGGCCGGGTCTCGGCAATCAGCCTGGCAAAGGAAATAGCAGCGTCCAACGCAGCGAGCCTGAATACCTGGACTTGATGGAGTACACCCAGGCAGAACTGGATCAACACATCCCCGGACTTGAACAGGGCTCCTGGCTGAAGTCGAACTCCAATTACAAGCATTCGGTGACCCTTGAGGGCCTCAAACCAGGCAAGAAATACAACTACACCGTGACCCAATCAGGACAGACGCATACTGCCGCTTTCGAAACAGCGCCAGATGGAAAATCCTGGAAGAACATCCGCATTGTCGCCTTCTCCGACTCGGAGACCGAACCGCGCGGACGCACCGAGCACCGTGAATGGGAGCTTTCCCCGGTCAACGGATATACCTCCGAGTCCTTGCAGCGCCCAGGCGACGGATCGCAATGGGCCGAGACTTTCGGAATGACCACCCGGTATGGCCAGCCGACCTTGCGCTATCCGCTGGACCAGTCCACCGCTTTCAACGAAAACCTCAAGCATGTTCAGGCTGCCAACCCGGATCTGGTCATGATGGCCGGGGACCTGACACAGGGCTCGGGATACCAACCGGCATGGGATGAGTTCTTCGGACATGTCGCCGGGGAACACTCCGATCTAGCCTCCAATGTTCCGTTGCTTCCGGCATTGGGCAACTGGGAAACCTATGCGGCCCTGAACGGTGGCTACGGTTCGGACGCAGACCGCACCCCCGCGGTAATTTCACGCAACCGCTTCCTGGATTATTTCTCCTTGCCGCAGGACCCGGAGCACCCCGAACACAAGGGCTCCTACTACCGGGTGGATCATGGGCCGGTCACCGTCCTGACCTTGGACTCCACCAATGGCCGACCCGATGAGAACACCGACACCGGCACCTTGTCCGGCGAAAAATTCTCCGGGGACGACACCAACCTGACCGCCGAGAACCAGTCCACCGACACCCAGGGGCAATTCACCTTTGAATCCTACGTTCAGGGCTTCAAGGATCTTTTCCCCGGCTCAACCGAGCAAGAGGTTGACCTGCCGAATATGGATGCGCAGTCCGCCCAATGGGACTGGACCGAGAAGCAATTGGCCGAAGCCCGCGCCGACGGCCAGATTGTGCTCGTCCAATTCCACCATTCGGCTTATTCCAACGGTGTGCACGGCACCCCACCGAACCATGAGCACCCCGATAACCAGTCCGGCACCGCAATGCGTGCCTACTCGCCAATGTTCGAGGATCATGGTGTCGCCGCAGTCATCTCCGGCCATGATGAAATGTTCGAGCGCTCTTGGGTAGATGCGGACGGCGACGGACGAGGCTTCCACTCCTATGATGTGGGGGTGGCCGCCGACGGCCTGCGTGGCGAAAAGTTGGTGCAGAATGCTCAGGGCGAGTACGAACCGCTCCGCTTCAACTCGCATTCACAGTGGTCAGCCCCGGCAGATCAGCCAGAGACCTGGAAAGAGGATGAAAACGGCGTAGCACAGCTCGTATCCGGCGGTCTGCACTACGGACACCTGCAAATCGACATCGCGAAGAAGGCCAAAGGAGCAGAGCTCACTTTGACCCCGGTATACGTCTTCCCGAAGTTGGATTCGGAATACCAGCTTGAACACACCGAACGACGCGTATACGACGATGTGGTGACCTTCCCGGTCGGCCAGGACGGCGCGCCTTTGGCGAAGTAGCCACAGGCCAATTGCTGCTAGGTGGCGCAAGTTGTCTTGGCGCAGATGCCACCGATGATAGAACATTAGAACAGGCAGTGAGCAATTGACTGCCTGTTCTAAGCAATTACCTCTAGCTGGACTCACGGTTGGTGCATCCATGAAAGTAGGACAACAGATGAACGAACAACGAGTATTCCACGCGGTGGTGGGCAAACAAGCAGGTTGGTGGAACATCTGGGTCCCGGAACTGGACCATGTCACCTCCACTCGGAAGTCCCGCAAGATTGCCGGATACACCCGCACCCTCATCTCGGCAGTTCTCGGCATCCCGGAATCGTCCTTCCGCGTGGAGCGCGAGATGGTTTCCGCCGAGGAATTTGAACGCCGCTACACCGAAGCGGTGTTGGCAACCGACCCGCAGGAAAAGAAGTAGATCCAGCGCAACCCCTTCTTCAACCGTCACACGGCTACCGCTACCTATGCTCCATAGGCTCCGGTAGCCGTTGTTGTTTCAGGCCTCCGAGAAGATGGCTCGAGCAGGCTCGTTTTCACCCTCGTGCCATGCTCCTGTTGCCGGCGCTTAACCCCTGCCGCGTAGCGTGGCAGAGGTCTTTTCAGCTTCGCCTCGCATCGAAAATTAGGAGTGAACCATGCGTAATCGATTCCTACCCGGTCTCGCCGCTCTAGCCTGCGCAATTCTCGTCGCCCCGGCGGCCCCAGCAATTGCGAATTCCGCGGGCTCCGCAGAGTCTGCTTACACTTTTGGTGTCATTGGAGACATCCCTTACGGCGCAGCCCAGCTGGCCGAATTCCCCAGCATGGTCAGTGAACTCAACGAGCAAGACGAGCTTCGCTTCATTGCCCACGTTGGAGATATCAAGGCAGGTTCCGAGCGGTGCACCGACGAACGCCTGGGCCTAGTCAGGAAGGAACTGGACAGACTTCAAACTCCGCTGGTATTCACCCCGGGCGACAACGAATGGGTTGACTGCCACCGTGCCAATAACGGTGCCTACAACCCGTTGGAGCGATTGTATACCCTGCGTGAGATGTTCTTCCCGGTCGAAAACAAGACCTTGGGCGGCACCATGCGGGTAGATTCCCAGGCTGACATCGGTTTACCGGAAAACGTTCAATTCACGAAGAACCGTATCGCCTTCTCCGCGGTGAACGTCCAAGGATCCAATAACTCCTTGGCTCCGTGGACTGGGCTCGGACTGACCGAACCAACCTCCGAACAGCTGGAAGAAGTCGCGCTGCGCACCGAAGCCAACCTCGACCAACTGGCCGAAACATTCGCCAATGCGAAACGATCCCAGGCGCGCGCCGTAGTGGTGATGACCCAGGCAGATATGTTCACCCCCGGGTTCGAAGATGATTCCCTGGCAAACCCCGAATCCGTTTCAGGCTTCAAGTCGTTCGTCGAGGCCCTGGCCAACGAATCAGCAGCCTTCGGCGGACCGGTGTATCTGGTCAATGGCGACAGCCACGTGTTCAACGAAGATGCGCCGCTGGCCGCCGGTTCACCGTGGCTAGAGGTCTACGGCGTTGACCCGGTTCCGAACTTGCAGCGGGTCACCGTCGAGGGCGCCGCAACATCAAGAGAGTGGCTGCGCGTGAGCGTCGCGCCCAACTCAGCACAGGGTGCAGAAATTCTCAGCTGGGAGCGTGTTCCCTTCACCAACTAATTTCGTCGAGGAGGCGCCGCCCTAGCGCATCCGCTCAGCGTGCAAAGCGAATAAGCACCGCGCACACAGTAGCCAAACAGTTGCCGCCCCTAGAGTGGTAACTACCTTCCTCAAAGGTGCGAGTGATGAACCAGAGCCCAGCCCATTGGCTGGGCTCTAGTTTTTAATTACCGGCGGATAGTTCGGGCCGGCGATTCCAATCTAGGTACGATGCCCGGCACTTGCGGCAGGTAGAACTACACCGAGGCCGCCGCGTTGCGCGCAGCATCGGGAGAAAACGAAACACCTTCGGCGTGCGCAGCCAACATCCAGAACAATTTTTCAGGAAGCCGCTGCAAAATTTTCATACTTATTTCGTCCTAAAGCTGATCCGCGAATATGCTCCCCTCTTTCTGACCAGTAAATTTCACTCTGTTCAAAGTAAGCGCAAATTATTATCCGGCGGCACCGTGCGTACTTGGCAACAAAACGCTTCATATTTAAAACGAGCCCCTCCCCCAAAACCGCCCAATGCCGGGCTCAGGCCTGAGCAAGCCATAGATTGCTCACGCAATAAACTCCATGCCGGTTTGCGCAAGCAGAAAAGAGCCGGGCATACTGTGACTGCAATCACAAGCAGTACGCCGTTGACGCGTGGCGGGAGAGTCCCGCCCAAGCCAAGGGCGGGCGCCGTAGGAGCAATTCCTCCCCGGGAAACTCTCAGGCACCCGTACCGCCACGACGAGGCGAATCTGGAAAGCAGTATGGACTAGTCCATACTCACCGACGGAGCAACTCTCTGACCCCTCACCGGGTCGAGGCGAAAACTCTCAGGTCTTCAAACAGATTGGGGAGGAACTAAGAACCGTGCCGCACCGTACGCACCCGATTCGAAAGTCCTCCCTTTGGCAAACTATCTCCGCGTTCGCTTCGGGCGGTCCCTGGCTGGACCTCGCCCGCTACGTTGCGGCGCAGAGAAATTTGTCCCGGAGTCTGACGGTTCGAGTGCGAACGTAGATCTGCCACAACGTGACGAAACCATTAGTGATTCGCCATGGCACCTCATCGAAGCACCTCACCACTCCTGGAAGGCAGCAGCATGAGCGATACCAGCTCTTCGCCCAAACTCAAACGCGGGCTCTCAAATCGTCATATCCAACTCATCGCAATCGGCGGTGCCATTGGCACCGGATTGTTCATGGGCTCGGGTAAAACCATTTCGGTTGCCGGGCCATCTGTCATCTTCGTTTACATGGTTATCGGCTTCATGCTGTTCTTCGTCATGCGTGCCATGGGCGAACTGCTGCTTTCGAACCTGAACTACAAGACTTTCGCGGACTTCGCAGGTGACCTGCTCGGCCCGTGGGCCGCGTTCTTTACCGGCTGGACCTACTGGTTCTGTTGGGTAGTCACCGGCATCGCAGATGTGGTGGCCATCGCGCACTACGTCGCTTTCTGGTGGGGGAACCTTCCACTCTGGATCCCGGCACTCGCATGTATCGCGTTGTTGCTGGTACTGAATCTGGCCACGGTGAAGGCCTTCGGCGAAACCGAGTTCTGGTTCTCCATGATCAAGATCGTGGCCATCTGCGCGCTGATTGTTGTTGGCCTGGTCATGGTCATCACCAGCTTCGGGCACAACGGTGCTACCGCGTCCTTCAACAATCTCTGGACCGACGGCGGAATGTTCCCGACCGGCTTCATGGGCTTCGTTGCAGGTTTCCAGATTGCAGTATTCGCATTCGTGGGAATTGAGCTGGTAGGCACCACCGCTGCCGAAACAAAGGACCCCGAGAAGACCCTCCCCAAGGCCATCAACTCCATTCCTATCCGCATTCTGATCTTCTATGTGGGTGCGCTCATCATCCTCATGGCGGTTCAGCCATGGCGCTTGTTCTCCGCCGGAGAATCCCCCTTCGTGGGCATGTTCGCCTTGGCCGGGCTGGCCGGTGCGGCGGGCATTATCAACTTCGTGGTGCTCACCAGCGCGACGTCCAGCGCGAACTCGGGCATCTACTCGACCTCCCGCATGATCCGCGGCTTGGCCCTTGAGGGCGATGCGCCGAAGGCCTTCGCCCAATTGTCCGAAAACAAGGTGCCGCGCAACGCGCTGATGTTCTCCTGCATGTTCCTGCTGGCCGGAGTGGTGCTGCTCTACAGCGGCGATTCGGTGATGGTAGCTTTCACCCTGGTCACCACCGTAGCGGCCCTTTGCTTCATGTTTGTTTGGTCGATCATCTTGGTCAGCTACCTCGTGTACCGCAAGCGCCGTCCGCACCTGCATGCGCAGAGCAAGTTCAAGATGCCCGGTGGCACCTTCATGCCCTATGTGGTGCTGGCCTTCTTCGGATTCATCCTCTGGGCGTTGACCACGCAGAGCGATACGCTGTCGGCACTGCTAATCACCCCGCTGTGGTTCATCGGTCTGGCTATCGGATACCGCGTGGTGCGCAGCAAGCCGGGGCACGTAGCACTTCGTGCCGCGCATGTGGCAAAGGTCGCGGTGGAGAAGGAAGATGCCGGGGCCTTCCGCATCCACGGCCCGGCTGCGACCGAAGCGGTCGGCGAATCCGAGAAACAAGCCGTGTCCATAGATTAACTGAGATCGGCGCCGCACCCCACTTGGTGTGCGGCGCCTACCCTCGGTCCGCCCTGCAACAGCCCCGCAAGGCGGTTTAAGGTACCTAGAGCTCCAGATCCTCGATGAGGAACTGCGCACCGAGCTCGCCGATCAGAATCGCCGGCGCATTGGTGTTGCCGGTAGTAATTTTCGGCATGATCGACGCATCGATCACCCGCAATCCGCTCAGCCCGTTGAGCTTGAGCCGGGGGTCAACCACGGCCTGGTCATCGCTGCCCATCCGGCAAGTACCCACCTGATGATGGTAGGTGACCACGTTATTGCGAATGTAAGTTTCAAGCTCCGCATCACTTTGCACCGTGGGACCTGGGTAAACCTCCACTGCGCCCCAGACCTCGGCGAGTGCCCGCTGCTTCACAATATCCCGGCACTGCTTGATGGAGAACAAGAAGGACTTCATATCCTGCGGATCGTCTAGGGCATTTAAGTCTATGGTTACCGGGTCATCGAGATTCGGCCCGCTCAGCGTCACCGCGCCTCGGCTTGCAGGCGTGACGATCCCCGAATGCAGGGTAAACGCGGTTCCTTCGATCATGTCCATCCCCGGGGAGTACATGGGAACCGAGAAGAAAATCGGCTGGGTGTCCGGCACTTCGAGTTCCGCGCGCGACTTGGCGAACAGATGACTCTGCGACACCGAGACCCCGGTCCGTGGCGGGTCAATATCTCGGGTAGTGGTTTGGGCAATGACCGGTGCAAGCAGATGATCGTGCAGGTTCTTTCCCACCTGCGGCGATTCCAGCACCGGTCTCACTCCTACCGCTTCAAGCTCTTCACCCGGGCCGATACCCGAACGCAGCAGGATCTGCGGAGAACCGAGAGCCCCTGCACTCAGTACCACCTCATCTGCCAGAAGTTCTTTGAGCTCGCCATCTTGCTGGTATCGAAGGCCAACGGCAGCACCGTCCCGGACTATTACCGAGTGCACCTCGGCGTTGGTGATGATCTCCAGCTGCTCGCGCACCGGCTTCAGGTACGCCTTCCAGGTATTGATCCGTTCCCCGTCTACGATATTGACCTGCTCTTTGGAGACACCTTCGAGGCTTTCCCCGTTGTAGTCGGGATTGAATTTAACCCCCGACTGCACGGCAGCGTCGACAATCGACTGCTGGATCGGGTCCAATTCGTAGTCGTTGACTACCGGGAGCAAGCCGTCGGTGCCGTGAAATTCACTGGGGCCTTCGGAGTAGTTTTCAATGGACTTATAGATGGGCAGGACATTGCGCCAAGACCACCGTTCCCCGCATTCTTCGGCCCAACCGTCAAAGTCCTGCGGCGCGCAGCGCACCCAGATGGTCGCGTTGAGTGCGTGGGATCCGCCCAGCACCTTCCCGCGCGGTAGGTGCATTGGTTTATTTGCTGCGCCTTGCATGGGAGCCGTGTGGTAATCCCAGTCGTCTGGGCTGTGCCACAGTTCGCCCAAGCGGGACAGGTCATGAATCGCAGGGTTGGTGTCTTCTCCCCCGGCTTCAAACAGCGTCACCTTGGCGCCGGCGTCCACCAACCGACGAGCGACTACGGATCCTGCAGAACCTGCTCCAACCACGATGACGGATTTACTGTTCATGAGCTCTCCTAATTGAGACGTAGCACCGATTTTCGGTGATCAGGATCACTCGCGAGCGCTACTTTCTTCCAGTCTGCGTCGCGGTCCTGCCAGGTTCTTGTCATCGCGTGCAACGACCTTGTCTTTGCGTGCGAAGCCTGAGCCTTGGAGTCATTCGGTGAGATCTAGTTTCGGCACCGGACGGGTAAATCCACGGGTGAGCACCGCCAGATAAACCAACCCGATCAGGAGCCAGAGCACCCCGATCAACAAGGTGCGGCCGGTCAGGCTCGTCCACAACCAGATGGTCAGCGCAAACCCCAAGGCCGGGACCAGCAGGTGGTGGAAGAATTCGATGCCCCGACGTTGCCCTTCCCCAACGAAGTAATGTCCAATGACCGCGAGGTTCACCATGGAGAAGGCGACTAGCGCCCCGAAGCTCACCATTTCGGCCAGAACTTCCAACGAGATCAACGCGGAAGACAGCGAAATGACGGAAACCAGCATGATCGCCGGCACCGGGGTACTGAATCTGGCGCTGAGCTTCCCGAAGAACTTGCGCGGAAGGACCCCGTCCCGACCCATCGCATAGAGGATGCGCGCCACCGAACCTTGGGATACCAGCGCCGAACCGGTTGCGCCAGCCACATAGGCAGCGGTGAAGAACACCGCGAGCACACTGCCTCCCACATGCAGCATGACATCCACGGCCGCCGAATCGACGTTGCCGAAATCGTTGCTTGGCATCGCCACATGGCCGGTGAAAGCAACCACTATGAACAGCGCACCGCATAGCAAGGTGGTGATCATGATGGCCGTCGGCAGCGTCTTGCGCGGATTGCGGGTCTCCTCCGCAAAGGTTGAGATGGCATCAAAGCCGAGGAAGGACAGGCAGAGGATTGCGGCGCCCGCCATGACCGGAGCGAAACCGGGGGCCGAACCGTCGCCGGCGAATGGCGCCAGCATGTCCACTTCGCCGGCACCGAACGCCACGGAAAACCCAAGAGCTAGGAACACCACGATAAAGATTGCTTGCACGGCGATAATCACTATGTTGGTCCGTGCAATGGAGACCACTCCGATCACGTTGAGGACCGTAACCAACGCAATGGCGGCCACGACAAAAACCGTTGCGGGTATCCCCGGGATCGCCTCATGCAGGTAGATGCCGATCACCAGATAATTGATCATCGGCAAAAACAGGTAATCCAGAAGCAGCGCCCATCCGCTGACGAATCCAACTCCCGCGCCAAAGGTACGCTGCGTGTAGGTATAGGCCGAACCGGCCACCGGGAAGGCGCGGGACATCAAGCCATAGGAGCGCGCGGTGAACAGCATGGCGGCCAGCGTGATTAGATATGCCAGCGGCAACCGGCCGCCGGTAATTTGGGTGACGATGCCATAGGTGGTGAATACGGTCAGCGGAACCATGTAGACCAGACCGAAAAGCACCAGCTGCGGCAGCCGCAGGACTCGTTTCAGCTCCCCGGGGCCCTGCCCTGCTTCGTTGCCGACTTGCGAAGAAGTGGAGCGCATGAGGCTACACCCGCCCGCTGGCGGCGCTGCATTGACGATACATTTCTTCCCCCGCAAGCCAGGTGCCAAGCACCGGCAACCCGCGCAGCTCGACGGCGTCCAGCAGGCGTGGATCGCGTTCCAACCAGACCATATCCGCGCTGCATCCCACCTCGAGAACACCCCATGGCATTTCCAGCCGGTCGGCAGCCGCCTGATAGGCCACCCCCGCGGTATAGGCGCCAAGCGCCGCTTCAATATCCAAGATTTCCTCTGGCATCCATCCACCGACCGGATGCTGTTCTTCGGTCATCCGGCTGATCGCGATGGAAATCCCCTCCAGTGGGTTGGCCGAAGAACATGGCCAATCCGAGCCGAAAGCGAGTTTTGCTCCGGAATCATGCAGCGTACGCATCCGGTACTGGTTGACGCTGCGCTCTGCGCCTAGCCGTGGCACCGTCAGCACATTCATCAGCGGGTCCAGTTGCGCCCACAAAGGCTGCATGACCGCGATAACGCCCAGCTGGGCGAAGCGTTCCAGGTCGCTCTCCTTGGCCAACTGCACATGCGCTATGGCCGGGCGGACGTGCTGGCGACCGGTCAGCTTCACCGCACCTTCGATAGCGTCCAGGGCCATGCGCACCGCGGCGTCACCGATCGCGTGGATGTGTGGCTGGAAGCCCTGCTCCACCACAGCGGCTACGGCCTCGGCCAGCGGTTCCGGTTCCCAAACCGAGAGCCCGTGATTGTGCAGCGAGCCGCAGTAGGGTTCCAGCAGTGCGCCGGTTTCGTTTTCCACCACCCCGTCGGCGAAGAACTTGACGCTCTGCGCGCTCAGCAGCCGGTGGTTGAACGCTGCGACCGACTCCCGGGCTTGCAGCAGCGCCGGCAGCGAGTCGGGGAAATCGCGCGGGTCGGCAAGCAGCGCCAAATTGTATCTGTTGCGCAGCAGTCCGCGGCGGGCTGCTTCGAAGTAGACCTCGACATCCGCAGGTTCCACCCAGGCGTCCTGCACCCAGGTCACGCCGAGCCTGGCGTACTTTTCGCTGGCTCGGCCCAAGGCCTCGACACGGTCTTCGAAGTCATAACCGGGGTTGACGCTCATGAGCAGGTCTACCGCGCCCCACTCACGCAGGATTCCGACCGGCGTCCCGTCGGGGTTTCGCGGGATTTCACCGAGCTCAGGTTCGGCGGTGGACGCGTCGACGCCGGCAAGTTCCAGGGCCTTCGAATTGCACCAGACGGTGTGATAGTCCCAAGCGCGGAGAACTACCGGTCGATCCGCGACAGCTTCATCCAGCCATTCGGCGCGGAAGAGTCCGCCTTCGGCGAGCGAGCCATCGTAGGAGGCGCCGAGGATCCATTGCTTCTGAGGATGAGCCGCGGCGTAGTCGCGGACTCGACGAACTATTGCTTCAATGGAGTGCTCACCGGTAATTGCCGGGCCGGCGTCTTCCAGACCGCCAAAGATCGGATGAGCATGGCCTTCGCCGAAGCCCGGCATCAAGAAGCCACCTTGCAGGTCAACGACCGTGCCCGCGTCAGGGCCGCCGAGGTCATTTCCAACGGCGGCGATCACCCCGTCCTCGACGAGCAGCGAGGTGGCAGGTTCGGTGCCTTCACCCCGCCAGATGGTGCCGTTCACGAACAAGGTGGTACGCCGTGGTGCAGACATGCTTCTCCCAAACCGATAAGCCGAAAGTTAGAGACTCACATTTAAACGAACGTGATTCACATCTCATACTGTACGGAGTGGCCACAGGCGACTCAAGAGGTTTGCGAGAAAGAAATTTTGCCGTGATTCCGCGCTGCGCCGCTGGAGCTTAGCGGCGGATTCGCGCGGAGCGCAACTCGTCGATACGCACCAGCACCACTCCCAGCACGATCAGCAGTCCGCCGAAAAGCTGGATCGATCCGGGCAGCTCGGAGAGCAAGAGCCAGGCCCAGAGCACCGCGAAGAGCACCTCGGTCAAGGAAATGAAGGAGGCTACCTTGGAGCCCAGAGCACGGGCGGCCATCACTCCGGTGGTGTACGAGAACACCGTGGCTATCAAGATCAATCCCAGCAGGGCAACCCACCACGGAACCTGCATCCCGGCGAAGGAACCACTGCCAAATTCGGCACGCATCGGCAGGATCCCGAACAAGCCCACCAGTGCCAGCGAGAGCGCACCGACGAGCATGCCCCCGGCCGACAGGATAATCGGCGGCAACGCACCGTCAACGCGGGCGCTGACAAAGAAATACACGGTCAAGCCGACCGCAGCCCCGAGCCCCCACAAAATTCCAATCGGGTCCAAGGCAGAGGCTCCGTTCAGGTCCAGCACCGCAACCAAACCGGCGAGAGCGAGCAAGGTGCCGCCGATCGTCGCGACCGAAAGGCGCTTCTTATGACGCATCCAGAGCACCAGCACAATCAGCACCGGCGCCAAGTATTCAAGGAGCAGTGCCACACCCACATCGAGGCGTTCAACCGCCAGGAAATAGCACAGCTGGCAGGCGCCGACCCCGAAGAACCCGAACAGCAGGATCGAAACCCAGTTGGTGCGCAGCAAGGTCCAGCGTCCGCGCATCGCCAGAAGCGCAGGAATTGCGAGCACCAAAGCGGCGCCGGCCATGCGCACCGCCACCGCGGCTGCCGGGGTCCAACCGGCCTCGAACAGCCCCTTGGCGAATGAGCCGGACAGGCCGAAAGCGGCCGAAGAAGCCAACGCAATCCAAATTCCCGCCAGCTGTCCGTGAGTGCGGACTGAGCTCAGCGTTGACGGCGGAGAATTTGGTGACTTTTGGGGCTGTGACATGAGCTGGTAGGCCTTTGCTACGAATGCTCCCAAGCGACATGCGGTACAGGAACACGCAGGTGATTCAGGAGCAAAAGATTATATGATCATGACAATACGGATCCGCTTGAACTCGCGTCAATCCACGAACATCCCGGGAATGATTTATGACCTTTGCGCCAGATATTGAAGCGTCGCTGCACACTATCGTGAACTTGTTGAACACCGAGGTTTCGTTCGTCGACTTGCTTTCCACGGTGCCGGATTTGGATCAGTTCCTGCGCACCGAGAACTTCAGCGGCCCCCATGCCCAAGACCAGTCCGAGCTGCGTTCCATCCGCCAGCTGCGTGCCCAGCTCAAAGGCATCTGGACCACCGATGAGGATGACGCGGTGTTCAAAGTTAATCAAATACTGCGCAACGTCAACGCCCAGCCGCAGCTAATCAAGAACGAAAAATGGGGTTACCACCTGCACGCGACCACCACCAGAGCCCCGCTCTACGACCGCATGGCGGTGGATGCAGCCATGGCCTTGGCCGAGGTGATCCGCTCCGGCGGGCGCAAACGTTTGCGCATCTGCGCCTCCACCGACTGCGGCGCGGCCCTGCTTGACCTGTCGCGTAACCGCTCGAAATTGTATTGCGACACCGGCAACTGTGCCAACCGCGAGCATGTTCGCGCCTACCGGGCACGAAAAGCGAAAGACTGACGCCTAAATAAGTCGCGTTATCCATCGCTTCGACCCTAAGATGATTGGATAACAGGAGCATCCTGTCCTCGCAGTCGAAAGGCCAGATCATGACCGGTGAAGCACACGCATCCGAAGAATATGAGGCACGCCTTGAAGCCAGCGCGGATTCCCCGCTGAAGGCAGCCGGCCGGTGGGCCGCAGCTATCGCCTCCGCAACGCTCGGCGACGCAGAATTTGAAGCACGCGGAGCCGAGGTAGTCGTTCATTCCTTGAAAAACGATGCAATTCTGCTGCGCATGCAAACCTCCAACCTTGAAGAAGCCGAACGCTTGATCGTTCAGATTCGCAAGGATCTAGAGGAGTTGAGCACCGCTGAGTTCGTTGAAGAGTGGGGCCAAGGAAATACTGGAGGCGGAAAACACCTCTCGGAATAGGGTGGGTGCCTAGCGCTCGACCAGCACACCATCCGCGTCGGCGTACACCATGGCGCCGGGGCGGATGGTGACCGCGTCAATTTCAAGGCTCAGATCGCTGAAACCGCCACCGCGTTTCACGGTTTTGCGCGGGTTGCTCCCCAACGCCTTGATGCCAAGGTCCATCTTTGCCAGTTCAACGCGGTCCCGCACCGCACCGTTGATGATAACCCCGGCCCAGCCGTTATCCACCGCCGCTTGGGCGATCATGTCTCCCATAAGTGCGAAGCGCAGCGACCCGCCGCCGTCTACTACCAGCACCTGGCCTTCACCAGGGGTATTCAACGTGGATTTGATCAGCACATTGTCTTCAAAGCATTTGATCGTTTTTGCAGGGCCCGAGAAGCTTTCGCGGGCGCCGAACGACTGGAACTGCAGTGAAATCGACTGGATCTGCTCTTCGAATTCGTCGTAGAGATCCGCGGTGCTGATCGCTTCTTGCTGCATGGTTGCTCCTGGTCGGTGAGGGCTAGAGTCTGGTTCAACTCACAGCCTAACTCGCCGCAGAATTATTTCGACTTTAGTGTCTCGCGATATGAATCGGTGTGCAGCGCCCCCAAGCGCGAATGCTTGCGGCCGTAGCTGAGGTACACGATAAAACCGACAATCATCCAAATACCAAAGACCGCCCAGGTGTTCGTGCCGAGGTTGAACATCAGGAACAAGCACGCGGCGATTCCGAGGATGGGGGTCACCGGGTAGAACGGCACCTTGAAGGTTCGTGGCGCGTCCGGTTGGGTCCGCCGCAGGAAGATGACCGCGACTCCCACCAGCGCGAACGCGAAGAGGGTTCCGATGCTGGTGGCTTCGGCCAGTTCACCCAACGGGATCAGCGAGGCGGTAAGTGCCACCGCGCTGCCGACGATGAGCGTACCGATCACCGGGGTGTGGGTCCTAGGGGAAACCTTGGCAAAGGCCTTCGGCACCAGTCCGTCGCGCCCCATGGTCAGCAGGATGCGGGTCTGCCCGTACAGGGTGGTTAGCACCACCGAGATGATCGCGACCACCGAGGCCAGAGCGAAGAGCAGCACCAGCCAGCGCTGCCCGGTCACCTCGGATACGATCATCACCAGTGCCGCTTGGGCGCCTTCAAACCACTGCCAGTTGCGTGCGCCTACCGCGGCCACCGCCACCAATACGTACACGGTGGTCACCAGAATCATGGAGATGATGATTGAGCGTGGCATATCGCGTTGCGGGTTCTTTGCTTCTTCACCGGCGGTGGATGCGGCGTCAAAGCCGATGTAGGAGAAGAACACCATCGAGGCGGCAGCGCTCACACCGGCTGCCCCCATAGGCAGCAGCGGAGCGAAGTTCCCCGCGTCGAAGGCGGTGAACGCGACGATGGAGAAGAACACCAGGATCGCGATCTTGACTATCACCATGGCGGTGTTGGCCAGGGCCGATTCACGGGCACCCCGTGCCAAGAGCAGGGTCGCTAGGATCACCGTAATCAGTGCAGGCAGGTTGATGACGCCGCCGTCTACCGGACCGCTGGCCAGCGACGCGGGCAGCTGCATGCCGAAGATTTCAAGCGTTTGGTTCACATAGGAACCAGCTCCTACGGCCACGGCGGCCGCGGATACCGCGTATTCAAGGATCAGGCACCAACCGCAGATCCATGCCACCCCTTCGCCCATAGTGGCGTAGGAATAGGAATAGCTGGAACCGGACACCGGGACCATGCCGGCCATTTCAGCGTAGGACACCGCCGAAAGCAGCGCTGTCACGCCGGCGAGCACGAACGCGATCCAGATGGCCGGACCGGCAACGGGTACCGAATCGCCAAGGATCACCAAGATGCCGGTTCCCAGCGTGGCTCCGACGGAAATCATGGTCAGCTGCAGCACCCCGAAGCTGCGCTTGAGCTGTCCGAGACCGGCGTTAGTTGCGGCCTCGGTGGTCATGGAGTGGATTGATTTACGTCGAATCAGCTGCTCGCCCAGTGGGGTGCGGCTACTTCTCGACGTCTGCTTCGTGTTGTTCACGTGTCAATCCTTGAAAATGGCGTTCTTGTTCGGTGCGGTGCGCTGACCGCCAAGCTAACGACAACGCGCTGGGTCCGCCTTGACGGCGGGCCCAGCGCGTTGTCGACGCGATGTTTTAGTCTTCGAACTTTTTGTTCGGGTCGGCCGAGGAACGGTTCACACCCGTGCCCTTGCCCAGCTCAGAATCGTTTTCCTTGCCTGCCATGGTGAGCACCGAGATGATCAGCAAACTGGCGACAAAGGCCACCCCAAAGCAGACCAGTCCGATATCAAAACGAATCGGGTTCTGCGAGCCTCCGGTCGAGGAGATCATGCCGACCACTCCAGCAACGACAGCCAGCAACAGCGAGAAGCTCAGCGGGCCTTTAATTGAATGGCTCCACGGTTGCTTCTTCTGCGAGTTGTTTCCCACCAGGAACTCCGTTTCTACTTTTCCTGTTGACCTAAAAGTATTAGTTGTTTTCGATTTCGGTCGATGCCGCCGCCTTGGCGTCATGGCGATGGCCGAACGCGGCGATCAGTTCAAAGACCGCGAAAATTATGGTGCCGCCGCCGATCAGGCCGAACATGCCGTGAGCATCCAGCGACGTGCCGAAGAGCAGGGCAATGGCCAGGATCATCGATACCGCGGCGGTGATCAGCTGGTTACGGAATGGCGGGAACTGCGCGCGCATTTTCACAAAGACGTAGAGCTCAACCACACCGGTGACGAAGAACGCGAAGGCTGCGAGATATGCGACCCACATGGGTGTGGTGGCGAACAGGCTGGCAATGCCTGCCAGCAGCATGAGTCCGGCACCTAGCGCGTAGGCCCCTCGGGACTTCTCCGGAGCGCTCGGCACGGTGACGTACTGCCACATGAAGACACCTGTCACCACCAGCAGCGCACCGGTCGCGTAAGACAGCACGGTCTGATCCGCGTTGATCCAGAATATCGAGATGAGCGAGTAGACCAGGGCGCCGAGTCCGCGCAGGAATACCGGGCGGAAGACGTCTTGGGCTTGGGCTGGGGTGGTTTTTGGTGCAGGCACAACCCCATTCTACCGGCGATAGAACAAAGAATCAGCCGAGTCCAAGCTAAGTCACATTTACCGGTGCGCCCGCGAGCTAGCCGCGACGGCGAATCAGGCTCTCGTTGAGCTCGCCAATCGTTGCCGCGCCCATCAACTGCATGGCGACTTCTACTTCCTTGGCCAGCAATTCGATGGCACGGCTCACGCCTTCCTCCCCGCCGGCCATCAGCCCGTAGAGATACGCGCGGCCTATCAATACGAAGTCCGCCCCGGCGCATAGCGCCGCGACGATATCCGAACCGGACATGATGCCCGAGTCCATGATGATCTCCAGTTCCTCCCCAACCTCGGCACGGACTTCGCTCAACGCTTCGAAGGCGATCGGCGCCCGGTCCAACTGACGTCCCCCGTGATTTGAAACCACCAACCCGTCGGCGCCTGCGTCCTTGGCCTTCGCCGCATCTTCCGCGGTGAGCACGCCCTTGACGAAGAGTTTCCCCTTCCACAATTCGCGGATCCATTTGAGATCTTCGAAGTCCAGCGAAGGGTCGAACATGGAGTTGATGATGCTGGGCAGGTCCGCGGACGATTCCGAGAGGGAAGCGAATTTCAGCGAATCGGTGGTCAGGAAGTTGAACCACCACTCCGGACGGTAAGACGCGTCGAGGACCGTCTTCAAGGTCAGCTCCGGCGGAATCTTCATGCCGTTGCGGGTATCACGGTGGCGTTGGCCCGCCACGGGAGTGTCCACGGTGACCAGAAGGGTGTCAAAACCCGCCGCCTGGGCCCGGCTAACCAGGGCCGCGGACTTTTCGCGGTCCTTCCACAAGTACAGCTGGAACCACCTGCGCCCCTCGGGTGCAGCTTGGGCGACCTCCTCGATGGAGCGGGTGCCCATGGTGGAGAGGCTGAAGGGGATGCCCGCCCGTGCGGCGGCGCGGGAGCCGCCGATTTCTCCTTCGGACTGCATGAACCGAGTGAACCCGGTGGGCGCGATACCGAAGGGAAGAGCGGATGGAGCACCTGCGATCTGCGTGGACAGGTCCGCTTCTGCGGTTCCGTGCAGGATGCGCGGCAGCAGTTCGACCGAGTCGAAGACCTCGCGGGCGCGGGTTGCGGTAATTTCATTTCCGGCGGCGCCGTCCACGTAGTCGAAGGCTGCGGTGGGGGTGCGCCGTTTGGCAATGCGGCGCAGGTCCCATAGATCTGCAGCCTGGGCCAGACGCGCGGCACGGCGATCGGTGGATGGCAATTTGAACTTCATCAGGTTGACTAGTTCGCCGACGTCTGGGAATTGACGCTTGAGATTACCCAAGAGTTGTCCTTTGCTTTCGTGTCAATTGAATAGCGGTTTTTAGTAGCGGATTCGGTGCTTCGCGTGGGCACCGAGGTAGATGGCAATAGCCGAGCTCAGGCAGCACAATGCGAGGAATCCTGCCGGCAGGCTAACCGAGCCGTTGCCGAGCTCCAAAAGCGCGGCGGCGATCAGCGGCGAGAGTCCCGCCACGATGGCGCCATTCATTTCGCGGGCAATCGCGATGCCGCTGAAGCGCACCGATACCGGGAATAGTTCGGTCAGGAAGGCTCCCTGTGCACCGGAGGTGCAGGGAATGACCAGTCCGTAGCCCAAGGCGATGGCCAAGAAGCCGAAGATGAATTGGTCGGTGGCCAGCATCCAGAAGATCGGGAAGGCCAGCAGCAGCCCGGCGATGTTTCCGGCCGCGAGGATGCGCGCCGAGCCGAACCTGTCGGCCAGCCAGCCGCCCACCGGCGTGAGCACTACCGAGACTAGCGAGCCGAGCGTCACCGCAAGCAGCGCCTGGCTGCGCGCCATGCCGGAGCCAACCATCAAGCTGATGGAGAAGACCGCCAAGATGTAGTTCGTGGCGTTATGCCCGGTAATTGCGAAGAATCCCAGCAATACCTGGCGCCAGTGGGATTCGAAGACCTCGCGCAGCGGCAGCTTTTTTGCCCCTGCCATCTGCTGGGCTTTGCCCATGGCCTGCGTGTACTCGGGAGTTTCTTCCAACTTGTTGCGGATGTAGAGGGCCACCAGGAAGAGCAAGGCAGAAACGAGGAACGGAATGCGCCAAGCCCAGCTAAGCAGCACTTCGTCCCCGAGCAGGGAAACCGAAAAGAAGCAGATGGTCGCCAATGCAATGCCCAGCGGCGGGGTGGAGAGAATCAGCGAGGTGTACATGCCGCGTTTTTTCGGCTCGACATATTCGGCCACGAGGGTCATCGCTCCGGTGAGTTCCGCACCGGCGCCGAAGCCCTGAATCAGGCGGAAGAGCACAAGCAAGCCGATGGACCAGGCGCCCCAGGTCTGCGCGGTGGGCAGCAAACCGATGCCGACCGTGGCGATGCCCATCAGTACGACCGAGAGCAGCATTGCCGGACGGCGCCCGAATCTATCCCCGAGATGCCCAATGACCGCTCCGCCCACCGGGCGGGCCACGAATCCCACGGCGAAGGTCGCGAAGGCGGCGATGGAGGCCGCCGAGCTTCCGGCTCCGGCGAAGAACAGCGGGCCGATCACCACGCTGGCCGCCGCCCCATAGAGCGCATAGTCGTACCACTCGATGGCGGTTCCGATCAGGGAGGCCGAAATGGCCCGGCGGCGCTGCACGCGGAGCGGGTCGGAACCCACTGTTATTGTCTTTTCCATCGGTTCGTTCTCCTCCGCCTGGAAGCGAAAAATCCTTGTTGGCTCGCGGTAAACCAACGTAAGATACCTGAAATATATTTCAGCCAAGACTAGACTGTTCCTTGATTCCGGGAAAGTCTCGCGCCAAAAGTTACGCGCGCTTCCACAGGGCTAAGCAGAGAAATGAGGATCCATGGCTAGTTCATTGTCCGAGCGGCTCACGCTGGAGCTGCGCGAACGGATCGCTACCGGCCTGCTCGCCCCGGGCACCATGGTGATCGAACCGGCGTTGGCCAAGGAGTTCCAGGTGTCCAAAACTCCCGTCCGTGAATCTCTGCGCCAGCTGACCAGCGAAGGCCTGCTGCAGCTTTTGCCGAAAAAGGGCTACCTGGTGCGGGCGATCGGCATGGAGGATATCCATGAAGTCCTGGAACTGCGGATCTTGCTCGAACCGCGGGCGGCGCGGAATGTCGCCCGCTTCCATTCGGCGCAAACGCTCGCCGTGCTGCGCGGGCACCTCGCCGAGCAGGAGCGCCAGGCCGAGGCAGACCCCATTGCCTCAATGCTCGCCGCCCGCCGCTTCCACGAGGATCTCTCGGCGGCCAATCGCAATTCGCGGATCACCGCTACGCTGACCAAGTGTTTCGCCGAGACCGCCAGGGCACACTACGTCTTGCCGGCCATGCAGCCCTATATGTCCCAGTCCGCTGAGCTCGCCGAGCATCGAGCCATTTTGGCGGCCATTAGCGCAGCGGATACTGAAGCTGCGGAGAACGCGATGCGCACGCATCTGCAGTCCATTCACCGGGCCATGCTCGGACAACGTCAAGACCCAGACTCGCTATGGGACTAGCCGGCTAGTCCGGCTCTCACTGCCCTAGGCGCATCCACGCGTCACCTCGGGCGCGCAGCCCCAGGGTGATGGCACGCGCCAGCATGTAGCCGATGGCGAAGACCACCCAGATCCACAGGATCGCCGATTGCGGGTCAATCGCAAAGTGCTGCACCGCCCACAACATGGGCAGATAGGCGAGCAGGTTGATGGTTCCAGCAATGCCCAGATACTTCGCATCCCCGGCACCGATCAACACGCCATCTAGGACAAAGACCAATCCGCAGAGCGGCTGGGAGAGTGCCAAGATCCACAATCCCAGGGTGGTCAGCCGGTGGACCTCGGTATCCGGGGTGAACATCATCGGGAACACCCACGAGGTGGCGAGCAGCAATAGCCCGGTGAATATTCCGAAATAGATCCCCCACCGGCTCATGATCCCGGTGAGCTGGCGAACCTGGGATGCGTCTCCTGCGCCGAGTTCTTTGCCAATGAGCGCTTGGGCCGCAATGGCCAAGGCGTCCAGCGCAAAGGCAAGGAAGGAAAAGATGGTGAAGACCAGCTGGTGGGCCGCCAGCGTCAGCTCTCCTGCGTTGGTTGCCACCACCACCGTCAACAGCAATGCCACACGCATGGTCAGATTTCGCAGCATCAGCCATGAACCAACCTGGCCGGTGGAAATGAATCCCGCCCAGCTAGGACGCAGATGGATTTCAGCGGCCCGGATGCGTGGCACGAGCATCCACAAATACACCAGCGCCATCAGCCACTGCGCGATCGAGGTCCCCAAGGCGGCACCGGCCACGGACATCTGCAGCCCGTAGACCAAACCAAAGTTCAGCACGATATTCAGCCCGAAACCCGCGGTGGCTACCACCAGCGGTGTTTTGGTGTCCTGCATTCCGCGCAGCACGCCGGTTGCCGCGAGGACCAGCAGCATGGCGGTGAGACCGGGCATTGAATACAGGATGTAGTCCACCGCAAATTCGAGGGTCTGTCCTTCACCACCCATTAGCCGCACCAGCGGCTCGGCAAAGATGAAGCCTGCCACCGACAACACGATGCCCAAAACCACCGCAAACCACATGCCGTCGCGTCCGGCCGCCATGGCGCGCGCCGGCTGCCCTGCGCCGAGAGCGCGAGCCACCGCCGGGGTGGTGGCGTAGGCGAGGAAGATCATCAGGCCGACCGCGGTATGCAGCACGGTGGTCCCCAGGGCCGCGCCAGCCAGCTCCGAAACACCGAGGTGCCCCACGATGGCCGAATCCGCCATCAGGAATAGTGGCTCGGCGATCAACGCCCCCAAGGCGGGAATGGCCAGCACGAGGATCTGCTTGGCTAGCGCGGGGGAAGTTGTCGGGGGCTTTTCTGCGTTCACGAGTCCTACTCTACGAACTGAGCGGCACTAACGGCGATTCCTCCGCCGGCACCCAAAGGGTTCACCCCTCGTTTACCTGCGCTTTGCGGCGCGACGAAGCGGTCGCATTCCGGAGATGAAATACTTCTGCTATGACTTCTTCCTCCGGTGCGACTCCCGCCGGCCCGCCCCCGGCGGCGCCGGTCGGCGAGGTCTTCGCCGCCTTCCTCAAGCTGGGGCTCACCTCCTTCGGCGGCCCCACCGCGCATCTGGGCTTCTTTCGTGAAGAGTTTGTGGTCAAAAGAAAATGGTTGAGCGAAAGCGCCTACGCGGATGTTGTGGCGCTCTGCCAGTTTTTGCCTGGGCCTGCCTCGAGCCAGGTTGGCATGGCTCTGGGCTTGCAACGCTCGGGCACCTGGGGACTGCTCGCCGCGTGGGCCGCCTTTACCCTGCCCTCGGCGATCTTGCTGGTGCTCTTCGCGCTGGCGGCCAATAGCCTGGATTCGCTGATCGGGGACGGGTGGATCACCGGGCTCAAGGCGGCGACCGTTGCGGTGGTGGCGCACGCCGTGTTGGGGATGGCAAAGACGCTGGCTCCGGATGCGCCGCGCGCAACGCTGGCGGTGGCGGCGATGGGCGTAGTGCTGCTGTTCCCTTCCCCTTTCATCCAGGTCGCGGTGATCCTCGCCGCGGGGCTAATCGGCCTGCTCTGGCTGCGCCATGGGGCCGAAGATTCGGAGCAGAGCGATTTTAGCTTCGCCCGGCACTCGCGGCGCAGCGCGGTGATCTGCCTAGCCGTCTTTGCCCTGCTGTTGATCGGCTTGCCGGCGGCCGCCGCGGTCTTCGATCACGGGGTGCTGCGCCTGATCGAGATCTTCTTCAGCACCGGCGCGCTGGTCTTCGGCGGTGGCCACGTGGTGCTGCCCATGCTCGAAACTCAAACGGTGGGCGCCGGGCTGGTGGAGCATGATGCATTCCTCGCCGGCTACGCAGCAGCCCAAGCCGTGCCGGGACCGCTTTTCACCTTCGCCGCGTATCTGGGTACGGTCTTTCAAACAGGACCGAGCGGGGTACTCGGAGCGGGTATCGCATTGCTTGCGATCTTCCTGCCCTCGGCCCTGCTGGTCGCGGCCGCGCTCCCGTTCTGGCAGCGCCTGCGCCGGTCGAGCACGGCCCGACGGGCCTTGTCCGGGGTCAATGCCGCGGTGGTGGGGCTTCTGGCCGCGGCGCTCTACTCCCCGGTGTTCCTGCAAGGTGCTTCCACCGTGCCCACATTGGTCCTCGCGACGGCCGGATTCGTGGCTTTGCACTGGTGGAAAACCCCGCCGTGGATGCTGGTGATTTTTAGCGCCGTGATCGGTTGGGTTTTATTTTGACCCTGTGCAGCAGCGGATAACCGGGTTAGGCTGGGACATTGCTTCGCCCCCGGACCGGAAGTAGAACTATGCAACTGATCGATTGGCAGTGCGCCGCCTGCGCCGTTGAATTCGAGCCGGCGGCCGAGCCACCGGAGTTCTGTCCCATCTGCGTCGACGAACGCCAGTATGTACCGGATGGCATGCAACGCTGGACGCACCGCGCCGAGCTTCTGGAGACCGGGCACCAGGTCCAAATCGAAGAGCTGGAACCCGGGCTGACCTCGTTTAGTTCTCCGGAAATCGGCATCGGGCAAAGCGCCCTGCTCGTGCAAACCAGAAACGGAAACCTGCTCTTCGAGGTGCCGGGGTTGCTCGACCAACGGACCTTCGAAGCGATCGGCGAGCGCGGCGGCGTACAGGGAATCGTGGCCAGCCACCCGCACATGTATGGCGTGCAGACCGCTTACAGCAGCGCTTTCGAGAACGCGCCCATCTATATCGCGGCCCCCGACCAGAACTGGGTCCAACGCGCGAGCCCGAACGTGAAGATCTGGTCCGAACCCTTCGAACCGATTCCCGGGATCCGGCTCGAGCAGATCGGCGGGCACTTCCCCGGGAGCACCGTGGCCCTCTGGGCGACGGGCGCCGCAGGCCAGGGGGTGCTGCTGGCCGGGGACGGGGTCTTCCCGGTGGCGGATGGGAATGTCACCTTCCTGCGCAGCTACCCCAATCGGATCCCGCTCTCCGGTCCGGTGGTGCTCCGCATCGCCACCCAGCTGGCCGCCTTGGAATTCGAGCGGCTCTACAACAACTTCGCCAGCGTCGTGCCCGCGCGGGCCGGGGAGATCGTGGCGTTCTCGGCCGCACGCTACGCGGCCTGGGCCAGCGGCAGCAACGATTCGATGACCTGAGCTACAGCAGCAGGCGCACCAGCGGGGTCGCGATCAGGATGGTCAGCGCGACGCGGATGAACCAGATGATGACCATGTCGCGCAGGCGCAGCGGAATGCTGGTGGCCAGCAGGCAGGGAACCAGCGCGGAGAAGAAGATGATCGCCGAGACGCAGACGATCGCGACCACCATGCGCAGCTCGATGGACTCATGCCCGGCCGCCAGCGTGGCGGGCAGGAACATCTCCGCGATGCCCGTCGCCGAGGCCTTGCCGACCAGCAGCGGATCCTCCAGGCCGACCACCCAGGCGAACGGCACGAACAGGTAGCCCAGCCAGTCGAAAATCGGGGTGTAGCGGGCCAGCAGCAGCCCGGCGAGCCCGACGGAGAGAATCGAGGGCAGGATGGCCATGGCCATCTTCAGCCCGTCCCAGATGTTGTCCCGCATATTCTTGCCGAAGCTCGGGGCGCGGCCCACCGCGGCGAGCGCTTCCTTCCACGCGGTGGCCGCGCGCCGCCCGGAGATCTTCTGCTCCGCAAGGTGCTCGACGCCCAGATAGGTCTCATCCTTGATTCTGCTCAGCGGCGGAATGCGCACGGTGATCGCGGTGACGGTGAAGGTGACCGCCAGCGCGAGCCAGAAGTACAGGCTCCAATGCTCCATCAGGTCCAGCGCCTTGGCCACGATGATCATGAAGCTAGCGGAGACCGTGGAGAAGCCGGTGGCGATAATGGCCGCCTCGCGCCCGGTATAGCGTCCGCCACGGTACATCCGGTCGGTAATCAGCAATCCCAGCGAGTAGCTGCCCACGAAGGAGGCGACCGCGTCCACCGCGGAGCGTCCCGGGGTGCGCCACAGCGGGCGCATCACCGGCTGGCAGAAGATCCCGAGGAATTCCATCAGCCCGTAGCCCACCAGCAGCGCCAAGAAGATCGCGCCGATGGGAACGATAAGCCCCACGGGGATGACCAGCTTATTGAGCAGGAACGGGCCCATGCTCTCCTCGGTCAGCCACCCCGGTCCCCCGCCGAAGATCAGCACCGCGCCCACCGCGAGCCCCACCACGTTGGCGAAGGCAAAAACCATGCGCAGCTTCGAGGCCTTCCACCCGCCGTTGCTGAACGGCAGGATGGTTCCCGCCAGCAGCAGCGCCAGGATGTAGAACGGCACCGCGGGCCCCAGCGAATTGCGGATGAAGGTCACCAGATGGTCAAGGGGAATCGTACTTGTGCCGTTGAGCGTAATCGGCACAAAAAACATGGCGATGCCGATGAGGCTGAAGACGATGAACTTGGTGACGTGGGAGAACCGCGCGGGTTGCGTAGTCACTGATTCGGATGCCATGGCAGACCTGTTTCTCGTTGGCTGGAGGGAAGCACGCGGCTGCCTCGGGTCAAGTATCAATAACACCCGATTCAGCTTCGAAAATGTGACCCGCAGCTCACCAACTGTCCGAGACCCCAGACTTTGCGGGCAAAGCCGGAGACTGCAGAGAAATGGCCCAGGGCGCACCCCGCTGGGTGCGCCCTGGGCCATTGGCATTGTGGTGATTTCTAGCGCCTGCGCGCCGCAACTCGTGCCAGGATCTCCTCTTCGGCCTGCGGGCCCGGCTTGATGCCGCCCGGAACCTTGACGAAGAACACCGCGCCCAGCACCCACCAGGCACCGAAGATCACCCACGGTTCCCAGCTCAGCGAGGCGGGCATGCCCGGCATGTAGAGCATGAACAAGGCCGCGGTCAACAGCACCGAGGCGTAGCCGATGATTTCGCCACCGCGCCCCTTGCCCGCCACGCGCAGCGGGCGATCCATCTTCGGCTCGCGGCGGCGCAGGATCAGGAAGGTCACCGAGACCAGGAAGTAGGCGACGATGATGCTCGGGGCGCCGGAATCCACCAGCCAGCCGAGCATCTCGGCCCCGAAGAACGGAGCGAGCAAGGAGATCCCGCCGATGAACATCAGCGCATTGGCCGGGGTCTGGTACTTCGGGTGCAGCTCGCCGAACCAGGCCGGAAGCATGCCGCCGCGCGCCATCGAGTAGACCAGCCGCGAGGCGCCCAGGAGCAATGAGTTCCACGAGGTCAGGATTCCGGCAAGGCCACCAGCGATCAGCACCTTGGCCATGATCTCCGAATTGAATAGCGCGCCGAAGGCATCTGCGGTGGCAATGTCCGCGCCGGCCAGCTGATCCGCAGGCATGGCCGAGGCGGTGGTCAACACGACCATCACATACCACAAAGTCGCCAGCACCACCGAGATCACCACCAGCTTGCCGATCTGCTTGGCCGGGATCTTCACCTCTTCGGCCGACTGCGGGATCACGTCGAAGCCGATGAACAGGAACGGCACGGCCACCAGCACCGCGAAGAAGCCGCTCATGCCCGGGGTGAAGAACGGCTCCATATTCTCCGCCGAACCGTTGGTGGCCGAACCGAAGATCATCAGCACGCCGATGGCCAGCAGGAAGAGCACGATGAAGGTCTGCACAATGCCGGCCTGCTTCACGCCACGGATATTGATCCAGGTGACGAGCACGCCGGCGGCCACACCTACCAGCGCCCAGGTGAGGTTCACTTCGAACCCCGCCACGGTCCACAGCGGGATCTGGCTCATGCCGGGGAAAATGTATTCCACGGTCCGCGGGAAGGCGACCGCTTCGAAGGCCACGATGGTCACGTAACCGCCGATGATCCCCCACGAGCCAATGAACGAGGTGCGCGCGCCTAAGGCGCGGAGGATGAAGTTGTGCTCTCCACCGGCCTTGGGCATAGCCGCGGTGAGTTCGGCGTAGGTCAGGCCCACGATGGCCATGATGGCGCCACCGGCGAGCATCGCGCAGATGGCGCCCATGGTGCCGGCGTTATCAAGCCAGCCTCCGGTGAGCACTACCCAGCCGAAACCAATCATGGCGCCAAAGCCCAGGGCCAGCGCGTCCCAGTTGCCTAAGGTCTTCGCCAGGGTGGTTGGCGATGCCGATGAGTCGGCGGTATTTCTGCTCATGTTGCACTTCCGTGTTGATGGAACGAAGTAAGGATCGTTAGCCATTGTCCGGCCCATCACAGGCGCGCATTCCACAGCTCACAAAATCATGGTAACCCCAAGCGGTGAACGGTAGAGTTAACGCGATAAACGGAAGTTTGATACTCCGGATTACTTTTTGTGTTTCAGCGCCAAGGCGAAGATGACGGCCAGAATCTGCAACAGCACCACGCACAGCACCAACGTGGCCCAGCCGTAGTGCATGAAGGGAACGCCGATCAGCCAGCCGAGCAGCGAAGAACCCACATAGTAGAAGAGGTTGTAGAGGCTCGCGGCTTGGGCCCGGGTGGCGGGCGCAAGCAACGGCACCCAACCGCTGGCCACCGCATGCGCGGCAAAGAAACCAGCGGTGAAGATCACCATCCCCACGATGATCACCACCAGGTTTCCGGGCAGGGTCAGCAGCAGTCCAGCCATGCTCAGCACAATGCTCAGCAACAGCGCCCCGCGCCGGCCTATTTTGGCGACCAGTCGGCCACTGGCCACCGCAGACCAGGTCCCGGACAGGTAGGCGATGAAGACCAGGGAGGCCAGCGACACCGGCACCATGAATGGCGGTGCCTCCAACCGGAAGGCCAGGTAGTTATAGACGGCGACAAAGCCGCCCATCAGCAAGAAGCCCTGCAGGTACAGCAGCGGCATGCGTCCGCCGAGCGCCCGCTTGAATTTGCCGAGGATGGGGCGCAGCCCGCGTTGCTCGGTCGGGATGAATCCGAGCGCTGCAGGGGCCTTGAGCAGAAAGAACAGCGTGCCCACGGCCGCCATGAGGCTGACCGCCGCGACACCCCAGCGCCACCCGGCAGGTTCCCCCACCCAGCTGGCCACCAAGCGTCCGGCCAACCCGCCAAGGGTGGTGCCGGAAATGTAGGTACCGCTGGCCAGGGCAACCGCGCGTGGGGTCAGCTCGTCGGCAAGGTAGGCCAGGGCGCTGCCCGGAACACCGGCCAGCGCAATGCCTTCGAGGAAGCGGACCACGAGCAGCGGTTCGAAACCGCTCATCGTGGAGCTGGTTAGGCCGAGGACCACCGAGGCGAGCAACGCAATCGCGATGACCCGCCTCCTGCCAATGCGGTCGGAGATGATGGCCCACGGAGTGACGGCGAGCGCCAGGCCAAGGGTGGCCGCGGAGACCGTCAAGGCCGCCTGGGATGAACTGATGTTCAGCTCCTCGGCGATGCTCGGCAGCAGGCCCTGCACCGAGTAGAGCTGGGAGAAGGTGGCAACGCCGCTGGCGAACAGGGCCAGCAGCATGCCGCGGTAGGGAACCGAATGCGGTTCGTGCCCGGTAAAACTCAACCTAGACGCCGGTCGGAAGCAGCGGGTAGACCAAGTACAGCATGAGCAGGGCCATGGCGTTGTTGATGAAAT
The DNA here is from genome assembly GCF_002979835.1 of Arthrobacter sp. MYb221. Classification (NCBI taxonomy): domain Bacteria; kingdom Bacillati; phylum Actinomycetota; class Actinomycetes; order Micrococcales; family Micrococcaceae; genus Arthrobacter; species Arthrobacter sp. MYb221. The sequence continues at coordinate 95,086 of NZ_PCPW01000004.1, read as the reverse complement.
GCAGCAGGTAGGCGTAGGCCAGCGACTTGCCCGAAAGGATGTAGGCCAGGGACATCAGAATGCCGAGCATCAGGTAGGGCAGAACCTGGACGATCGAGGAGATTCCGCCTCCATTGAGGAAGTGGATTCCGGCGAAAACCAGGGTGGAAATGAGCGCGCAAACCCAGATATTGAGCTTGCGCGAAAGCTTGCCGATCAGCAGGTGGCGGAAGAGGTACTCTTCGACAAAGGGTCCGAAAACCGCGGTGACTACGAACATCACCGGGAGCGGGACGGCGGTGGTCATGCCCTGCAGGGCTTCCTGATTTTCGCTGATCTGCGGTCCGCCAAAGATCGTTGTCACGATGGCGGAGAAGATGATCGTCAGCAGCCAACCACCGGGAAGCATCAGCCATTTGGCCCACGGGTAGTATTTCATGGTTTTGAAGGAGTCGAAGAAGTGCGCTCCGCACTGGACCATCGCCAGGATGAAGAAGCTGGTGTAGAGAATCAGGTTGATTCCGAAGAGGGCTTGCTCTTCGGTTTCGAAGGCCGTGAAGTAGCCCGGGATCAGCCCAATGAGTGCCGCTCCGCCGAAGACGAAGAACACGATGTAGGAACCCACCGTCCACCAGTCACCGCGGGTCATCGCTCCGGGGTCGAATACCCGTTGCTTGCGGCGTGGCAGGAAATACTGCTGTGGGTAGGGCGGGGGCTGCTGCATGTTCCTAGCCTATCCAGTGAGCGCATCGCCCCTTGCATTCACGGCCTGGGTTCGCCGTTGATTCCTATGAAAAGCGACTCAATCAACCCGCAAACGCCACCGGCCGGCCACACCAAACTTTGGTGTGGCCGGCCGGCGTAATTCGAGGAGTTACTTCGCTGCCTCGGCGGTCACCAGATCGGAGAAGATCTTCGAGTAGCTCACCCCGGCAATGGCCGCGCCGATCAGCGGGGCCACGATGAACAGCCAAACCTGGCCCAGCGCTTCCGGCCCGGCAAACCAGGCAACACCCAAGGACCGAGCCGGGTTGACCGAGGTATTGGTGATCGGGATGGAGATCAGGTGAATCAGGGTCAGCGACAGGCCGATGGAAACCCCGGCGAAACCTGCCGGCGCACGCCGGTCGGTTGATCCGAGAATCACGTACAGGAAGATCGCGGTCAGCACGATTTCGGCAACCAGCGCGGAGACCAGCGAGTAGCCGTCCGGCGAGCGGTCGGCATAGCCGTTTGAGGCAAACCCCGACTCGGCGGCGTTGAATCCGTCTTTTCCGGAGGCAATGGCCAAGAGCACGGCGCCGGCCACCGAAGCGGCGATGACCTGGGTGATCATGTATGCAGGAACCGCCTTCCACTCCACCCGCTTGGCCAGTGCAGCGCCCAGGGTGACCGCTGGGTTGAAGTGCCCACCGGAGATATGGCCTACGGCGTAGACCATGACCAGCACGGTCAGACCAAAGGCAAGGGCTACACCGAGGAAACCGATCCCCATATTGATGGTGTCGCCGTCGAGGACCTGGGCGGCGAAGATCGCCGAACCGCATCCGCCGAAGACCAGAACGAAAGTGCCCAGGAACTCTGCGGTCAACCGCGAGCCCATGGTGGGTGATGATGACTGTGACATGTTTGTCTCTTTCTAGGAGGAATTGCCGCCAGATAGCCACAGTCTATGCGTTGGTCTGCACAAATTATAGAAACAATTGGCAAAAAATCTACGAATCGTTCTGGTGCACCAGCAGAATTCGTTGATACGGTGGCGCGGCCCCTTGGCCTGGGCGCAACAGTTGCGGAGGACGATGCCAAGAGGAAATGCTATGAACCGATCAAAAAGCGCGCACAATGTTCTGAGGAACGACTGCGAACTGTTGGCTTAGCCCTTGTCGTCCATATTTCCTCGGTATAGGTTGATAACCCACGTTCCTCTTCACTGCGAAGGCAACCACATGTCATTTCAGGCCTACCTCGATACGATTGAAACCAAGACAGGGCTCACCCCACGGCAGCTGTTAGCACAGGCAACAGATCGTGGATTCGGTTCCGCCACCAAAGCGACTCCGATTATCCAGTGGCTCAAGGAAGAACATGGATTGGGGCGCGGCCATGCCATGGCCATGGTTCATGTGATCACCAAAGGTACACAAATCAGCGACAAGCATGTTGCTAGCGGCGGAGTACACGCAGATGCCAGTAATACATTGTGGCTGGATGGCAAAGCTACAAACCCAAACGCCACTTAATGAACTCATTCTCTCCAAAGCCCTGGAGCACGCCGGGAAGTCGAAGGGCCGCAGCGCGAGCTTTCACTCGAAGCAAAGCTCGGACAGAAATCCGAATTCGCGGAGCAGATACGCAGCTTTCGGTCTTTACCGGTGAGGAACCAACCAAGCTGACATGAATCCGCCGGTCTCAGCCCGGTGTTGTCTGCTGAATCCTGCCACGCCTAGAATTCCGGCGGTTTAGCCTATGACCTGTGCAGCTGCGTCTCGGTAATCGCTGAGCACCGCAGCAAGTCCGCTAGCTTTCGGAATTTACGCGAGAAGCGTTTTCAACTCGTTGATTCTTCCTTTACTGGCCTAGCCAAATGAACGAGAACCTACTTGGCTGCGGCGATGAGCGGATCCTTGGCTAGTTCTTTGCCGAGCTCGGGAGCGAGCGAACGAGCAAAATCTTGAGTCAGATTCGACTGGTCGAAGTAGGTAAGCAAAGAGCCAATGACCGCAAAGCAACGCTCCGCGGTGCAGATACCGTTCGTCAGGTCAGCATGAACGATACCTTCCGGAACGGTTTCGCTGTCCAATGCCTTCTTCAGGTTGTGCCGAATGGATAGCCCCCCTGGACGCGAGCAACGGAGCAAGACTGCGGGTCATTGGGATTCGCGGCCACGCATGTGGGCACATTCTTGTTGCCAAGTCGAGGAACTTCCTGCAAAACCGCAACTATCTTGCCCTTGTCGGTCCATGAACTCCAGAGGGCGGTAAACCCTTCGGTCTTTTGATCCGCGAACTCGTCGCCGGGCGGGGAAACCCACTGGCGCTTATTGCCTTGGGCTGCCACGATCACCGCATCCAGAGTTTTATCGTTGGCCAGCTTTGGTCCTAATTCCCGAATCGATTCGGCACACAAGCGTTCGGCTTGGCCACTGAGCAGTTCGGCTTGCTTCGGTGCGGCAAGGGATGGCGAGCAGCCCGAACGGATATGGGTTTCGAGCTGGCAACCGGCGCTGCCTGGATACCGGCGAAGCAGTAAGCGATAGCAGGTAAGCTCCTTTGCCGATGACTCAGTCGCAACCCTGCTCACGGCGCTGGGCTGCGGCTGGGGCATCAGTACCAGCGGCGAGCCGCTGCAGGCCGGGGGCGCGCTGCGTTGTGAGACGGCCCAACGCGCGGCACACCCAACGATGGGACGCCAGACCCACACGCAAGCCCCGACCATCAGGCCCTGTTAGCGGATTTTCCCTTAAGAAAAGTGGCCCATTTCTCCGAAGAATTCCTTCGAGGAAATGGGCCACCTGCTCCGTGCGACGATCTAGTTTTTCTCGTCCTTGCCGGTAGCTTCCGGCGTCACGGCGCCCGCAACAGGTATGCCACCGGTGACCGGAACCGCGGCGGTATCCGGATTCGCATCCACATCCTCGGCCGGCCCGGCAAACTGCGACTGGTACAGGTTGTAGTAGGCGCCCTGGGTAGCCAGCAGCTCCTCATGGTTGCCCTGCTCCACAATCTGGCCCGCTTCCATCACCAAGATGGTGTCCGCGTCACGGATGGTGGACAGGCGGTGGGCAATCACGAAGCTGGTTCGGTCGCTGCGCAGCGCCGCCATGGCGCGCTGCACCAGCACCTCCGTGCGCGTATCCACCGACGAAGTAGCCTCGTCCAGGATCAACAATGAGGGGTTCGCCACGAACGCGCGGGCGATGGTGATCAGCTGCTTCTCACCGGCGGACACGTTGGTGCCCTCTTCGTCGATGAGCGTGTCGTAGCCGTCCGGCAGGGCGCGCACGAAGCGGTCCACGAAGGTCGCCTTCGCGGCCTCGATGACTTCCTCATCCGTGGCGTCCAGCCGGCCATAACGGATATTTTCCATAATGGATCCGCCGAACAGCCACGCGTCCTGCAGCACCATGCCGACCTTCGAGCGAAGATCCGCGCGGGACAGCTGGGTGACGTTGACGTTGTCCAGCATGATCCGGCCCGAGTTCAGCTCGTAGAACCGCATCACCAGGTTCACCAGCGTGGTCTTGCCCGCGCCGGTAGGACCGACGATGGCCACGGTGTGCCCCGGGTCCGCGTCGAAGGACAGGTCCTCGATCAGCGGCTGCTCCGGATTGTAGGAGAAGCTCACATTTTCGAAGGAGACGTGCCCGTCGGTGCGTTCCGGAAGCTGGCGCTGGGCATCTTCTGGATCCTGCTCGTCGGCGTCCAGCAGTTCGAAGGTGCGCTCGGCCGAGGCGACGCCGGACTGCAGCATATTCGCGACGCCGGCAATCTGGCCCAGCGGCTGGGTGAACTCTCGCGAGTACTGGATGAATGCGGTGGCATCGCCCAGGGACATCGACCCGGAAGCCACGCGCAACCCGCCGACTACCGCGATGCCCACGTAGGACAGGTAGGACACGAAGTTCATCACCGGCATGATCATGCCGGAGACGAACTGCGCGCCGAAGCTCGCCTTGTACAACTCTTCGTTGCGCGTGGTGAAGCGCTCCACCATGTCGTCCTCGCGGCCGAAGACCTTCATCAGCTCATGGCCGGAGAAGGACTCTTCGATCTGCCCGTTGAGCGCACCGGTGTTCTTCCACTGCGCGGTGAACAGCTTCTGCGCCTTGGAGCCGATAATGCCTGCGCCCACCCCGGACAGCGGCAGCGCCACCAGGGCAATGAGCGCCAGCTGCCAGGAGACCACGAACATCATGATCACGATGCCGATGACGGTCATCAGCGCCTGGACCAGCTGGCTCAGCGCCTGCTGCAAGGCATTCTGGATGTTGTCCACGTCGTTGGTCACGCGGGAGAGGATGTCCCCGCGCTGGCGGCTGTCGAAGTAGTTCAGCGGAAGCCTGTTGATCTTGTCTTCCACGTCCTTGCGCAGGTTGTAGACGACCTTCATGACCAGCTTGTTCAGCAGCCAGCCCGAGACCCAGGAGAAGATCGAGGCCACGAAGTACATGGCCAGCACGATCAGGATGTACTGCGAGAGCTGGGCGAAATCGATGCCCTGCCCGGGGACAAATTCCACCCGGGAGAGCATGTCCGCCTGGGAGTCCTGCCCGGCATCGCGCATCCCCTGAATGACCTGCTCGGCGGTGGTTCCCGCGGGCAGTTGCATGTCCTTGCCGATCAGCCCGGCGAAGATCACGTCCATGGCGCGGCCCAGGATCCGCGGTGCAATCACCGAGAGCACCACATACACGGTGATCAGCGCGAAGACCACGCTCATGCCCACCTTGTAGGGGCCCATCAGGCCGATGAGCCGCTTGGCCGAAGGCCAGAAGTGCTCGGCCTTGCGCACCGGGGTTTCCTCCCAGCCTCCGGAGGCCGCGGCCACCTCGAACTCGTCTACCTCGGCGAGGTCCGCATCGACTTCGGCGAGCTTCTCGCCGCCTTTTTTCTTCGCTGCCATTTAGGCCACCTCCTCCGCACTGAGCTGGGATGAAACAATTTCTTGGTAGGTTTCCGAGGACTGAAGAAGTTCTTCGTGAGTGCCTCGGGCAACGATCGCCCCATGCTCCAGCACCAGGATCTGGTCTGCCCCGGTAATGGTTGACACGCGCTGGGCAACGATGATTACCGCGGCGTCCTTGGTCGGCTCGTCCAATGCCGCACGCAGCTTGGCGTCGGTGCTCACATCCAAGGCGGAGAACGAATCGTCGAAGAGGTAGGTATTGGGTTTCGCGGCCAACGCGCGGGCGATGCACAAGCGCTGGCGCTGGCCGCCGGAGACGTTGGTGCCGCCCTGGGAGATCCTCGAGTCGAGCTTCTCATCGCGGGCGGCGACAAAATCATCTGCCTGGGCGATGCGCAGCGCTTCCCAGAGTTCTTCCTCGGTGGCTTGCTGCGCGCCGAAGCGCAGGTTGCTTGCCACGGTTCCGGAGAACAGGTAGGGGCGCTGCGGAACTGCCGAAATATTCTCCGAGAGCAGCTCGCGGCCTAGTTCGCGCACCGGAATGCCGCCGATGAGCACCTCTCCCTCGGTGGCGTCGTAGAGCCGCGGGATCAGGTTCAGCAAGGTGGTCTTGCCCGAGCCGGTGGACCCGATGATCGCGGTAGTCTCACCGGGCTTGGCGAGGAAGGAAACGTCGGAGAGCACCGGGGCGTCCGCGCCGGGGTAACCGAAGCTGACGTTGCGGAATTCAACGGTGCCCGGGGTGGGCAGTGCGACGCCATTGTTCGCCGCGTCGACCATGCTCGGATCGCTGTCGAGCACCTCGCCGATGCGATCGGCCGAAACCATCGCACGCGGGACCATCATGGCCATGAAGGTACCCATCATGACCGCCATCAGGATCTGCAGCAGGTACTGCAGGAATGCGGTCAGCGCACCGACCTCGACCTGGCCGTTGTCCACGCGATGCCCGCCGAACCACAGCACGGCCGCGGTGGACAGGTGCAGGATCATCGAAATGGCGGGGAACATCAGCACAAAGAGATTGCCGACCTTAACCCCGAGGATGGTCAGCTTCTGGTTGGCATCGGCATAGCGTTCGGTTTCGTGCTGCTCGCGCACGAAGGCACGCACCACGCGGATGCCGGTGATCTGCTCGCGCAGCACGCCGTTGATCCCGTCGATGCGCTTCTGCATATCGCGGAACAGCGGCATCAGCTTGATCACCAGGATGCCTACAACAACTAGCACCAGGGGAACTGCAACCCAGACGAGCCAGGACAACCCCGGATCCTCGCGAATGGCCATGACCACGCCACCGATGGACATGATCGGTGCGGTGATCATGAAGTTCAACGCCATCAAGGTGAGCATCTGAACTTGCTGCACGTCGTTGGTGCCGCGCGTGATCAGCGTGGCGGCACCGAATTTGTTCACGTCTTGAGCGGAGAAGGTGGAGACCTTCTCAAAGACCGACTGACGGATGTCCCGGCCAACGCTCATCGAGGTCTTGGCCCCGAAGTACACGGCGCCGATCGCCGTGGCAACCTGTATGAAGGCGACTACGAGCATGATTCCACCGGTTCGCCAGATGTAGTCGACGTCGGCGTTGACCACACCGGTGTCGATGATCTTGGCGTTCAGGCTTGGTAGGTACAGCGTGGCTATCGTGGTGGCCAGCTGCAAGATGACTACGGCGGTTATCCAACCGGCGTAGGGTTTGCTGTGTCTGAGGATGATCTTCAGAAGCATGAGGTATTGTCCTTACTCCATCTGCACCGAAAACATCCTGCACCTTCGGATTAAAGGCAGGGTGTTTCGAGCGCGATTGTCAGTCTAACCCGTGCTACCGACAGTGAATATCATCCTTGCGATTGATTTTTGCCAATCATTAAATTTTTCCGAATTCCCGGTGAATATCTGCGCATGGTGGCGTTGATCGTAGCGTGTGCACCTAACAGCGGAATGCGCCCGAATGAGGCCCTCGGCCTGCCCGGCGAGCTCGCTGAATCAACGCGGTCGAACAACACCCATTAAAACCCCCGCTCGATACCTTGCGCCGCTATTTCAAAGAGGTTGTTGACTCGCGAACAACGAGCTTGGTCTCCAGCTGAAAAGGGTGGGCAAACCTGCCCGGATCATCGACTAACGCCAGCAGCCGCTCCACGGCAATTTGCCCCATCGAATCCAATGGCTGGCGCACCGTGGTCAACGGCGGAGACATCCACAACGCAGCAGCTACATCGTCAAAGCCAACCACACTGAGCTTCTGGGGAATTCCAACGCCCAGTTCCTCCGCCGCACGCAGCACACCCAGTGCCACATCATCCGAAACCGCAAAGATCGCAGTCGGAGGGTTCTTTGCATGCAGCATTTTCAACGCTGCGGCACGTCCAGATTCAGGCCTGAAGCTACCGCCGGCAATAAGGGATTCATCAACAGGAACGGCGGCTTCTTGCATTGCGGTGCGGAAGCCTTGCAGTCGCTCGCCTGCCGGCACGGAATGACGAGGGCCGCTAGCGAATCCGATTCTTCGGTGGCCCAGAGCAAGCAGATGCTCGGTTGCCTGCTTTCCACCTTGCCAGTTGGTGGCTCCGATGGAGACCATATGCTCCGCGTTGGGGGCGGAGGGGTCAATGACGATCACCGGCAGTTCATGACCCCGGCACCAGCGGACCTTGCTGTCCTCCAGGAAGGTCGTAACAAGAATCAACCCGGCCACACCGCTCTTCACCTGCTCGCGAAGCCAAGCCATCGACAGCACATCGTGCCCCCGAGCCTCCCCCTCGATACAGGTATTCACCAGGTCCACCCCAGCACGCTTCGCAGCGCGGATCGCCCCATTCAGCACCGTTGCCGCATAAGGGCTGTCGAAGTGATCGAACACGATAACCACTCGCTTGCTTCCATTGTTCGCTTTCGAACGAGGGCGGGGCGCATATTCCAGATCTTCGGCAATTGCCGCAATTTTTCGACGCACGGATTCACTGACGTCCCCGCGATCATTAAGTGCCTTTGAAGCCGTAGACATTGACACACCTGCGGCTGCAGCAACGTCCTGAAGGCGAATACCCACAGAGCCACCTCCTAATCATGCGTTCCGCCGAACGCTCAGCACCCGACTGACATCATCTGTGATGCACGACATAATATATCGCAAATCTGTCAAGAAAATCTACGAAACTTTCGCCATGAGTCTACGGAACAAATGAACGAAAATGAGAATTCCACGCACCCTCCCCACCTATCCCGGCCGAAAATTTGGGAACCCGACGTTTCGGCCAATTCCCCTTGACGAGACCTAGGCCACACTATAACCTTTCTCCACCGTCGCTAACTTTCCGAAACTTTCGTTCATACGTGTCGGTTGAACGTTGTCTCTCCCCTGCCAAGCAAAGGAATCCCGCAATGCGCAACGCCAAGAACTTGCCCTCCTCTTCCTCGCGGAAATTCAGCACCCCTCGACGGCTGCTGGTTTCTGCTGCCATGATTGCCCCGCTGGCCTTGGCCGCCTGCGGGGGCGCACAGCCGGGCGGAGAAGCCAACGGCGAATTCTCCGCTTGGGCACTGACCGGCACCCAGCAGAACGCATTCAAGGATTCCTTCGCTCAGTGGAATGAAAGGAATCAGGAACAGCCCATCGCCGCCGATTTCTTCGCCAACGATGCCTATAAGGAAAAGGTCCGCACCGCCGTCGGTGCCGGCAACGCCCCGACCCTGATTTTCAATTGGTCCGGTGGCACCCTGGCTGACTATGTGGCCAACGGCAATGTGGTGGATCTGACCGGCAAGGTCGATGCGCTGGAAGAACGTGCCATCGAGGCCATCGAGAAGACCGGTGAAGTTGACGGCGTGCAGTACGCCGTCCCAAATAACAGCACCCAGCCAGTGGTGCTCTACACCAACAAGAAGCTCTTCGAACAGGTAGGCGTCGAGGCCCCCGCCACCTGGCAGGAAACCCTCGACGTGGTCAAGGCATTCAAGGCCGAGGGCATCATCCCCTTCGCTGTCGCCGGACAGAGCCAGTGGCCCTACCTGATGTGGATCGCCTACCTGACCGACCGCATCGGCGGCCCGGAGGTCTTCCAGGCCATCCAAAACAATGAACCCAATGCCTGGAGCCACCCGGCGGTCACCGAGGCATTGACCAAGATCCAGGAGCTGGTCGAGGCCGGCGGCTTCGGCGACTCCTACGGCTCGGTGGTCGCCGACGCGAACGCCGACGCCGCTCTGGTCCACACCGACAAGGCCGCCATGCTGCTGCAGGGTTCCTGGCTCTACGCCGGATTCAAGGCCGATGCCCCGCAGTGGTATGAGGAAGAGAATCTGGGCTTCGCACCATTCCCAACCATCGATGGCGGCAAGGGCGATCCATCAAATATCGTGGGCAACCCAGCCAACTTCTGGTCGGTTTCGGCCGATGCCTCCGAAGAAGCCCAGCAGGCGGCTTTCGAATACCTCAACGACTACACGCTGAACGAACAATCGGTTAAGAGCTTCATCGGCCTGGGCCTGGTGCCTTCGGTCGACGGCGCCGAAGAGGCCATTGCCGCCAGTGAGGACGCAGGCTTCCTGGGCTACGCCTACCAGTCGGTACAAAGCGCACCCAACTTCCAGCTCTCCTGGGACCAGGCTCTGGCCCCCGACCAGGCCCAGGTCCTGCTGACCAACCTGTCGCAGATTTTCCAGGGTTCCATCACCCCGGAGCAGTTTGTAGAAGCAATGAACGCAACCATTAAGTAGCCCCCATGCTGATGAAATCCCATACCGCACCCGTACGTTCGCGCCGACGGCTCGGCACCAACATCGGCCCGAGCACATGGCTGCTGGCGCCCGCGCTCATCTTCTTTGCCATCTTTGCCCTGGTTCCGCTGTTGGGCGTGGCCGTACTCTCATTCATGCACTGGGATGGGCTTGGCACCCCGTCCTTCGCAGGCCTGTCCAACTGGCAGCAAACCTTCACCAACCCGGTCACCCTGAACGCCATGTGGCTCACCTTTGCCATGACCGTGCTGTGCTACCTCACCCAGGCACCGATCTCCATTCTGGTTGGTGTGTTCATGGCCGGCGAGCAGAAGTACCGTGCCGTGTACTCGGTGCTCTACTTCCTTCCGCTGCTGTTCTCTGCAGCCGCCGTGGGCATCGCCTTCAAGGCACTGCTAGACCCGAATTTCGGGTTGTCCAAGGCCTTCAACATTGCGCTGCTGAGCCAGGACTGGCTCGGCAGCACCGACCTGGTCTTCTACGTACTGATTTTCGTGATCTCGTGGTGTTTCGTTCCTTTCCACTCGTTGCTGTACCAAGCAGCCGTTAAGCAGATTCCCACCTCCATGAATGAGGCGGCCATGCTCGACGGGGCCGGACGTGTGCGCACCTTCTTCTCGGTCACGCTCCCACAGATCAAGTACACGGTCATCACCAGCTCCACCCTGATGATTGTCGGGTCCCTGACCTACTTCGATTTGGTGTTCGTCATGACCAACGGCGGCCCGGGCAACGCCACGCGCATCCTGCCGCTGGATATGTACCTCACCGGTTTCCGCAGCTACCAAATGGGTGCGGCCAGCGCCATCGCGGTGATCCTGGTGGTGGTGGGCTTGGCGGTCTCACTGTTGCTGAACAGATTCAGCGGCACCGACCAGATGGAAAGCCAGCAGGAGGGCGCCTAATGAAATCGCAAATCAAAACCGGGTACGCGCCGAACGTTCCCGGCGGCCTCGCGGCGACCTTCTGGTTGCTGGTCACCGTGGTGCCGATCTACTACATCGTGGTCACCAGCCTGAAGCCGCGCCAAGAGTACTTCGGGTCCAACCCGCTGGCGTGGCCCCAGAATCTCACCTTCGAAGCGTACGGCAGGGTCCTGGAAAACGACTTCGCACTGTATTTCTTCAACTCTGCGCTGGTCACCGTCGTGTCAGTGGGCGTGGTGCTGATCATTTCGCTGCTGGCCAGCTACGTGATTGTGCGCAACCGCGGCGCTTTCGCGAAATTCAGCCACCGGCTGTTCCTGTTGGGCATTGCGATCCCCATCCAGGCGACCATCATCCCGGTCTATTACATGATCGTGAAAATGGGTCTGTATGACTCGTTGCTGGCATTGATCCTGCCGAGCATCGCCTTCGCCATTCCGATCAGCGTCTTGATCCTGACCAACTTCCTGCGCGATGTGCCTTCCTCGCTCTACGAGGCAATGACGCTGGACGGTGCCAGCCACTGGCAGATGTTCCGGTTGCTGGTACTGCCCTTGTCCAAGCCGGCCATCATGGCCGTAGGTATCTACAACGCATTGCAGGTGTGGAATGGCTTCCTCTTCCCGCTGGTCCTGACCCAGAGCTCGGAAGTGCGCGTGTTGCCACTGTCCCTGTGGACCTACCAGGGCGAATTCGCGGTAGACATCCCAGCGGTGCTTGCCGCAGTGGTCCTCTCCTGCGTCCCTCTCCTCGCTGCCTATATTGTCGGCCGCCGCCAGCTGGTGGCGGGCCTGACTGCTGGCTTCAGCAAGTAACCCCCAAAAAAACTTCTGTAAAGGAACCTTGTGAACTACGAGAATTCGATCTGGCGTGACACCGGCCAGCCTATTTCCACCCGCGTCGAGGCATTGATGGCCGAGATGACAATCGAAGAAAAGGTCTCCCAGCTCGGTTCCTCCTGGATCCGCCCCGCAGAGCGCAATAGCAATGGTGAAGGCAATGTGGCCCCAATGGAGAACACCTTCTCCAAGGACCAAGCCAGTTTCGACACCGAGATTGTCGATGGATTGGGGCAGATCACCCGCGCTTTCGGTTCAGCCCCGCGTGATCCGGCCGCGGGCCGGGCACGTCTGGCCGAGCTGCAGCGCAAGGTCGTGGCGGCAAACCGCTTTGGCATTCCGGCATTGGCTCATGAAGAATGCCTGACCGGCTTCACCACCTTGGGTGCCACCTGTTACCCCGCCTCGATTGCGTGGGGTGCCACCTGGGATCCGCAATTGGTCAATGAGATGGCCACGCGCATCGGCGCGGATATGAAGAAGGCCGGAGTGCACCTCGGGCTGTCCCCGGTGCTTGATGTGGTGCGCGATTACCGCTGGGGCCGGGTAGAAGAAACACTGGGCGAAGATCCACACCTGGTCTCTGAGCTGTCCACCGCCTATGTGCGCGGCATCCAGAACTCCGGTGTCCACGCCACGTTGAAGCACTTCGCCGGATACTCCGCCTCCCGTGCCGGACGCAACCACGCCCCGGTGACCATTGGGCATCGTGAATTCGAGGATGTCATCCTTCCTCCCTTCGAGCGTGCGGTGCGCGAAGCCGGCGTGAAATCGGTGATGAACTCCTATTCCGATATCGATGGCGAAACCCCTGCGGCTAGCCACCGGCTGCTCACCGAAGTGCTGCGTGAACGCTGGGGCTTTACCGGCACCGTGGTCTCGGACTATTGGGCCATCAGCTTCCTGGAAACCATGCACCGGATTGCCAAGGACCAGGTTGAAGCGGGCATCCTCTCGCTGGCCGCCGGCATGGACGTGGAACTTCCCGAAACCAATGCCTTCCGCAATCTGGCCCAAGCCGTGGCCGACGGCCGACTCAACGCCGAAATACTGGACACCGCGGTGCGCCGCGTGCTGGTGCAAAAAGCCGAGCTCGGGCTGCTCAATGCGGATTGGTCGCCGGAAGCGGACTGGGAAGGCGATCAGGTTGATTTCGACTCGGCAGCCAACCGCGCCCATGCACGCAAGATGGCCGAAGAATCCATCATCCTGCTTAAGAACACCGGGCTGCTGCCGCTTGGTGGGCCATCGGCCCCGGAATCCATCGCCGTGGTGGGCCCTTCGGCCACCCAACCGCGAGCCCATCTGGGATGCTACTCCTTCACCAACCATGTGCTCTCGCGCTTCTTCGGCGAAGACGTGCATGGCATCGAATTGCCTACGATCCTTGACTCGCTGATCTCGGCTCCGGCGCTGGCCGGAGCCGAGATCAGCTACGAGCGCGGTGTCGATTTCACCGATATGGATGACAGCGGCATTGCCGCCGCGGTAGCGGCGGCTCGCGCGGCCCAGGTGGCCATTGTGACCGTGGGTGACCTCGCGGGCCTCTTTGGCCGTGGCACCTCCGGCGAGGGTTGCGATGTGGTGGATCTTTCGTTGCCGGGCCGGCAGGCTGACCTGGTGGAAGCCGTTCTGGCTACCGGCACTCCGACCATTTTGGTCTTGGTGACCGGACGCCCGTACTCCCTCGGTGCCTTCGCGCAGCGGGCGGCCGGAATTGTGCAGGCATTCATGCCAGGTGAGGAAGGCGGACCGGCTCTCGCTTCGGTACTGACCGGAGATGTCAATCCTTCGGGCAAGCTGCCGGTGCAGATTCCCGATCATATTGGCGGACAGCCGGGCACCTATCTCCAACCCCCGTTGGGTTGGTACTCCGATGGTGTCTCCAACCTTGATCCACGGCCACTGTATCCCTTCGGGCACGGGCTGTCCTATACCGATTTCGAGCTGCGCGATCTGCAGATTTCGGATGCGGAAATCGCCAATGACGGTACCGTGGACATCTCGGTGACGCTCACCAACACCGGCGATCGTTCGGGAGCGGAGGTCATCCAGCTCTACCTGCGAGATGAGGTCGCCTCGGTAGTTCGGCCCCGTCGCTGGCTGACCGGCTTTGCGAAGGTGGCGCTGAAGGCTGGCGAGTCCAAGCGCGTGAGCTTCACGGTGCATGCGGATCGCACCTCGTTCACCGGGCTGGAGAACCAACGCATTGTGGAGCCCGGCAACTTTGCCGTGGAAGTTGGCAACAGCAGCGAGGAATTGCCGTTGACCGGTTCCTTCACGATTGCTGGAGAGGTACGCGAAGTGCCCGAAGGAAGAGTCATGGATACGCCGGTGCAAGTGCGCGCCATGGTTTCAAATCCGCTCCAGGAATCGGCACCCAGCGGGGCCTAGTTCCGCCGGCGAATAGCTATTCGCTGCTATCTTCCACCGCTCGCCGCCCGACACCATCGAGATGCTTCTCCATGGCCGCTCGGGCGGCTTGCGCATCCCCTGCCTGGAAGGCCAAAAGGATCTTGGTGTGTTCGGAGATGGCGCAGTCAGCATCCGTGACGCCGCGTCCGGCGAAGAGCCGGAAGCGCTGCACCTGTCCCCCCAGGGCCTGGAAGGCAGTGAGCAAAAAGGGGTTGCCGGTAAATTCTGCGATGAGTCGGTGAAAGTCCTCATCGGCTTTCCAGTAATCCCGGAATTCGCTGTAGGACCCGCCGGTCGGCGCGGTTCGCAGCCGCTCGATGGTGTCGGCGAGCTGCTCCACCATTTCCCCGTCAGCCCGGGCGCAGGCCAATTCCGCATTCTCAGCTTCGATAAGTTTTCGAACGGCTACCAGCTGGCCATGTTCCTCTGCCGTCATCAAAGGAGCCACCCGATAGCCCTTGAGCGCAGCACGGCGCACCATCCCGGTATGTTCCAACCGGGCCAAGGCTTCTCTCACCGGTGTCGGCGAGACACCTAGATCACGGGCAATTCCGTCGATGCTCAGCGCGGCATCAGCCTCAAACCGCCCATCAATCAGGGCGGCGAGGAGCTCCTCATACACGCGATCGGCCAGAACCTGGCGTGAGGGCAGCGAGGTTTGGGAAAAGACGGAGGCCATCAAACCATCATATATTCGTCGGCATTCATTGGCGCTACTTTCAGGTCGAACTATTGACACGGATCACACTTTCCTAGATCCTATAGGAAATAGGATTCAAATATTGGAGGCAGAATGCCCTATACAGCAGCCGACTGGCCGATCACCGCAGCCCTACTGCAGTTCCCCCACGAACTGCCCGCTGGTGGCACAGTCCAAGAAGCCGACGCATCGGTGTGGTTGGACGTTTTCACCGAAGTTCGCGAAGCCGGATTCACCAACGTTGATCTCTTTGATGGTTGGGTCCGCCCCGGAGACCTCAGTGCGCAACGCCTCGATGAGCTCAAGGCCACCGCGCAAGCCGCCGGCGTCGGCGCACCAGCCATTTCGGCCATCCGACGCAGCGTGATCGATGAAAAAAGCTGGGAAGGCAACCTCGCCTACAGCCATCGCACCCTCGAAGCCGCCGCCCATTTGGGTTGCGAAGTCGTCTCCTTCGGATTGCACCAGGCCCTGACGCCCGCCCAGCGCGAACAGCTGTGGTTCTGGACCGTTGAAGGACATCAAGATCCGGTGGGCGATAGTGAAACCTGGGATAAAGCGGTCTCCCGAATCCGCGAACTCGGCACCCATGCGGCAGAACTTGGCCTCTTGATCTCCTTGGAAATGTACGAAGATACCTACATCGGCACCGGAGACTCGGCCGTGCGCCTGCTGCAGGACATCGATCTTCCCAACGTCGGGCTCAACCCGGACTTGGGCAATCTGGTTCGGGTGCACCGCCCCATCGAGGACATCCATGAGCTCATCGCCAAGACCATGCCCTATGCCAACTACTGGCATGTAAAGAACTACCAGCGCGATGAAAATTTGGCCCGAGGCCATTTCTCAGCCATGCCAACCCCGCTGGAAACCGGCGTGATCAACTACCGCGAAGCCTTCAAGGTAGCCCTCGAAAACGGCTTCCAAGGCATCATCTGCACCGAGCATTACGGCGGAGACGGACTGAGCGTCAGCGCCACCAACCAGCGCTACCTGCGCGAGCAGATCCTGCCCAAAACCACCGGCTACCAGCTCGGCACCCCGCTCGTAGCCCAGGGCCGGCAGCAACTCCAAACCTCCTAACTCGTTTCCCTTCAAGCACAAGCAGGTTCCAGAAGACATGACAAAAATCTTTGACGATCCCACCGGATTCGCCGATGCGGCCATCGACGGTTTGGTCGCAGCCCACCGCAACCGCCTCGAACGGGTGGACGGCGGCGTGGTTCGTGCCAGCGAAATGAAGCGGAACCAGGTCGCCGTGGTCATCGGTGGCGGTTCGGGACACTACCCGGCCTTCGCCGGGCTGGTAGGCCCTGGCCTGGCCGCCGGTTCCGCCTGCGGAAACCTCTTCGCCTCGCCTTCGGCCGGTCAGATTTACCGTGTAGCCAAGGCCGCCTCCACCGGAGGCGGGGTGCTGCTCAGCTACGGCAACTACGCCGGCGACGTGCTGCATTTCGGCCAGGCTCAAGACCGATTGAACGCCGAGGGAATCCAAACTCGCACCGTGGTGGTCACCGACGATATTGCCAGCGCCCCTGTGGAGCGCCGGCATGAACGCCGCGGAATCGCCGGAGACCTCACCGTCTTCAAGATCGCCGGGGCTGCCTCGGAAGAAGGTGCAGACCTCGATGAAGCAGTCCGACTGGCCGAGAAAGCCAATGAGCGGACCCGCAGCCTGGGCGTAGCCTTTGATGGTTGCACCCTGCCCGGCGCCGAAGCCCCGTTGTTCCACGTGCCAGAACAGAGCATGTCGCTGGGTCTGGGCATCCACGGTGAACCAGGAATCTCCGACCATCAGTTGCCTACCTCCCGAGAGCTGGCGGAATTGCTGGTCTCCCAGCTGCTTGAGGAGCGTCCTTCCGCTGCCGGGACCCGGGTAGTACCTATTGTCAATGGCCTGGGCACGGTGAAATACGAGGAACTCTTTGTGCTCTTCGGACACGTAGAACGCCTGCTGACCGCCGCCGGATTGCAGGTCGTTGAGCCCGAATGCGGTGAACTGGTCACCAGCCTGGACATGTCCGGTGCCTCGCTGACCCTCTTCTGGGTGGACGAGGAGCTTGAACGGCTATGGCGCGCCCCTGCCGATACACCTGCATTCCGGCGCGGCAACGTCGCTACCGCGGCTCGACGCACCTTCGCGGTGGCCGACACTGAGGTACTCACCCACGAAGCAGCCACCGAGTCCTCCGCGCAACTCGGCCAGCAAGCGGCCAGCCTGCTGGAAATTACCCGTGACATCATCGTGCGCCACGAAGCGGAACTGGGAGATCTTGATGCCATCGCCGGAGACGGCGACCACGGGATCGGCATGCGCCGCGGCATCGAAGCAGCACTCGGCGCCGCCCAAACTGCCGCCGGGGCGCAGAGCGTGCGCGAGGTCCTGGCGGCCGCCGGTGAAGCATGGAGCGAGAAGGCCGGCGGAACCTCCGGCGCCCTGTGGGGCGCGGGAATCACCGCTTTCGGTGAGTCTCTGGGCAACCGTGAACGGTACGGCCCTGCAGACCTGGCCCAAGCCGTCGAGGCCTTTAGCGATGCGGTCATCACCTTGGGCAAAACGGATCTGGGTGATAAGACCATGGTTGATGCCCTGCACCCCTACACGGCAGCCATCCGGGAAGGCATCGAAGCCGGCCAGCCCCTGGGCCAAATCTTGGAACGCAGCGCCAGCACCGCCAGGGAAGCGGCTCTGGCAACCGCGAACCTGCGTCCGAAGAAGGGTCGTGCCCGTCCGCTGTCGGAGAAGTCTCTTGGCCATCAAGACCCCGGAGCGTATTCCTTTGCGCTGATCGTTGCCGGTCTCTCCGCGCAGCATGCCAACAGCACCTTGGCCTAGCCCAACCGAGCACAGCAGAAAAGGACAACATGGAAAAGACACTGAAGATCATCATCGGCAATGACGAAGCCGGAGTGGACTACAAGGTAGCACTGAAGGCCTTTTTGGAAGCGGATGACCGCGTGGAATCCGTAGTGGATGCCGGGGTGGGATCCAATGACTCAACGGCATACCCGCATGTTGCGGTCGCGGCTGCAAGGCGGGTGGCTGCTGGCGAAGCTGACCGCGCGTTGCTGATCTGCGGCACCGGATTGGGCGTGGCCATCGCCGCCAACAAGGTTCCAGGCATCCGCGCCGTTACGGCTCATGACTCCTATTCCGTAGAACGATCAGTGCTCAGCAATAATGCACAGGTGCTGACCTTCGGGCAACGGGTCATCGGCTTGGAGCTGGCCAAGAAGCTGGCCTCCGAATGGCTCGGCCACCAGTTTGATGCCTCCAGCGGCTCAGCCGCCAAGGTCGATGCCATCTGCTCCTACGAGCCCGAAACCAACTGAACCCACCATAGGGTCAGCGAATCCCCTTCTACGAAAGACTCATCATGGACATCAAAGTAGCAATTATCGGTTCCGGTTACATGGGCGGCGGCATTGGCCAGGTGCTGGCCTTGGCCGGTGCACGCGTAGCCTTGGCCGACACCTCGGCAGAAATCGCACAGAAGAATCTGGAACGCCTGTTGGCCGAATCAGTTGATTTCGAATCCCGCGGACTGTTCCCAGAAGGTGCAACCGAGACCCTGAAACGGAACCTTTCTGCCGCGGCCTCCCTGGAAGAAGCTGTCGCCGGTGCCGACTTCATCGAAGAAGCCGTCCCCGAAGTTCTGGATATCAAGCACGAGACCCTGCGCCGGATCAGCGCGGCCGCCTCGGCAACCGCGGTGATCGGTTCAAACACCTCGACCATCTCGATTGGCGACATGGCGACCGCAGTGGCCAATCCGGAGCGCTTCCTGGGCGTGCACTTCTCCAATCCTTCCCCGTTCATTCCCGGCGTGGAAATCATTCCCCACGAAGGCACTTCCCAGGATGCGATCGACACGGCCGTCGGCTATGTCGAAGCCACCGGCAAGGAAACCGCCGTGGTCAAGGATGTTACCGGGTTCGTCCTTAACCGCTTGCAGTATGCGCTCTTCCACGAGGCCACCCAACTGGTGGAAGACGGCGTCGCCTCCGCCGAGGCCATTGACACCCTGGTGCGCACCACTTTCGGATTCCGTTTGCCGTTCTTCGGTCCCTTCGCAATTGCCGACATGGCCGGGCTGGACGTCTACAACTTCTGCTACACGTCCTTGCAAACCGATTTCCCCGAACGGTTCGCCACCCCGGCGATCCTCACCGAGAAGATCGAGGCCGGCCAGCTCGGCACCAAGTCGGGCGGGGGATTCCTGGACGTCCCGGCCGATCAGCTCGAAAGCCTCATCGCCTACCGCAACGAGGCCTACGTCAAGATGGGCCAGCTGCTCAAGGAAATCGGTCCGGCGCCGCTGGCCTCGGTCACCGCCGAGTAGCGTCCCATGGCCGTCATCGATCGTCCGCGCTCCCTCTACATCGGCGTGAGCACAAAAATGTACCTCGGCTACCGGCAGTCGCTCACCTGGCTGGAGGGGGTGCGCCGCGAGCTGCTCGCCCGCAGCCCGGGCGCCCAGGATTTCGGCGGGCGGGCCGTGATTCCCTTTGCGGCGCCGTCCTTCCCCGTGCTGGAATCCGCGGCGCGGATCCTTGAGGGCACCGGTTGCCAGCTGGCCGCGCAGAACTGCTCAGCGGCGGACGGCGCCCTGACCGGCGAGGTCAGCGCCGGCATGCTTGCCGAGGTCGGGGTGCGGATCGTGGAGATCGGGCATGCCGAACGCCGCTCCGGCTTCGGCGAAGACGACGGTGTGGTGGCCGCCAAGGTGCGTGCGGCTACCGCCGCCGGGCTGACCCCGCTGCTGTGCGTCGGCGAGCTGGAGCGCGGTGCTGCGCAAGCCGCCGCCGCGCAGTGCCTGCGGCAGATCGCCGCGGCCCTGGGCACGGGGACGGAATCCAGCATCGACCCGTCCGCCGTGCTGCTCGCCTACGAACCCATCTGGGCGATCGGCGCCGCCGCGCCGGCCTCCCCCGGCCACGTTAACTCGGTGCTGGAAATCATCCGGGGGCAGCTGACCGTGCCGGGCTCCCCCGTGGTGCTCATCTACGGCGGCAGCGCCGGCCCTGGCCTGCTGCCGCGCTTGCCGGAGGCCGACGGCCTCTTCCTGGGCCGCTTCGCCCATGCCCCGGCCAACTTCGGCGCCGTGCTCGACGAGGCGCGCGCCCGCCAACTTCACCTGGAGACCCCATGACATCACCGTCCACGCTCGTGTTGGCCGCAGCCGCGGCACCCGAGGCCACGCTGCCCGTGCCCGTCCTGCTGCTGATCGCGGTCCTGGCGATCGCCGTGCTGCTGTTCCTGATCATGAAGGTCCGCCTGCACGCGTTCTTCTCGCTGATCATCGTCAGCCTGCTCACGGCCATCGCCGCCGGCGTGAGTGCCGCGGACCTGCTGGAAACCATCGTCGGGCCGTTCGGCAAAACACTGGGAAACGTTGCCATGCTGGTCGGTTTCGGTGCCGTGCTGGGACGGATCGTGGAAACCTCCGGGGGCGCCCAAGTCATCTCCGAGAAGCTGATCGGGCTCTTCGGCGAGAAGCGCGCGCCCCTGGCGCTGTCGGTGGCATCGCTGCTCTTCGGCTTCCCGATCTTCCTGGACGCCGGATTCATCGTCATGCTGCCCATCATCTATACGGTGGCTCGGCGGGTCGGCGGCGGCCTGCTGAAGTACGCGTTGCCGGCGGCCGGAGCATTCCTCGTCATGCACGCACTTGTGCCACCGCACCCGGGACCGGTCGCGGCGGCCGGCATCGTCGGCGCCGACGTCGGGCTGGTGCTCATGGTGGGCCTGCTGGTCGGCCTGCCCACCTGGTACGTGGCAGGCTACCGGCTCTCCTTGCTCCTCGCGGCGCGGACGCAGCGGATCTCCGTACCCGAACTGCTCGGGACCAGGCAGGAAGCGGACCAGGCGGTCCTGCCACGCTTCGCACTGGTGCTGAGCCTGCTGCTTTTGCCGCTGGTGCTGATTTTCATGAATACCGGCATCAAGACCCTGCAAGCCACCGGCGTGGTCCCGGAGGACGCCCTCTGGGCGCAGATTCTCGTCTTCCTCGGCAACACCCCGATTGCCCTGCTGATCTCCGCCTTGCTGGCGATGTACCTGCTGTTGGTCCGGCCACACGAAGGCCCGATCGGTTCGGCGCTGGAGAAGGTCGTCGATGACTCCCTCGCCCCGGTCTGCTCGATCATCCTGATCACCGGCGCCGGCGGAATCTTCGGCGGCGTCCTCACGGCGACGGGCATTGGAGGCGCCATGGCATCCAGCCTCCAAGCCGTCGGCATGCCGCTGATTCTGGCTGGATTCCTGATCGCCGTGATCATGCGCGTTGCCCAGGGGTCGGCCACCGTCGCTGGAACCACGGCGGCGGGACTCATGGCCCCGGCGGTCGCCGCATCCGGTGACCAATCACCGCTGGCGCTGGCCTGCATCGTGGTGGCGATCGTCGCCGGTGCGATCACCCTCTCCCACGTGAACGATTCCGGATTCTGGCTGGTCAGCCGCTTCCTGGGTCTGTCAACGAAGACCGCCCTGTCAACCTGGACGGTCATCGCCACCGCCGTCGGAGTGATGAGCTTCGCCCTGTGCTGGTTGCTCTACGTCTTGGTTGCCTAGCGCGTTTAGGCCGGCCGGCACCGAATCACCGGCCTCCTAACTGACAAACTCCCCAGCGGACCCAAAAGTTCGCTGGGGAGTTTGCTGCATCCAGGTCGAAGTCGCTGAACCCACGGCGCGGAAACCGGATTGCATCGGCCCGGCGACCCAAGGTTCTTGAACCCTGGGCAACCCAGTTGCCCAGCCAAGCCCTGCCAACCGCTAGCTGCCGAAAGTCGGCGGCGCGATCCAATCGCGCTTGGTCTTTTCGAGGTCATTCAACTTCTCGGACGGAACAGTCACGATGTACTAGTTCTATGTACAGGAGCATCATTGAGCACCTCAGGATACCGGGGCCGAAAGCCCTAGAGATCTACCCAAACTAGTCGTAGAATGAAAACTAATTATCGTTATACGAAAGTAGGAATGATGTCAGAACAAGCAGTTAAATTGGTTGCGGGTCAGCCGGCACCAGAATTTACCCTGCGCGATGCACAGTCCGAAGAGGTTTCGCTGTCCGACTTCGCAGGCCAGAACGTCATCGTCTACTTCTACCCCAAGGCAGCGACCCCAGGCTGCACCACCGAGGCCTGCGATTTCCGCGACAATCTCAACTCGCTGAAGAGCGCCGGCTACTCAGTTCTGGGCATCTCCCCGGACGAGCCGGCGGAGATCGCAAAGTTCGCCACCGACGAGTCGCTGAATTTCCCGCTGCTTTCGGACCCGGAGAACCTTGTGGCCAAGGCCTACGGCTCCTTCGGCGAGAAGAGCTTCGGAGAAAAGACCTTTGTCGGCACGCTGCGCTCCACCGCCGTGGTTGCCCCGGACGGCACGATCAGCCAGATTGAATACGCCGTGGATGCGAAGGGTCATGTGTCCAGGCTTCGCGAGGCGCTGGGGGTCTAAACGTTTCTAGGGCGGGGCCTCAGGCAGTCACCACAATCGGAGGCTCCGCCCCTAGTCTTCAGCGGTTTCATCGGGAAGCAGCACCAGCTGCGCCATGTCGCAAGGGCCGTCGCGGCGATTGGGACAGCGCTTACTCTTGGGCGTCCAGCCCCCGGGCGATCAGCTGCACCAGGTGCTTTCCATCCAGCCCTGCAAGATCCGAGATCTGGGTGCGGCAGGAGAATCCATCTGCGAGAATTTCGCGATTCGATGCTTCTCCTGCCTTGGCCAGGATCCCCTGTTCCGCGATGGTTTTCGACACCTCGTAATGCCCCTTCTCCATGCCGAAGTTCCCGGCAAGCCCGCAGCATCCAGCAGATTCTTGAACGTCACAGCCCATCGACTCCAGCAGGTTGCGGTCCGCCTCGAAGCCCATCACCGAATACTGGTGGCAGTGTGGCTGGACCAGCAATTCCCCACAGATCTGCGGAGGCGCAAAATCCGTGGAAGACAGGAACTCTGCCACCGTGCGCACGGCACCAGCCAGTTCGCTAGCCTGCGGATCATCACCCAGCAGCTCGACCAAATCCGAGCGTAATGTTGCGGTGCAGCTTGGCTCGAGCCCCACCACGGTACGCCCCTCGCGCACGGCCGGCAGCAGAAGCTCGATCGTCGAGCGCAGCTGTTCCTTCGCCTTCGAAAGCTGACCTGTGGAAATCAGGGTCAGCCCGCAACACGCCCCGGGTGCCGCCAACTGCACGTCGGCCCCTGCGGCTTGCAGCACCCGGATCGCATCATTAGCGATCTGCGGGGTGATTGCATCCGTGAAGGAATCCACCCAGAGCAGCACCTGATGCTCCGCGGCGGGCACCGGCCGGACATTCCGGGCCGCAGCACTGCGGCGGAACGGTACGCGCGGAAGCGTTGGCAGGCCGCGCCTCGGGTCGGCACCGATCAGGTGCATCATCAGCCGGCGCAGCGGGGAGATCCTTCCGGCCAGGTTGACCAGTGCCGCGAAGGGGGACATCAGCCGCAGCCAGGTTGGCAGCCGGCCGAGGGTGTAGTGGGACAGAGGGCGCAGCTTGCCCTTGTAGGTCTGGTGCAGGGTCTCGGATTTGAACATCGCCATGTCGATCCCGGTGGGGCAATCGGTGGCGCAGGCCTTGCAGCTCAGGCACAGGTCCAGGGCCTCATGGACCTCCGGGGAGGCATGGCCGAGCGTGACCACTCCCCCATTGAGCATCTCCTGCAGCACCCGAGCGCGGCCGCGGGTGGAGTCCTTCTCGTCCCGGGTCGCCTGGTAGGACGGGCACATGAATCCGCCGGTATCCCGATTGTCCGCCCGGCATTTGCCGACTCCCACGCAGCGGTGCAGTGCGTCGGTGATATTGCCCCCGTCATGGGCGAAGCCGAAACCATCGCTGGCCAGCAGCGTGAGCGCCTGTGGGCGGCGCAGGTCCGCACTCAGTGGCGCCGGCTCCACGACGATACCGGGATTCAGATTGTTGTGCTCGTCGAAGAGCGCCTTGAATTCCGCCATGGCCTCCAGCGCCGCGGGAGAATACATGGTGTGCAGCAGCGAACCGCGCGCCCGCCCGTCCCCGTGCTCCCCGGAGAGCGAACCGCCGTATTTGGCGGCCAGCGCCGCGGCCTGATCCATGAACCGGCTGAAGACCTCCGGCTCTGCAGCCAGCGGGAAATCGATGCGCAGGTGCACGCAGCCATCACCAAAATGCCCGTAGGCCAGGCCTTCCAAGCTCTCGCTGTCCATCAGCGCGAAAAGCTCGCGCAAGTAGTCACCCAAATGTTCCGGCGGCACCGCCGAGTCCTCCCAGCCAGGCCAGGCCTGGGCGCCACCGGGGGTGCGTCCGGCAAGTCCGGCGCCGTCGGCGCGGATCTGCCAAAGCCGCCGGGCCTCGGCCCCGGCGGGAATCACCGCCGAGTCCAGCGCGGAGGCCGCGGACACCAGCCGCCGCGCGCTGGCCACCGCGGCGGCTGAGTCGGCCCCGCCGACTTCCACCATGAGCCATCCTCCGCCGGCGGGTAGTTCAGGGACCGAATGCTCGCCCTTGGCGCGGCGAATCACGTTGACCAGGGCTGCATCCAGCCCTTCCAGGGCCAACGGTTTGAAGGGCAGCAAGGCCGGCACGTCATCCGCCGCCTGGGCCATATCCGCGTAGCCGAGGATCGCCAACGCAGGGGCCGGCGCCAGCTCGACGAGCTTGAGCGTGGCCTCCAGGATGATGCCGCAGCTGCCTTCGGTTCCGGTTAATGCCGCGGCCAGGTTGCGCCCGTTTTCCGGCAGCAGGTGCTCGAGCGAGTAGCCCGAAATCTGGCGCTCGAAGCGGCCGAATTCGGTGCGCAGCACCTGAAGATGGCGCATGACAAAATCTTCCAGGCCACGGATCGGGGCCAAAGCCTCGCGGCCCGCTCCGGCCTCGATCACCCGCCCGTCGGCGGTCAGCCATTGCAGGCTGGCCACGTTGTCCGCGGTCCGTCCGTAGGACAGGCCATGCGGGCCGCAGGCATTGTTGCCGATCATCCCGCCCAGCGTGCAGCGAGTCGCGGTGGAGGGATCGGGGCCGAAGCGCAGCCCCAATGGAGCAAGCTGCTGTTGCAGTTCCGAGAGCACCACCCCTGGCTGCACCACGGCCGTTCGTGACTGCGGGTCGATAGCCAGGACCTGATTCATATGCCGGGAGAAGTCCAGCACAATCCCCTCGCCCACCGCGTTGCCGGCGCATGAGGTGCCCCCGCCGCGCGCGGTCACGGGAATTCCATGAATGCGGGCGGTGGCCACCGTATGCCTCACATCCGCGGCATCCCGCGGAAATACCACCACCTGCGGCACCACCCGGTAGTTCGAGGCGTCGGTGGAGTATTGCGCCCGGGCCAGGGTGGAATTGTCCATCCGGTCACCGAGCTGGGCGCGCAGCTCGCGGATGATGACCTCCCAGTCCTTGCCATCCGCTGGGGTGGTGCGCTGGGCAGAAGTCAGGCTCATGGATGCTCGGCTTTCTCCGGTTGGCGGGGTTGGCTGTTAGTGGACGAGCGTGCGACCGCGCAAGGCCATGGCCCGGCGCACGCGTTCCTGGGCGAGGTTGCGCGCTGCCTCATGGCTCGTAATCTCCAGCGTGACTGCCTGATCAAGCACGGTCAACGTATTTTCACGCAGCTTCGCCGAAACCGTGGTGAAGATCGTCTCGGTATTCGCGCGGAACGGGGACTGCCTGGCCTCCATGGCGAAGGCCGCGCTGACCACGCCCCCGGCGTTGGCGATGAAGTCCGGAACCACGGTGATCCCGCGGGTAGCGAGGATCTGCTGAGCTGCCGCGTCGGTGGGCAGATTCGCGCCCTCGACCAGCAACTTCGCCTGTATCCGCTGCGCCGCAGAGGCATCGATGACATCCTGCAACGCAGCCGGCACCACGATCTCCGCACCGGTGAACAGCTCTTCGCCAGGGCCGATGCGCAATTCGGGGAAGTCCTCCACCAAAGCGTCGCCCACCTGGCTGCGGCGTTCGAGCAGCGCCGGGATATCCAGGCCCTGCTCGTGGGCAATCGCCCCGCGCGAGGTGGAGATTGCCACCACCGGGTAGCCCAGCTCATGCAGCCGGGAGGCCACAGCGTGGCCCACCGCTCCGAAACCCTGGATCGCGACCCGGGCGCCGCGCAAACCTTGTTTCTGCGCGGCCGCATCAACCACCTCGGCCACCCCGAAACCGGTGATGCCCAGCTGGTCATAGGGCACCCCGCCCAGATCCCACGGGGTGCCGACGGCCCCCATCCGGGTGCCCAGCTCGTCGTTGATGATGGCCGCATCATTTTCGGTCAACCCCATGTCCAGGCCGAAGACGTACTCTTCGGGGACCTCGTTGGAGAGCTTGCGCACGAAGGAGCGCAGGATCTCCTCCTTATGCGGGCTGTTCGGATCCGCCTGGATGCCTGCCTTGGCTCCGCCGTAGAACAGATCCACGCCGGCCCACTTCCAGGTCATCACGCGCGCCAGCCGGGCAATTTCATCCACCGAGACGCTCGGCTGCATGCGGGTGCCGCCCTTGCCGATGCCGCGGGCGGTATTGTCGATGACCAGCACGCCCTTCATACCGGTCTTGGCGTCGCTGACCGCGACGATTTTCTCCGGACCCCACTGGTCCATCAGCTCGAAAATGCTGCTCACTGTTCCGGCTCTTTCTGCCCTGACGGGCCGCGCGAGGATTGCCCCGACGGGGCAACAATTAAGTTGGGTTTCAAAAGAAGCGAGGCGGCGTGCCCGGGACGTGCACCGGGCACGCCGCCTCGCTGGGAACTGGAGTTATCTCTGGCCTAGAGGAACTTCACGCCCTGGGCCAATGGCAGCTCGCCGGAGTAGTTCACCGTGTTGGTCGCCTGGCGCATGTAGGCGCGCCAGGCATCCGAACCGGACTCGCGACCGCCGCCGGTTTCCTTGTCGCCGCCGAAGGCTCCGCCGATCTCGGCCCCGGAGGTGCCGATGTTGACATTTGCGATGCCGCAGTCTGAACCCGAGGCGGAAAGGAAGCGCTCGGCCTCGCCTTGGTCGGTGGTGAAGATCGCCGAGGACAGTCCCTGTGGCACCCCGTTCTGCAACTCGATGGCCTCGGCGAAGTCCGCGTAGGTCAGCACATACAGGATCGGCGCGAAAGTCTCCTCGCGCACCACCTCGCTCTGTGCCGGCATGCGCACGATCGCAGGCTGCACATAGTAGGCATCCGGGTACTGCTCGGCGAGTACCCGTTCGCCGCCGGCGAGCACGGTGCCGCCCTGGGCCTTGGCATCCGATAGCGCTTGCGCCATGGCCTCGTAGCTGCCCTTGTTGACCAGCGGGCCCACCAGATTTGCCTCGGCGCGCGGGTCTCCGATGCTCAATGTGCCGTAGGCGGCAACAAGCTTCTCGGTCAGCTCGTCAACCACCGATTCGTGGACGATGATGCGGCGCATGGTGGTGCAGCGCTGCCCGGCGGTGCCGGCCGCGGAGAAGACGATGCCGCGCAGGGCCAGGTCCAGATCCGCGCTCGGGGAGACGATGGCCGCGTTGTTGCCGCCGAGCTCCAGCAGGATGCGCCCGAAACGGGCGGCGATCTGCGGGGCGATTTCGCGTCCCATGCGAGTGGATCCGGTGGCCGAGACCAGCGCGACGCGCGGGTCTTCAAGCAGCGGGGCTCCGCCGGCGCGGTCGGTGAGCACCAGCTGGTGCACATCAACCGGAGCGCCGGTGTCCGCGACGGCGCGGGCCAGCAGCGTGTGGGCGGCCATGGCGGACAGGCTCACCAGTCCCGAAGGCTTCCACACCACGGTGTCACCGGCCACCAGGGCCAGCGCGGTATTCCAGGAATACACGGCCACAGGGAAGTTGAAGGCCGAGATGACACCTACCACGCCCAACGGGTGCCAGGTCTCCATCAGGCGGTGACCGGGACGTTCGGAAGGCATGGTCTTGCCGTAGAGCATGCGGGATTGACCCACGGCAAAGTCGCAGATATCAATCATTTCCTGCACCTCGCCCAGCGCCTCGGAGGTGATCTTGCCAGCCTCGGCCTGGACCAGAACGGCCAGGTCTTCCTTGTGCTCGGTGAGCAGTTCGCCCCAGCGCTTGACGGTCTGTCCGCGCAGCGGGGCGGGCATCTCGCGCCAGATCTTGAAGGCTTCGGAGGCGCGGGTGATGGCCTCTTCTGTGTCCTTGGCGGTGTGCTGCGGAATGCTAGCGATCACTTCACCGGTCAGCGGGCTGGTGACCACACCGCTTCCGCTCAATGCGGCACTCTCCACGCCGCAGGCTTCCAGCGCCTTGGCAACGGTGCTCTTCAGGGTCGTTTCATTCACGGTCTGCGTCATTTTCTATGCTCCTTGGATGTAGTGATTTTTTAGACGGTTGTGAGTTCGGCCAACCGCGTACGCAGCGCGGCGAGGGATTCCTCTTGCTGCTTGCGGTAGAGCTCGTATGGATTGGCCACCGGGGCACCGAGGATCTGGCTCATGCTTTCCTCGTTGTAGCTAGCCGCTGCCTGCGCGTCGTCCCGGGAGCCCTCGTCGGTGAGGTTTGATTGGAAGATCCCGGCAGCCGAACGCGGCAGGAAGTCTTCATAGACAATGGGCTCGATCTCCACCAGTCCGGCGGTGATTAGCTCCTCGATATCCTGCGTGGCCACGGCCGCTGCGCCAAGCTGCGCTGCCCGCTCGGCGTTGAGTTCATAGGTGAAGAAGGCCAACCCCGCCAGCGCCAACTCGCGTTCGGTGCGCGGCAGATGCTCCTCCCAGACGGTGCGGGCAACGTCCACGCGTACGCCGTTTCCGAGGCCCGCCGCCAGCCGGCGGTCGGTTTCAGCGACCATGATGTCGTAGAGGTCCCTGCCTTTTTCGGTCAGTGCGATGCCGCGCTGCTCCACCTCCCCGAAGCGGACCCGCAGTTCTCCCGGGGCAACGCTGCCGTCCGGATAGCGGAACATGCGGTCCTCGGCCAGTGCCCGGAAGGAGGTCTGGCGCAGCAGGATGTCTGGCCCGGCCCAGGCCGGTGGGCCTTGGATTTCATCGATCATCGTGATCCCGCGCGCTTCCATGCGCGTGTACAACTCATCGATATCCAGTACCCGCGGGGTGAGATGGTTGATGTGGGTGCTGCGCACCCCGCCGATATCCGAGGCGACGGCGCTGATTTCTTCGAGTTTCTTGTACCAGCTGTGTTCTACCGGGTCGTCCGATAGCTTGAAGGAGGCGCAGGCAAGCTGCAGCAGCTGCACGGCATCTTCGGCTTGCAGTCCGCCTTCGGCGGCGGCCTGATCGGCCAGCTCGAGCAGATGCACCGGGAACAGCGTGCGCGAGCCGATGAACTCTTTCAGCTCCGCGCGCAGCGCTTCGTTGAAGAAGCGCGGGTCGTCGGCCGCCAGCATCGAGGTGAAAACGCGGAAGGGGTTCTTTGCCAATTCCGCACGGTCCACCGGTCGGAAGGCGGTGGAAACCACCGGGACCGAGGCCTTGGCCGCATCACGCAGATCGTAGAAACCCACCGGGTACATGCCGAAGGCGCCGAAGACCCGGGCCACCTGCCGCATTTCCGCCGGCGAGCCCACCCGGATGGCACCGTGGCGCTCGGCGGTGATGCGTTTGATATCGCCGAGTCGTTCGGCCTGCGCGCCGTTGCTTGCCAGATGGTCGCGATTCACCTCGTTGGAGACGTCCACCAGGGTGTTGTAGGCCGGAACTTCTGTTCCGTACATGACCGACAGCTCGTAAGCGAAGCGTGCTCGCAACTCCCACTGCTCAACGAAACTCATTTGATGCTTGCCTTTCTGCATGTCCATTAGATGATGTTGACTTCGCGCAGCTGGCTGCTGCTTTCGAACCGTTCCACGGCGAAGGGGGCGGGATTCATGAATGAATCCCTTTGGTGGTAGAGGTCGGTGACCAGCTCCCCGACTGCGGGGCCCTGGAGGAAACCATGGCCGGAGAAACCGGTCGCATAAAAGAAACCTGGAAGGCCCCGCGCCTGGCCGATCAGGGCGTTGTGGTCCGGGGTGTTCTCGTAGTATCCGGCCCATCCGCCGACCAGATCCGGGTTTTCGAGCCCCGGGGCGCAAACCGCTGCCGCATCGTTGAATTCGTCGAGCCAGGAATAGTCGAATTCCCGCCCGAATCCCGCCTCCTGCTCATGGGAGATCCCCACCAGCAATCCGTTGCGGTAGTTATGGAAGTACATTGTGGTCGCCAGGTCCAGGGTGAAGGGAACCCGCGGGTGGGCGGCAGGCTGCTGCCTTGTCACACCGATCATCCGCTTAGTCGGAGTGACCGGTAGATCGATTCCAGCCAGCTCACCGATGCTGCGGCTCCATGCTCCGGCGCAGCAGATGACCGCGCCGGTCTTCACGGTTCCACGATTGGTTGTCACCGACTTGATCGATCGGTCCCCGGTTTCAATGTCCAGCACCTGGGTGTGAGTGAGGATCTTGACGCCCAGCTGGCGAGCAGCGGCAGCATAGGCAGCCACCGCCAATGCGGGTTCGGCGAATCCGTCTCCCGGGGAGAAACTCGCTCCGTTGAGCGAGCGTGCATCGACAAAGGGGTTCAGACCTTGGGCTTCCTGCGGTGAGATCATGCGGCTTGGGACGCCCATGCCGTTCTGGGTGGCGGTGGCACCCTCAAGCGCCTGAAGCGAATCGGCATTCCGGCAGAGGAAGAGGTAGCCAACTTGTTCCAGGCCGATGCCGGCACCGAATTCTGAGTCGAATCGGCGATAGGCGGCCAAGGAGCGCTGGCCAAGCTGAATGTTGCCCGGGTCCGAGAAGTTTGCGCGAATGCCGCCTAGGGGTTTCGCCGAGGATCCCCCACCGAGTTCGCCGAGTTCGAGCAGGACGATGTTGCGCACGCCCGATTTGGCCAGATGCCATGCGGTGCTGACGCCCATGATGCCGCCACCGATGATGACTAGTTCTGCGGCCTGCGGAAGCCTCGATTCAAATTGCGGTTCAATGTCGATCATTGAATCCGTCACGTCGTCCCCCTTTCAAATGTGTGGGCAGTCGAAAACTACTTTCGGTTATCCGTTATCGATAACTATGCACTATGACCCAGCGCACATGTCAAGCGTTGGGGAAAGATAAAGCCCAGACGCAATAAATACGTCTGGGCCTTGGGACTTCTTAGTGCCGCGAAATCAAGGGCGGGCATACTCCAGATGACGAGTCATCAGCTCCACCACGCGGCGCGAATCGCCCTGCGTCACGGCGTCAATGATATCCCGGTGCTCTTGGGCGCTCTCGGTTAGCAGCCCGCGCTCCTGCAGGTGATAGGCGCCATTAATCCGCGACTGATCCCGCAGGTTCTCAATGATGCCAACCCAACGCCTGTTACCTAGAATTTTCACGAGCTCAACATGGAATTCCTGATCCACCTCGAGATACTCCACAACGTCACCGCTCTCGGCCACGCGTACCGTTGAATCCACTAATTTTCTGAGCTGACCACAGGTTTCATCACTAATTCCGCGCAGCGCAACGCGCCGTACAGCTTCAACTTCTATCAGCATTCGCAGGTCATAGACTTCTTGGCGATCCCGATCGCTCATATCGACAACGCGATATCCTCGATTCTTAATCGGTTCCAAAAGACCCTTGTCCGCCAGCGTAATCATGGCTTCCCTGGCCGGCGAATTTGAGATCCCCAAGCGACCGGCAAGCGCATTGGCCGAGTAGATCTCTCCGGGTTGCATGGTGCCGTCCAGCAAAGCCCTACGGATGATTGCTTCGGTAGTTTCCTTCAACGTGGCCCGAGCCGCTAACTGACCGACTTCGATACTCGCTTCGCGAGCCATAGCAACTCCATTTCACCGCGATGTGCGGGCTTTCGAGCCTAAAGGGTTGACACATGCAAGCCCTTCGGGTGTCATTGTTATCGACAACCAATAACGTGATGACCGTCACTCGACTTACTATTCATTTTCTTCGATACTACAGAACGACTAGCTCCACCGACACATCAGGCCCACAAAATACCCGGTATCGACCCATCTCAGGAGCGTACGGACAACCGCATGGTGTAGGCATCGCTGCAGTTGACCGGACGCTCAATCACTCTGACTGTGAGAGGCACTTAATATGCCATCTTCAACTTCAATTCCAGTACTCAGCGCGCTTTCGCTCGATCAGCGGTTGGAAAGCCTCTTTGGCCCGTTTGTTTCATGGCTCGAAAGCGTGGTGTTTTTCGCCGTCCCGGTCTTCGGTTCGGAACTGCCGCTGATTGTCGTCTGGATCATTGGCGCCGGTATTTTCATGACCTGCTTCACCGGATTCCGGGCCTTCCGCCAGATGCCACACTCGATTAATATTATCCGCGGAAAATTCAACCGCCACAACGACCCTGGCGAAGTGACCAGTTTCCAGGCTCTGGCCACCGAACTATCCGGAACGGTAGGCCTAGGCAATATCGCCGGTGTTGCTGTCGCAATCTCCATTGGCGGGCCCGGTGCCTCATTGTGGATCGTCATTGCAGGATTTCTCGGCATGTCCCTGAAGATGGCTGAAGCCACACTCGGTCAGAAGTACCGGCGAATCAATAAAGACGGAACGGTTTCCGGCGGGCCAATGTACTATCTCCAGACCGGACTGCGGCTCCAAGGCAAGGCGAAACTCGGCAAGCTGCTTGCCTACATGTTCGCGACCTTCACCATGATTGGCGCCCTCGGCGGCGGCAACCTGTTCCAAGCCAATCAGCTTACCGCCCAAGTTGTGCTGATGACCGGCGGAGAGGAGAGCTTCTTCGCCGGAAAGAGCTGGATTCTGGGAGTCATCGTTGCTGTCGTTACGGCTCTGGCGATCTTTGGCGGTATCAAGTCCATTGCCAAGTGGACCGGCCGCATCATGCCAGGCATGGCGGCGCTCTACATTGTTTGCGTGTTGATCATCCTGTTCACTAATTTCAGCGCTATTCCAGGGGCCTTCGGCCTGATCTTCGAGGGTGCATTCACCGGGGGCGGCGTTCAGGGAGGCGTCGTGGGCGTGGCGATCATCGGAATCCAACGAGCATTGTTTTCCAATGTCGCAGGAGCCGGCACCGCCGGCATGGCCCATTCGGCCACCAAGAACACGCGACCGGCTCAGGAAGGTTTCGTCGCGGCTTGGGAACCTTTCATTGATTCCGTAGTGGTCTGCACCATGACGGCGCTGGCCATTATCGTCACCGGCCAATACCTGAATCAGGATGCGGACGGAATCGCGCTCACCACCGCAGCTTTCGGTTCGGTGCATGGGCTGTTCCCCTATGTGCTGACCATCTGCGTCCTGCTCTTCGCCTTCTCCACGATCTTGAGTTTCTCCTACTACGGGCAGCTGGCCGCTGGTTTCCTCTTTGGAAAGTCGGCGATCGTCCGCAACAGCTACAACCTCGTCTGGCTGGGCACGATCATTCTCGGCTCGGCCGTCTCGCTGTCGACCGTGGTGAGATTCTCGGACGCGGTATTCTTCCTGATGACCGTTCCCAACGTGCTCGGACTGTTCTTCTTGGCCAATGTCATCCGCAAGGAACTGAACGGGCACTGCGATGAATTGAAGACCGGCGCTCTGCAAATGGTGCCCCTGGCAGAACGCAGTACGCTGCTCGGGAATCCGATCTCTGACGAAGGAGACAAGCAGGTGATCGCCGACAAGGCGTAGCCACTTGTTGCACGCTCCGCGAACTCCACCGCAATGACGCGGTGGAGTTCGTTTCGCTCCCGAACATAAGGGCATCCGCCTATGCATGTTCGCTTGAAGCCCCTGAGGCATGGGGCGAATTCAAGGCCAACTGCGGAAGCGGACCCGGTTAGCGCCCGGCGACCTTCACCAGCTTGTGGTTGATGAACTCGGTCATGCCGTACTTGCCCAGCTCCCGGCCGATCCCCGAGCGCTTCACTCCGCCGAATGGCAATTCGGCCGCCGAGGCCGAAGGTTCGTTGATGGCCACCATTCCGCTTTCCAGCCGCGCGGCGATCCGCTCGGCGCGCGCCAGGTCCTTGGTGTGGACTGAGGCACCCAAGCCATAGTCGGAATTGTTGGCCAACGCGATAGCTTCTTCCTCGCCGCCCACCTTGTAGAGCACCGCCACCGGCCCGAAGAGCTCCTCGGAGAAGGCGCGCATTTCAGGGGTGACATCGGCCAGGATGGTCGGTTCGTAGTAGGCACCGACGCCTTCGATCCGCTTGCCGCCGGCGAGCACCGTGGCGCCCTTGTCGATGGCGTCCTGCACCTGTTCCGCCAGACCTTCGCGGGCCGCCGCCGAAGACAGCGGGCCGAGGAAGGTCTCGGCCTGGGTTGGATCGCCGACGTTGATGGCGGACACCTGTTCGGCGAGCGCCCGGGAGAAGTCCTCGTATACCGAGGAATCCACGATGAACCGCTTGGCCGAGTTGCAGGCCTGCCCGGTATTGCCGAAGCGGGCCCGCATGCCGAGCTTCGCGGTCCGTTCCACATCGACGTCGGGCAGCACCAGGAAGGGATCAGAACCGCCTAGTTCCAGGACCACCTTCTTCAGGTTGCGTCCGGCGACCTCTGCCACCGCCGCGCCCGCGCGTTCGGAGCCGGTCAGCGAGACGCCCTGGATGCGGCGGTCCGCGATGATGTCGGCCGCCTGCTCATTGGTGGCGAAGATGTTCAGGTAGGCGCCGTGCGGCGCTGCGGCTTCACGGAAGATCTGCTCCATGGCCAGCGCGGATTCGGGGCACTGCGGTGCGTGCTTGAGCAGGATCGTATTGCCGTTCATCAGGTTGGGCGCCGCGAAGCGCGCCACCTGGTAGTACGGGAAATTCCACGGCATGATGCCCAGCAGCACGCCGACCGCTTCCTTGCGCACCAGCGCCTTGCCGCCCGAGGCAATTTCCAGTTCTTCATCTTCCAAGAACTTCGGACCGTTCTTGGCGTAGTAGCGGTAGATGGACACCACGATGCTGATCTCGCCGAGCGACTGCTTCTTCGGCTTGCCCATCTCACGGGTGATGATCCCGGCAAGCTCTTCGGCACGCGCTTCATAGATATCTGCCACGCGTTCGAGCAGGGCTACGCGCTCGGCCAACGCAGAGACGGACCATTGCCCATAGGCTTGATGGGCGGTGGTAATCGCGGTCTGGATTTGCGCGTCCGAGGCGATGGGGTAAGTTGCTTCCACGACTCCGGTGGCAGGATTCGTTACTGCGTACATATTCATGCTCCTTCGCTTGGTGGCTTTTCTGCCATGCCCGGATACTCCGGGGTGCCGATCCCATGGCATTTGACCCCAGTCTGCCAGCACCGCCCCGCCCGAAGGCAAGACGGCGCGTGACGAAGCTACACATTCGGTTCGCTAGGACTCGATCCGGGTGAATTCCAGATGCGTCACCCCGCTGCTCGTCGAAGTGGATGCGATCGAGTAGTTTCGCTCCATCCCTTCAAGACCCTCCCAGAGCCTGTCACCGCGTCCTAAGAGGATCGGAACTAGCGCCACGTGCAGATAGTCCACCAGTCCGGCGCGCAAGAATTCCCGCACGCTGAGCACGCCGCCACCGAGGCGCACGTCCAGCCCGCCGGCGGCCGCGGCGGCTGCTTCCAGGGCTTCTTGCGGGGAGGCATCGATGAAATGGAAGGTCGTCTCCCCCACCGTCTGGGATTCACGCTTCCGGTGGCTGAGCACGAACACCGGAGAATGGAACGGCGGTTCTTCTCCCCACCAGCCGGACCAGCTGGGGTCTTCTTCCCACCCCGGAGGACCGTACTTTCCGGCACCCATGATTTCGGCACCAAGGCCGTCAAACGCCCTCCGGGCAAAAACGTCGTCCTCGGCTGCAGCCTCGTCCAGAGGTACGCGCATTTCGTTGCCCACCAGCGATTGGAAGGTCTGGGTGGGGATGAACCATTCGTGCAGTCGCTCCTTTGCATGCCCGAAGGGTTCTTCGAGGCTGCGGTTCACCCCGCTGCCCATGCCGTCTAGCGAAATGCTCAAATTATGCGCTCTGAGTTTTGCCATGACGCGTCCTTCCCGTCTCAGTGGGTTAATGTCGTTTCAGGCAACCGCGGGGCTGGTCAGCCAGGCGGCCGGAGGTTGTGCCCACAGTCTGCCACTTGGAGCACGCGACCGAAAGGATGCATGGGCCAGCGATGCTACCGGTTCGGCAGCACATTGGTCGCAAGAAAGTTCCGGCTAATATTTAGGTCCGGTATCCCGCCCTTCCCGGCGAGCATCGCGATGCACGGTATTTCACCATCTCAGGATTGCCGTTGCGGACCAGCGCGTTTCCGAGGTCAATGAAAATTAACTCATCTCGCTTCGTAATTCCCGTGCTTCTCGGAACTCAAAGGCCGTTCAACATCGACTTCTACGCGGTGGTTCCATTTCTTGCCGTCGTCCTCACCAATGATTTCCTTCCGCCCGGCACCACTGTGGGACTTATGCCGGGGATTCGAACTTTCGACAAGCAGGGACACTTCCTCGCCGGCGAAAAGGCAGCGGAGCACAGGCAAGCAGCGCACCGCCTATTGCCGTCACTAGCGCCCTCCACCAGTTCCAAGACCGAAGAACATCTCTCCCCTCAGTGCCGCCACATGTTCCTGGGTCACCGACATGGCCTCCACGGGATCATGGCGCCGCAGAGCGTTAACCAGCTGCCGGTGGTGGCCTCGGCCAACTTCCAGCTTCTCCTGCGGATAGGGCACGAAGTACTTCAGCAGTTCTTCGTAAGCGGCGAGGTAGGCAGGTACCTCGGGAAGGTCGCTGATTTCGGCAAGCAGGCGGTGGAAACGGGTATCGGGGATGTGATGCTCATGCCAGCTTGCAGCACGTGCCGATTGGCTGATCAATTCTTCCAACTCTTGGCACTGCTCCTCGGTGGCGCGTAGTGCGGCCTGCGCAGCAACGGCGCTTTCCATGAGGCTGCGCTGGTCGATCAACCGGAGCACCGCACCTTCATCTGCGCGGAATGCTTGGACCGAGGAATCATTGAGCTGCGGCGGATCTTGCACCACGAAGGTCCCGCCGCCTCGCCCGGGACGCCGTTCGAGCACCCCGTCTGCCACCAGGCTTTCCAGCCCGCGACGAGCCGTGATGACGCTGACTTCAAGGCCGGCGGCGATCAGCTGGGTACTTGGCAATTTGCCGCCTGGGGCAAGCAGTCGATGTTCGACCGACAGCAGGATTCGTGCACGGACGGTTTCCATCGCCGTAAGCCGAGTAACAGCTGCGGAGCCCGGTGCCGCATGCAGCAATCGCTCGGCTTCACGTTTCTCGGCATTAGCCGAACCCGGATTATTTTTTGCCGTCATGTATTGAGTCTATCGATTGCATCACATACATTTATATAACTGCTCATATTGATCAGTTATATATCTCCGAAAGAAGTTCATGGTGCCTCAAGAAATCATTGCCGGCCTGGCCCAACGCGCTCCGCTGCCCGTGTCGAGCTCGGTAGACGGTTTTGCCGAGGACGTAGCCGCGACGCTAGATCGCTTCGGACCGATGGATCTGCTGGCCTACCCGGAAATGCACTTGCACGGCACCGAGCATCTGCCCGAAGCCGAACGGAGTGCAGCGTTGGTGAACGCCGCGGTCCCGCTGGATGATCCGTTCGTCGCGGCCCTCGGCCGGATCGCGGAAGCACACCGGATCTGGCTCTGCCCGGGAAGCATCGGGGAACGCGACGCTGCCGGCGGCTACTACAACACCCAGCTGCTCTTCGCCCCGGACGGAACCCTGGCGGCCAGCTACCGCAAGATGTTCCCCTGGCGGCCCTTTGAGCCGCATCAGCCGGGCACCGAATTCGTGGTGGCCGCGCTGGACGGCTTTGGACCGGTCGGTCTGTCCAACTGCTACGACGCGTGGTTTCCCGAGCATTCCCGCCATCTCGCGTGGATGGGCGCCGGGGCCATAGTGAACGTCGTGAAGACCACCAGCGATGACCGCGAACAAGAACTGGTGCTGGCCAGAGCCAACGCCATCGTGAACCAGGTCTACATGCTCAGCGTGAACTGCGCCCACCCCGCCGGCCGGGGCCGCAGCATCGCGGTGGACCCCGAAGGCATGGTGCTAGGCGAAGCCGGGCTGGGCGAAGACACGCTCGTGGTGCGAGTCGATCCAACCAGGCTGCAGCGCGTACGCGAGCAGGGCACGGCCGGAACCAACCGGGTCTGGTCCCAGTTCCGGCAAGGAGATCAGCCCATCAACCTGCCGATGTACAACGGCGTGCTTGATCCCTCCCGTTGGACCCCGCGGCCACCGGGTCCCCGCTCCTAGATCGTTTCCCTCTCACCTCCCCTACTGAAAACAACGGAGTTTTCCATGTCCACCACCACTGCCCTCACACGCACTTTGACGTTGCCCTCGCTGGTGATCTTCGGCCTGGCCTATCTGACACCGCTAATTGTCCTGGGCATCTTCGGGGTCATCGCCTCGCAAACCGGCGGCGCCAGCGCCAGCGCCTACCTCCTTGCCTTGCTGGCGATGCTTTTCACCGCCAACAGCTATGGGCGAATGGCAGCCGCCTACCCCGTAGCGGGCTCTGCCTACACCTACGTACGCAAAACCATCGATGGCCGGGTGGGTTTCCTGGTCGGCTGGGCCACCATGCTCGACTACCTGTTCCTGCCCATGGTGATCTGGTTGATCGGAGGTTCCTACCTGCAGGCGCAGTTCCCTGCTGTGCCCATGCCGGTATGGATCCTGGGCTTCATTGTGGCCACGACAATCCTGAACATCGTGGGCATCAAGGTGGCCGACCGGGTGAATCTGGTCCTGATGTCCTTCCAGATCCTGGTTATCGTCTTCTTCGTGGCCCTCTCCGTGTCCAGCGTCGTCGGCGAACACGGGGCTAGCGGACTGGCCAGCGCCACCCCGTTCACCGGAATCGATGCCACCGCCGCTGGCATCGCCGGCGGCGCGGCCATCGCTGCCTATTCCTTCCTCGGATTCGATGCAGTGACCACGTTGACCGAGGAGACCGTCGAGCCGCGGCGCACCGTACCCAAGGCGATCATGCTGATCGCGCTGATCGGCGGCGGCATCTTCGTGGTGGTGGCCTACACCGTGCAGCTGGTGCATCCGGGCGGCGTCTTCGAGAATTCGGAGGCGGCGGGCTTCGAAATCGCCCAGCAGGTCGGCGGCAATCTCTTTGGAGCGGTGTTCCTCGCCGCCCTGGTCATTGCCCAATTCACCTCGGGCATCGCGGCCCAAGCCGCCGGCAGCCGGCTGCTCTACGCCATGGGCCGTGACGGGGTGCTTCCACGCGGCTTCTTCGGCAAGCTGAACGCCCGGTGGAGCACCCCGGTCTTCTCGATCCTGGCCATTGCCGCGGTGGGCCTGATCGCCATATTCATGGACGTGGCCACCTCGACGTCATTCATCAATTTCGGGGCATTCATCGCCTTCATCATGGTCAACGCCTCGGTGATCGTCTACTGGGCACGAGAACGCCAAGCCGGCAGGCAGCTGAACCCGCTGCTCTATGTCCTGTGCCCGGCCATCGGCGTGTTGGTGATCGGATTCCTGCTCTTGCAGCTGGATATACACGCGGTAGCCATCGGCTCGATCTGGCTGGTCATCGGCGGGATCACCTTGGGCTTCACGACCAGGGGATTCAGGCGCCAGCCACCGCAGATGGCACTGGATGACCTGGAAGGCGCGGTCCAGCAGTAAATTCCTCCCGCGAGCCACGAACAGTGGCGACCCCCGCCTACAGAGGGAACGGCAAATGCCAAGCCCGACCGGCAGAGCAGTCCTCCAGCTCTGCCGGTCGGTTGCTCTGCCGGCGCCGACAACAGCCAGATCAGGCGCGCGGATTCACGATGATCTTCACATGCTCTTCATTGTTGTTAATCAACTGGTCGAAACCTTCGGACACCAGCCCGTCAAGTCCGATCCGGCCGGTAATGAAGGGCGCCAAGTCCAGCTTCCCGCCCTGCACCAGCGCTATGGTGTCCGGATGATCGCTGGCGTAGCCGATGGTTCCCCGCAGATCGATCTCTTTCAGCACCAGCTTGGGCATGTCAACTGGTGGCTTATGGCCCCAGATCGAAACGTTGACGATCACCCCGCCCGAAGACACCGCATCCAGGAGCATGTCCAGCACCGCAGGAACCGAGGAGCACTCGAATCCGACATCGGCGCCGCGACCTCCGGTTGCGTCGCGCACTTTCTGCGCCACGTCCCCGTCCCGCGGATCGAAGACATCATCGGCCACCCCGGTTTCGCGGGCCTTGGCCTTGCGGGCTTCGGAAAGCTCCGAGACGAAGACCTGAAGCCCCTTGGCTTTAAGCACCGCAGCGGTCAGCAATCCGATCGGACCGGCACCACCGACAATGGCAACCTGCCCGGCTTTGGCCCCCGATCGGACGAACGCATGGTGGGCAACCGACAGCGGCTCTATTAGTGCGGCTTCATCAAGCGGGATCCGGCCGATGGGGTGCACCCAGCGGCGTTCGACCACAATTTTCTCCGAAAGTCCGCCACCGCGGCCGCC
Organism: Arthrobacter sp. MYb221; assembly: GCF_002979835.1. Taxonomy (NCBI): domain Bacteria; kingdom Bacillati; phylum Actinomycetota; class Actinomycetes; order Micrococcales; family Micrococcaceae; genus Arthrobacter; species Arthrobacter sp. MYb221. The sequence goes on along the minus strand of NZ_PCPW01000004.1, from coordinate 54,462 downwards.
CAAGCCGATGAAGTTCATATTCTCGGACAACTGGTAGGGCTGTCCCTGGCTGGTGTCCACGTCTTCATGAACGATATAGGGCTCTACCACCACGTTTTCGCCGATTTCGAGTCCGGTGACTCCTGGCCCCAGGGCCGTGACGGTTCCGGAGAATTCATGGCCCATGGTGACCGGTGCGCTTTCACCCGAGATCGGGTGAGGCTTCCCGGCCGGCGGGATGAAGATCGGCCCTTCAAGGTATTCGTGCAGGTCGGTCCCGCAGATACCGCACCAGGCCACGTCAATGGCCACCGTGCCCGGCTTCAGTTCCGGCTCGTCGATGTCCTCGATCCGGATGTCCCGCTGGTCGTAGTATCGTGCTGCTTTCATTGAGTTTCCCCTTAGTGGTTTCAGTGCTGCCCGGGCCAACGGTCGACGAATTGCCGTTCTCGAGGCCCAACCTACTGGCGCGCCCGGGTCTTGTAAACCGTTGCAATAGGTTTCAATGACATACCCCGGCCCCAGCAGAACAGACCGACCTCGAGTTCCAGCTGCCTCTCGTGGATAGTCTGCAGTGGAACCGTGGCGTGCAGAGCCGATCCGTGCGCACAATGGACCATGGACATCATGACTGTTGGGCAGCGCTCGCGGCTCATGTCGCGGATCCCCGGCAAGAACACCCGCCCGGAACTCGCCTTGCGAAGTCTGCTGCATGCCGCTGGCTACCGTTTCCGGTTGCACGGAGCATTGCCTGTCCGGCAGTTGGCCGCGCTGCGCAAAGAACACCAGGAAATCCTTTTGCGCGGGGGCAAGCTGCCTGGCTCGCCGGATCTCGTCTTCAGCGCCCGGAACAAAGTGATTTTCATGAATGGCTGCTTCTGGCACGGTCACGATTGCCCTGCGGGCCAACACCGCCCCTCATCCAATGCTGAATACTGGAGCCCGAAATTGGATTCCAACATCGCCCGGGACAAGCGCAAACGGCAAGATTTGGCATTGCTTGGATGGGATTCGCTGACGCTGTGGGAATGCGAACTGAAATCGATGGACGAGGTCCTGCGCAGAGCTGCGGAATTCCTGGGGCCTCCACGCAATCCGCGGAGCATGTAGTTCGAGCGGCTATCCGCCTCTGCCCTGCTGTCGATTGGCTTGCCCAAGACCCCGAGAGCAGCCAACAATCCGCCCCGCCGTTACGGCTAGCGGCGGCGGCTTTCTGACAATCGGGTTATTGCTGGCTAAAATTGCAATCCGGTGGCCATACTGCCGACGAAAACCTAAGAAACCGAAGGATCTGATCATCGCCAGAATATCGAAGCGGCCCAACGCGTTCCCTAAGGTCCATGAAAACTAGCTCCCCTCGCTTCGAAGTTCCCGTTCTCCTCGGAACCCAGACGCTGTTTAATATCGGCTTCTACGCGGTGGTTCCATTTCTTGCCGTGGTCCTCACCAATGATTTCCTGCTGGCCGGCACCGCGGTGGGACTCATTCTGGGGATTCGCACCTTCGCCCAGCAGGGACTCTTCCTCGCCGGCGGCAGCCTGGCGGACCGTTTTGGCGCGCGAAATATGATCCTCATCGGCTGCGCGGTTCGCGCGGCAGGATTCTTCACCCTGGCGGCCTCGTTATGGGCCAGCACCCCGGTGCTGTGGATGTTCATTCTCGGAACCCTGCTGACCGGATTTGGCGGAGCGCTTTTTTCTCCCGGGCTCAATGTCCTGGTGGCCGCGGCCCAAGCAGCCCGAGAACGCGGAAAGCCGACCGAAACCAAACGCACCACGCTCTTTGCCTGGCTGAGCATTACCGGGGAAATCGGCGCGGTCACCGGACCGCTGGTCGGAGCGGCGCTATGGGGTTGGGGCTTCTCGACGGTCGCAGGATTCGGGGCGGTCTTCTTCGTCGTCATTGGCCTGTTCTTGTGGGCCAACCTGCGCCGGGAGGCCCCAGGGATTTCCCCACGGAGCGTTGGCAATGATTCGGTGCAGCGAAGCATCCCGAAGAGCAGTTTGCGTGCGTGCCTGAAAGACCGCAGATTTGTGGCGTTCTGCGGTTTGCACGCATCGGACCTGTTGGCCTATAACCAGCTCTACCTGGCCATTCCGCTGGAGCTGGCGCGCATAGGCTTGCCCACCCAGTGGCTGGGGTTGGTCTTCGCCTGGATATCCATTCTGACGCTGACCTTGCAGTTGCCCGTTGCGTGGCTCGCCACCCGTCTAGGTCCGTTCATAACCTTGCGTTTCGGGTATCTCTTCAGCGCACTCGGATTCGCGGTGCTCGCGTTCGTTCCCGCCTCCGCCTTCGGCGGCGAACCCGGAGCGGCACGCATCATGTGCGCGGTGACCCTGCTGACCCTGGGTCATATGAGCGTGCATCCCACCGCGCTGAGCCTGGTCCCGAAATTTGCCGGCACACGTGCCACCGGCTCCTACTTCGGCTTGCTGTCCAGTTGCGGCGGGTTGGCGGTGCTGCTGGGAAATATGCTGCTCGGGTGGCTCCTGACTCGGGCCGGCCAGGAGCTGCTGCCCGGATACCTGCCTTGGATGGTTCTACTTGTTCCGCTGGCCTTGGCCTCCCTCTATGCATCGCGCCTCGTGCGTCGGGTCGGCGCCTCCGCTCAGCATTCGTGAACTACGACATATTAGGTAAAACGACGCAGAATTTCCACGCCGACCATCAACTCTGCACTACTCAGGTTGCGATCTCGCTTCCAAACAAACAGCTCGGATTTCCGCCTGCCGATTCCATGGGTTCAGGACAGGCTTCCGGTGCGGTTAATTAGGGTACGCTTACCAAGGCCCTAATGCTTTAGAAGCCTATTCATTACGTAATGCCGAAGGATTTCCATGAACTTTGGACGTTTGAGCGCAGCCGCCGGAATCGCGGCCGTTGCACTCGCGCTGACCGCCTGCAGTACCTCCACGCAGAATGCCGCACCGGAGCAGGCCGCGGATCAAGACGCTCGCGTAGTTGTGGCCAATTTCCGCGCGCCGGTGTCCAACTGGGCGCTGGAAAGCGATGATGCCTATGTGCTGTCCATCTCCGGGTGCTTGGAAACCCTGACCCGGTATGACCAGACCGAGAAAAAAGTCGAGCCGATGCTTGCGGCATCATGGAAGCAGTCTTCCGATACGCAGTGGGATTTTGAGCTCCGCCCGGACGTGAAGTTCCAGGACGGCAGCGCGTTGGATGCGAAGGCCGTGGCCGCATCGTTGAGCCACGTGCTCGAAGCCGCCGCGCCGGCACGCGCCATCAACCCCAAGACCATCAGCAAGGTCGCCGCTCTCGATGCCGACACCGTCCGCGTCACCACGCCAGCTGCCGATCCGCTGTTGCCCTACCGCATGGCAAGCGTGAATGCCGGTGTCCTCTCCCCTGATGCTTATACGCCCAAGGGCATAGACCCGTTTGGCCACTGCACCGGACCGTTCACCCCGGTCTCCGAAAAGGCCGGCCAGTCACTGACCCTGGACCGCAACGAGAACTACTGGGGCGGCACCGCGAAACTGGCCGGCGGCGAAATCCGCTACATCACCGAGGGCGCCACGCGCGCAACCCAGGTCCAGACCGGAGAAGCCGACATCTCCATGTCGATTCCGGCCACCAGCTTGGCCACCTTGGAATCGGATGACTCGGTGAGCGTGCTCAAAACCGATTCTCCCCGCACCGCGACGCTCTACCTGAACAACTCACGGGCACCGTTCAATGACGTCAAGCTGCGCAAAGCGGCAACCATGGCGCTAGACCTGCCCGCCATCGCCGCAAGCATTTACGAGGGTGCCGCGCAGCCCGCCACCGGCCCCTTCGCGCCAAGCGAAAGCTGGGCCAATCCCGACTTGGCCGTCCCCCAGCTGAATCTGGACGAAGCCAAGAAGCTGGTGGCCGATTCCGGGTATGCGCAAGATCAGCCGCTGGAGATTATCGCGATCACCGAACGCGCTGAATTCGCCGGGGTGGGCGCCATCATCCAGGAGCAGTTCAAGCAGATCGGCCTCCAGGCCAACGTGGTCACCAAGTCCTACGGCGCCGCCGAACCAGATGTACTGGCCGGCAAGTACGACATGATCCTGAGCCAGCGCAATCGCATGATCGATATTGCAGACCCCATCGGGTTCCTGCAGGCGGACTACACCTGCCAGGGCGGCTACAACCTGAGCCATTACTGCAATGAGGATTACGACGCACTCATTGCCAAGGCGGCCAGCGAAACCGACGAGGCCACGCGCCACCAGCTCTACCGCGAGGCGGGAGACATCCTTGCCGAGGATGCGGCCAATGTGTGGCTGGTCAACGAACAGTCCATCGACGCCGTCGGCGAGTCGGTCCAGGGCTACGTCCAGGACCCGCTCACCCGCTACGTGTTGACCAAGGATCTGGCGAAGACCAAGTAAGTTGCTATCCCTCTCATCGACGCTGCGCCGAGTCGTAGGACTCGGCGCAGCGGTCCTGCTTTCGTCCTTCGCGGTATTTCTCGTACCCTTTGTCTCCCCCGGAGATCCGGTGCGCGCGCTGCTCAGAGCGCGCATGGACATCGGAGCCGCGGATGAGGCGGCGGTGCAAGCCTATGCCCAGCAATTTGGCCTGCATGACCCGATGCTGGTGCAGTTCGGTCGCTGGCTTGGCCGGTTTTTCACCGGCGACATGGGGGTCTCTTTTGTCAGCGGAACCCCGGTGGTCGACCAGGTGCTGCCCGCCATTGGCGTCACCCTGGCTTTGGCCGGCTGCGCCCTGCTGGTGGCCATCCTGGTCTCCATAGTGCTGGGTGTGCTTGCGGCCACCCGTGCCGGGCAATGGCCGGACCGGATCATCACCTCGGTGACCCACGCGCTGATTGCCATTCCCGAATATGCACTGGCTCCGCTGCTGGTCTTGCTCTTCGCGGTGTGCTGGTCCTTGCTTCCGTCGGCCGGATTCGAATCCCCCGCATCATTGGTGCTTCCGGTGTTCGTGCTGGCACTGCGGCCGATCAGCTTTTTCAGCGTGGCGGTACGCTCGGGCGTGCAGCAGGCGCTGGATTCTGAACATGTGCTGGCCGCCAGGGCCCGCGGCCTGAGCCGAAGCCAGGCGCTGATCCGCCACGTCATCCCCCATGGCCTGCTTCCGTTGTGGACCATGGTCGGGGTGTGGTTCGCGGGACTGCTGGGCGGTTCGGTCATCGTGGAAGTCATTTTTGCCATCCCGGGAATGGGACGGCTGATCTTCGACGCCATCGTGGACGCCGACATCCCGGTTGCCCAGGGCGGGGTTGTGGTCGTCGTGGCCTGCGCCGTGCTGGCCACGGGGATCATCGATCTGGTGCACCGGCTCAGCGACCCGAATGTGCGCATTGGAGTACGCCATGACTAAAAAATCTCTTCGCGGGCTATTGTTCAACCCGCCGGTGATCGTCCTGCTCATCGTTTTGTTCGCGACCATCTCGGCGCCGTGGATTTCACCTTTTGACCCGGATGCGCAAAGCCTCTTCGAACGTCTTGAATCGCCGAGCTGGGCACACCTGCTAGGCACCGATGCGTTGGGACGCGACACGTTGAGCCGGGTGCTTCACGGTGGACGCTTCTCCCTGGCCGTGGCGCTGATTACCACGCTGTTCTCGTTGCTGGTGGGTACCTGTCTGGGCCTGCTCAGCGCGCTGCGCGGAGGCTGGCTCGACGAGATCTTCCTGCGGGTCAACGACCTGCTGCTGGCGCTGCCGGAGATCGTGATTGCGCTGCTGATCATCGCGGTGATGGGCCCCGGATTCACCACCATGGTGCTCTCCGTGGGAGTGGTGGCCTGGACTCCCACGGCACGTTTGGTGCGTTCGCTGGCGGTGCAGTCGCTCTCGACCCACCATGTGGAAGCCTCCAAGCATGTGGGTGCCTCGCGCTGGTTCATCCTGCGCCACCACGTGTTTCCGTTTGTTGCCGGCCCGGTGCTGGCTCAGGCAGCGTTGCGCTTTGGCCTGTTGCTGGTCTTGCTCGGTTCGCTGTCCTATTTGGGCATCGGCGTCCAGCCGCCGCAGTCGGACTGGGGGTCCATGCTTGCCGACGCGCAACCACATGCAACTCGTTCGCCCTGGGGTCTGATCGCACCGGGTGCGGCAATATTCTTGGTGAGTTTTTGCGTAACCCTGCTGGGCAACCGCATCACGCAAACGCTCAACGGGCAAGATGTCCTCGCGGCCGGGGCCAAGGCGGATCTGAATGACTAAAGAACTTGAAATCATCGAATTATCGGTCAGTGCCGGAAAAAAATCGCTGCTTTCCAAGGTCAGCTGCTCGGTGCGTGCCGGCGAACTAGTGGCCGTCGTCGGACGCTCGGGTTCCGGAAAAACGTTGCTGACCAAGGCGATCATGGGCCTTCTGCCGGCGCAGCTGCGCGCCGAGGGAGAAATCCTGCTGGGCGGCGAACGCATTGACCAGCTTGATGACAGGGGCATGGATGCCGTGCGCGGGCGGCGCATCGGCATGCTGTTCCAGCAGCCTAAGCGAGTCATGAACCCCCGCCTCACCGTCCGTGCGCACCTGCTCGAGGCCCTCGCCACGCACGGCGCCGGCAAGGCCCGCAAGCACGAGGCCCAGGTCGAAGCCTTGCTCCATGAAGTGGGACTCGCCCCAGCCGCGGAGATCGCCGGCAAGCGTCCCGACCAGCTATCTGGAGGCATGGCCCAGCGCGCCATGCTGGCCATTGCCTTGGCGGGGAACCCGGAGTTCATCCTGGCCGACGAACCCACCTCTTCCTTGGATTCCATCCTGAAATCCGAGGTCCTGGAATTGCTGCGCCGCAAGCAGCAAGAACGCGGACTGGGCATTTTGCTCATCACCCACGACATCGCCAGCGTCCGGCATATTGCAGATCGAATCGTGGTGGTCAGCGACGGCGAAATCATTGACCAGTGCCCCACTGCCATGATCTTCTCCAAGGACCGGCACGCCAAAACGCGTGAACTGGTTGATGCGACCCAGGCTGGGCCGCGGCAGCGACGCGAAATTAGTTCCGGGTGCGTCCTCGAAGCCCGTTCGGCCGGCAAGAATTACACGCGCCGAGCCAAGGGCCGCGCGGCTCTGGAACCCACCACGCTGCGGTTGCATGCCGGTGAAATCCTCGGCGTGGTGGGGCGCTCGGGCTCAGGAAAAAGCACCTTCGCCAGATTGCTCGCCGGCTTGGAGAAGCCAACTAGCGGTCAGATCCTGAACCATCATGAACACATCACGCCCAACGCCGTTCAAGTCATTGCGCAAGAACCATTCTCGTCCTTTGATCCTGCCCTGACGCTTCGCAAGAGCCTGAGTGCAGCGGTGCACCGACTGCCAGTGCTAGAGGCCACGAAGATCGTTGAGAATGCCATGACCCAGGTTGGGCTTCCTCAGCAGCTGCTGGATCGAAAGCCCGGCCAGTGCTCGGGCGGCCAATTGCAGCGCATGGCTATAGCCCGCGCCCTGCTGGTCGCCCCGCAGGTGTTGATCTGTGACGAATCGACCTCTGCGCTGGATTCCGTGGCCCAGCGCCACATCTTGGACCTCCTGCTGAAGCTGCGCGATCGGCTGGGGTTGTGCCTGGTGGTCATTTCCCATGACATGGACGTGATCCGCTATGTCAGCGATAACGTGGCCGTTTTCTACGAAGGCGAACTCGTTGAGCATCGCAGCCTCGACGACTTCTTGGCCTCCGCCGAACATGAACACAGCCAGGACCTGGTGGCCGCGCTCAGTGCTTCGAACGGGGTTTAAACAGCGTCACCTATTCCGCTTGGTCGGCTCCCTGCCAAGGTGCAGGAGCGCGACCACTGAAGAACTATCCATAACTCTTGCGCTCTGACTAGGTCGGCTTATAGATTGATGGGCTATGACCAAAACTTTTTCTAGTCCGCAGTCCGTGACTCGTCTCCTGCCGGTGTTCGCGCTCAGCGCGGTGTTGCTCACCGCTGGATGCTCCGCCCCTATTCCAGATCAGAGCAACGACGCGGCAACCGCGGCAGGTGATACCCGGTTGGCCAGCGTCGGCGAATCGGGAATCCTCAAGGTTTGCACCACCGGCGATTACCGGCCATTCACATATCTTGACCCGGAAACCGGAGATTGGTCGGGAATCGACATCACGATGGCCAAGGATCTCGCCGAATCGCTGGATGTCGAAGCGGAGTTCATCCAGACCTCTTGGAAGGACCTGATGCCGGACTTCCTTTCCAAGTGCGATATCGGCGTGGGCGGTGTCTCCATCTCCATGGAACGCGCCCAGCAGGCCTACTACAGCGAAGCCACCCTGGATGAAGGCAAAACTCCCATCACGCTGTGTGAAAATGTTGAAAAATACGACACCGTGAAGGAAATCAACACGCCCGGTGTCCGCTCCATCACTCCCATAGGCGGGACAAACGAAAAATTCGCCGAGGCGAATTACCCGGAAGGCGAGATCATTCGTTTTGAGAACAACAATACGATCTTTGATGAAATCATCGCCGGGCGTGCCGACGTGATGACCACCGATGCCTCGGAAACGCGTTGGGTAGCCAATGAACATCCTCAGCTTTGCGCCGTGCATCCGGATAAGCCATTCAACTTCTCGCAGAAGGCCTATCTGCTGCCGCTGGGCGATGAAAAATTCCAAGAATATGTTGATCAGTGGCTGAACATGGCCAAGCACGACGGCACTCTTGCCGCCGCGGAGAAACCATGGTTCGGCTAGCCGATACCGGTTAAAACGAACAAGCCGCATTCATCCGATAAGTATCGGGTAGATGCGGCTTGTTTCTATTCACCTTTGGCTGCGCCGGCGTCTAGTTCTGCCAGAACGGGTAGTCCGTGTAGCCCTCGGCACCTTCGGTGTAGAAGGTGGCGGCATCCGGTTCGTTCAGCGGCAGCTCTTCGCGCCACCGGCGTACAAGGTCGGGGTTGGCAATGGCGGGGCGCCCCACCACAACCGCATCCGCCCAGCCGCCAGCGGCCACCGCGGTGGCGTCCTCATAGCTGGTAATCGTTTGGAACCCGGTATTGAGCAGCACCGGCCCACCAAAGGTGGTGCGCAGACCCTGGACGAGGTCCCCCGATGGTTCCTTGTGCAGAATGCTCAGGGCGGCCAGGCCAAGCGGGGCGATTGACTCAAGCAAGGCCGTGTACGTCGCGGTGACGTCGGCTCGATCCAGCTCGGTGGCACCCTGGATGTTGTGCTCGGGAGAGATCCGCAGTCCGGTCTTTCCAGCGCCGATCGCGTTGGCCACCGCCTTCACTACCTCGATGACGAAGCGCGCGCGGTTCTCCGGGGACCCCCCATAGTTGTCGGTTCGGGTGTTTGAGCTCGGTGCGAGGAACTCGTGCAGCAAGTACCCGTTGGCACCATGCAGCTCGACCCCGTCAAATCCTGCGGCCATGGCATTGCGCGAACCCTGCACAAATTCCTCGATGATTCCCGGCAGTTCAACGGTTCCAAGGGCGCGCGGCACCGGGTAGGGGTGCTTGCCCGTGTAGGTCCGTGACTCGCCTTCCACCGCGATGGCGCTGGGCGCGACAATGTGGTCCTGCCCGGTGGTCCCCGGATGCGTCACTCGTCCGGCATGCATTACCTGGGCAACAATGAGTCCGCCCTCGGCATGGACCGCGTCGGTGACCTTCTTCCAGCCGGCGATCTGCTCCGCGGTGGCCAGACCAGGCTGGCGGACAAATCCCTGGCCGGTAACGCTGGGATAAACGCCTTCGCTGACGATCAAGCCCATCGATGCGCGCTGCCGATAGTACTCGACTACTTGGTCATCGGGCACGCCGTCCTTGCGGGAGCGTGAACGGGTCAGCGGCGCCATCACCAGTCGATTGGAAAGGCTGAGATCTCCGAGTGTAAGCGGTGAGAACAGATCCATAGGTAGGACTCCTGAAGATTGTAGTTGCTTCGTGCAACCTGCCAGCCGGGAACTATATTCCTGCTTCACAGCGCAAGTGAGATGGATTACGCGCCGATTTCGAAGCGCGCAGACCTGCTTCCGTGGCGAATCTTCTCTCGGCGTCCAACGCAGCAGAGCGAGTAACGGCGCTGGAAACTGCGCCGTTACTCGCCCCGTTTGGCATCACTAATCCGCAGCGCACCCACCAACCGCCAAGCGGCAGCCGCCGGGAATCGCGGACGCGGTGCAATCCCTAGTGCATGTGGCTTCCGCCGTTAATATCAATGGTGGTGCCGGTCAGGTAGGAGGCGCCGTCCGAGGCGAGGAAACCGATAACCGAGGCGATTTCGCCGGTGGTTGCCGTGCGTCCGATGGGGATTCCGGCGGCAATTGCGGCCTCTTGCTCCTCGGTGCTGCCAACGCGGATGTTGGTGTCTACCGCCCCGGGAGTAATAGCGTTAACGGTCACTCCAGTAGCCGAGATCTCGCGAGCCAGCGCCTTGGTGAAGCCGAGAATCGCGGCCTTGGCCGAGGAATAGGGAACCTTGCCAAAAACTCCGCCGCCGCGTTGGGCCGAAACCGATGACATGTTGATAATCCGCCCCCAGCCGCTTTCTATCATTTCCGGCAAGAAGGCCTTGGATACCAGGTAGGTGCCGGTGGCATTGACGTTCATGACCTTGTGCCAAATTTCAAGCGTTGTCTCGAGGAAATCGACCGGCGAGGTTATTCCGGCAATATTCACTACCGCTCCGGTGGGCGGCAAACCTCCCGCAGCTACCTGGGCTGCCACGGCGGCCTGCGCGGTGGTTACGGATGCTTCATCGGCAACGTCGATCCGGTGGCCGAACGCGGGAACACCGAATTCTTCGGCGATATCTTGGGCAACTTGCTCGGATGCGGCGTGGTCGAGATCGAGGATCACGACTCCCCAGCCTTCGCTGGCAAAGTGGCGTGCGGTGCTGACGCCGATTCCACGGGGCGAAGTGGCTCCCGTCAGAATGGCGGTGCGCTGGATTTGCTTCATTGCTTTCCTGCTTTCGTTTCGGCTTCTCCTGGCGATGCTTCGGAAAACCTAAGTGAGCGATGGGCGCAGCCTTGCCGGAGCACCCTCGATGCATGTGGTGCACACCACCTTAGTTAAGTTTACTGTTAACAGTCAACTGTTAAATTAGCTCTTGACAGAACTTGTGCTGGCGCTCACACTTCTAATAGTGTTGACTGTCAACAGTGAATGCTTTCCTCCTCCCACAAACCACGAAGGGACCCACTCATGAGCAGCGAAGCTCTAAACATGCGCGGTCCGATCCACGGCACCAAGGACGCCAAGCGCGTTGCGGTAGGTTCCAGTGTCGGAGCCACCATTGAAACCTATGACTTCATCGGATTCGGGACCGCGGCGGCCCTCTACTTCGGCCATACGTTCTTCCCCGGAACAGACCCCCTGACGGGCACCCTCGCAGCCTTTGCCACCTTGGGCGTCGGCTTCGCGGCCAGGCCCTTGGGCGGCATTATCGGTGGCCATCTCGGCGACAAGATCGGCCGCAAGCCGGTGCTTGTGACCTCGCTGATCGTCATGGGCTTGGCAACCTTCATGATCGGGCTGCTGCCGACCTACGAGCAGGTAGGCGTCTTGGCTCCGGCCCTGCTGGTCCTCGTGCGCATCGTCCAAGGCTTGGCCTTCGGAGCCGAATGGGGCGGAGCTATTCTGATGACCTACGAACACGCCCCGTGGAAGCACAAGGGAAGGTTCACCGGCATCGTCCAGTCCGGATTCCCGGTAGGGCTGTTGCTGGCAAACCTGGTATTCCTGGTCAGCGTGCAACTGCCCGGCGACTGGGGTTGGCGAGTGCCATTCTTGGCCAGCATCCTGCTCGTCATCGTGGGACTGGTCATTCGTTCGAAGGTTCCGGAATCCCCGGTTTTTGACGACGTCAAAAAGGCCGGAGAAATCGTCAAGTCACCCATCAAGGAAGTCATCCGCACCGATTGGCGCAATATCCTGCGCGGCATTGGGCTGCGCATCGCTGAAACCGCCGGTTACGCGGTCTCCATCACCTACATGATCTCCTACCTGCACACCACCGGTTTGGCGGCAAACTGGGAGACCCTCACCGCCTTGAGCATCGCCTCGGCCATCGGCATCTTCGCCACCTACAGCTGGGGCAGGCTGACCGACCGGGTAGGCCGGCGATCCGTCTACATTCTCGCTTGCAGCTTTGCGGCGCTCTTCGGCATCCCGATGTTCCTCATGGTGAACACCGGCTCATTCTTGATGATCATCGCCACGATCGTCATCGCCTACGCCGTTTGCCAAAACTCGATGGCAGGAGCCCAAGGCGCCTGGTTCCCCGAGCTCTTCCAAGCCAAAACCCGCTCCTCCGGCGCCTCGCTGGCCTACCAAATTTCAGCCATGGTTTCCGGCTTCACCCCGTTCATCACCACGCTGCTGTTCATCCAGTTCGGCTGGATGGGCCCGGCAACCCTCTTTATCTGCTACGCGGCCATCGGCCTCTGGGCGGCATTGATCACCAAGGAAACCTGGGGTCCTCGCGAGCGCCAGCTAGCTAACGAAGCCGTCGCAGCCCACCCGCAGACGAGCAGCGTCTAATCGCTCCATTCAACCAGGGCCTACGCTAAATAACTTCTGAAAGGACATACAGTGGCAATCACAGCCATCAAGGACAAGACGTTGAATCTCGATCAGCGCACCAAAAAAGTACGCGACGCCGCGTACCGCATCCGCCATCACGCGCTCAATATGGGCGAAGTCCAAGGCCAGGGCTACGTGGGGCAGGCATTGGGCGCAGCAGATATGTTCGCCTCCGTTTATGCCGACCAGCTGGCTTTCCGCCCCGCGGAGCCCGAGTGGGAGGACCGGGATCGCTTCTTGCTTTCCACCGGCCACTACGCCATTGGCTTCTACGCCGCACTGGCCGAGGCCGGCATCGTTCCGGTAGAAGAGCTGGAAACCTACGGATCGGATGATTCCCGGCTTCCGATGTCAGGCATGTCCACGTACACCCCTGGCATGGAAATTTCAGGTGGTTCGCTGGGCCACGGCCTGTCCATCGCGGTGGGCATGGCGTTGGGGCTGCGCCACCAGCACAAGAACCAGCGAATCATCAACTTCCTCTCCGACGGCGAACTGGATGAGGGTTCCACTTGGGAAGCCGCCATGGGCGCCGCGCACCACCAGCTGGGCCAGCTGACCGCCATGGTGGACATCAATGCCTTGCAAGCCGACGGCGCTACCGCCGGGGTGCTGCGCACCGAGCCGGTGACGGAAAAATGGGAAGCATTCGGCTGGTATGCGCAGCGGGTCAACGGCAACGACCCACGGGCCTTGCTGCAGGCCTTCGACAATATCGCAGCCCAGGCCTCCAGCACCGGGCGCCCCTCGGTGATCCTTTGCGACACCAAGGTAGGCCGTGGGGTACCGCTGCTGGAAGACCGCGAGAAGGCGCATTTCATGCGCATCGAAGAAAACGAATGGCAAATCTGCCGCGAGCAACTGACCGAAGGCTTCGAAGGGAGCAACAACTAAATGTCTGCCACCGCCAAACCACGCCTGAAAACCTCCGCGATGATCGCCTCATTCGCGGAGCCCGGCCAGAAAACCGCCGCGGCGCCCTTCGGCCATGCCTTGGCCAAGGCTGCCGAAAACGACCCCCGCATCGTGGGGCTGACGGCCGATCTGGGCAAGTACACCGACATGCATATCTTTGCCCAGCAGCATCCGGACCGCTTCTTCCAGATGGGCATGGCCGAGCAGCTCCTGTTCGGGGCGGCCGCCGGGTTCGCCGAAACGGGACTGGTGCCCTTCGCTTCGACCTATTCGGTCTTCGCCGCCCGCCGCGCCTATGACTTCCTCTGCCTGGACGCGGCCGAGCCCAACCTCAACGTGAACATTGTTGGCGGTTTGCCGGGCCTGACCACCGGGTACGGACCAAGCCACCAAGCTACCGAAGACATCGCCATCTTCCGGGGCATGCCAAATCTGACCATCGTGGACCCCTGCGACTCGATCGACATCGAGCAGTCGGTGCCGCAGCTCGCCGCCTGCGCAGGCCCGACGTATCTGCGCCTGCTTCGCGGCAAGGTACCGACCGTACTGGACGAATACGACTACACCTTCGAGCTGGGCAAGGCCAAGGCCCTGCGTGGCGGAAACGACGTAGTCTTTGTCTCCAGCGGGCTGATGACCATGCGCGCCCTGGACGCGGCGAAGGAGCTAGCCAAGCACAATGTGGATGTCGCCGTGGTGCACTCCCCCACCATCAAGCCCTTCGATTCGGAAACGGTCTTGCAGGAGGTCGCCGGAGACCGCCTGGTGGTGACGCTGGAAAACCATTCGGTCATCGGCGGGTTGTTCGAGACCTTGGCCTCGACCATGATTCGCGGCGGAGTCTCCTCCAAGGTTGTGCCGATCGGCCTGCCCGATGAGTTCCTGGATGCCGGCGCCTTGCCCACCCTCCATGACCGCTACGGGCTGTCGATCAACTCGATTGTCAGCAAGGTTCTGGCAGAGCTCGACTAGCTCACCGAGTAGTCCAGCAGGTTGATTCGCCTTGAGGTGGGTGCGGTGTTTCCACCGCACCCACCTCAAGGCGCTAAAATCAACAGTTAACAATCAACAGTTGGATTCCAACCTTTAGGGGCACTCAATGGCCATCGCCGATTCTTCCCTGGTAGGGCTTCGCAAGAAGAGCCTGCGCGAGCAGGCCCTGATTGCCTTGCGCCGTGCCATCACCACCGGCGAGTTGCAGCAGGGCACCCATCTGGTGGAGACCGAACTGTCTGCCTCGATGCAAATCAGCCGAGGCACCTTGCGGGAGGCGCTGCGCCAGCTCGAGCAAGAGGGCCTGGTGTCCGCCGGCGAACGCGGAAGACTCTCGGTTCGCCACCTGGACAACAAGGAAATCCAGGACATCTTTGCGGTCCGTGCCTCGCTCGAAAGCCTCGCGGCCACAACGCTGCTGCAGCGCGAGGATCTGGCTGATGCCCTCGCACAGCTGCGCGCCGCGGTGGGCAACATGGACCGGTTGGCAGACAACGAAATCGAGGAGCGGATCGAAGCAGACCTCGAATTCCACCGCACCCTGTGCCGGCTTTCAGAGAATGACACCTTGCTGCACGCCTGGGAACAGCTCGAAGGTTCCATCCGCATGTCCATCATGTTCGGTGGATTCGAGCGCGGGGTGCGCAACATGGATGTCGCCCGACACTTCAAGCTGGTCGACACCATCGAGGCCGGGGACAGCGTTGCGGTGAATGCGGAAATTGCCGAGCATATGCGCATTGCCGCCGAAACCCTGATGAACTAGCGGCGCTCAAGCCGCGCTCAACTTCGGTCAGAACTCGATAGCGCAGTCGTCCAATAAACCAGTGCCCCGCCACGCGACGGCGAGGTCCACCGGCGAGGGGGCAGGCCGGCCTAGCGGCCCATCTCGGTGCAAACGCAGAGCCTGTTTCCCTGCGGATCCGTGGCCACCACGAAGTTCGGCGCATGGTCGTGATTCAGCCTGGCGCCGACCAGCTTGAGCCCGTCGATGATGTCCCAATGGTGGGAATGCGGCACCGAGACATCCACATGGAATCGGTTGTCATTGGGCGTATCGGTGCTTTGGAACCAGATCGCCGGTCCACGCCCGTACGGGTCGGTGAGGCTGCCGTCGTGCTGCTCCTTGTAGCCCAGCGCGGTGCGCCAGATTTCCGAGATCTGTTCCCGGTCATCGGTATCGATGGCAATTTCCACCGGCCGAATGAGATTCAGATTCGCCGGCGCACCATGCTTTTCGGCAAGCTCGGAGATCTTTTCGGCCAGCTGCGTATCGCGCAGCGATACTCCCCCGACATCATGCGAGACCAGCGACACGAACAAGGTGTCATAGCGCCAATCAACATCCGGATGATGGTTGGCCGCTTCGGCCAAGGCGCCGATTTCGGCGAAGAACTCCAAGGCCACGGCAGCTGAGGGGCATTTGAAGGCAGTGCGCAGAACTCCCAGCACATATCGCCAGTGCGGCAACTGCGATAGCTTGGCCTCTCGGGTTGCCTGATCCAAGACTTCTTTGTCCGACATGATCCTCGCCTCTCGTGCATTCACGAATTCGCGGTCACCGCGAAACTACGACTCTCGCATACCGTTAGTCTCCCACCATCGCCAGGTCCTTTGAAGTGCCTGGCGACAATTAGTCATCTGCTTTCGACCCGATATCGAAACCCCAAGGCGCTGGTTTCAGTACTTCCCAGTCCGGGCGGCGGCGCGTCGGGAGCCCCCTCGACGCCGGCCGAGGACACTCCCGGCGCTGGCGGTTAGTTTCCCTCGGGCGGCAGCTGGCCTTGCCAGTCCTCGGGTCTGCCGTTCAGCTCGCTGCGTTCTTCCGGAACGTCGAGGCGCTGCGCGGTCAGGTCACGGGGAACCATGGTGAAGCCCTGCCAATGCACCTCCATGGGTGACTGCTCTTCATCTCGCGGTACGTGGTGGTAGCCCACCGCCACCCAGGACACGACATCTTGGAGTTTCTCCCCGGACTGATTCTTGACGAAGTCCAAGACGCCGCGGCCGCAAGTGCCTCGGTTGTACGTGGCATAGATGTGGCAGTCATCGGCGTTGGTGAAAGCCACGTCGTAATCCGTGTCGGCGTCCGCCCCATGGTTTTTCTCGTCGTCGATAAAGCTGAAACCGTCGGTTTTCCCCATGTCGATTTCATAGGACATCACGTGCCCGTCGGCATTGAGCATCCCGGGGGCGGAGACCTTCCACCAGCGCGCATCGGTCCACTGCGCCGTGGCCGGCTCGTTGATCTTGGTGTAGTTCCCTTCAACGATTGGGGACTGCTCCCCGGACTCGTTGGTGTCCTTGGTGTCGTACTGCTCGACCTGCTGGGCGCCGGTGCCGCCTAGGGCCCAATGGATTTTCCACACCGCATTGTGCGAATGGCTTGAGGCATGGTGCTCCTCGCCTTCGCCCACGGCGGAGCCATGCTCGGCGTCGCTGTAGTCAACCGGGGACAGGTCGCCGGTGGCGCCCAAGGCCGGCCGGATGCTTCCGTCGGCGCCGAAGGTCACCTGGTTCAGGTACTCGTACCAGCCAACCTTCGACACGGTCGAAAGCTGCCAGTCGTTCTTGCGTTTGGCCAGCAACTGGCCCACCTCGGCCGAGCGGTAGGAGAGACCGCCGTCAACGGTATCGCTGCAAAGCACCGGGCGCGATTCGATCTCACCGTATTTGCTGCCGTCCCCGATGGTGGGAATGCCGTGGCTGACCAGCGTTCCGGGGCATTCGATCTCGGTCAGCGAGTGCATATTTCCGCCGCCGAATCCGGCGCTGGTGATATCCGATGTCGAACGGCCACCGTCATCGTAGGGAACTTCAAGCTGGGACAGCGACATCGAATCGATGATCTCCATCGGCTCGGCGTTGGGCGGGGTGAAGGTGACGTTCTCCAGCACCATTCCGAGCTTGATGTCTACGGAAAAGCACATGGACCAGTTCGCGCCGCTGGTCATGTCTTGGCCAAGGGCTTCGGACCCCTCCGAACAGGACAGCTCGCTGATCACGCGTGAGGTGACGCCTTGATCTGCTTGCGCACGGACCGCGGTGCCCTGGTCATTTGCTGCCGAGGAGCTTTGGCAGGACACCAGCATTGCTGCGGCGGCCAGCAAGCCGGCGGTTCCCAAGAGGCTTTTATTCACGAGCTCACTCATACTTCAAAGGCTTCTTACTTCGAGGCGTTTATTGTCAGTTCATTATCCGGGGCGAGGCGCCAAGATGGGGAACCCGGTCATCCGGGTTCCCCATCTCTTTGGACACTCACCAGCGGGGTGAGGGTTTTGCAGAAATATTTGCGGGCTAAGCCCCGGACCTGCTGCCAGCAGCCGGTCCGGGGCTTAGCCGCTTATTTCCTTAGCTCTGCCGGCCGCGGCGACGTGCAGCCATGGTCAGGACTACACCACCAGCGGCGGCCAGTAGGCCGAGCAACGAGTACCAGACAATTTCGGCACCGGTGTTAGCCAGGCCATCCTTGTCCTTGCTATCGTTCGAACCATTCTGGTCCGAACCCTCGTTATCCGAGTCGTTCCCGGAGCCGTCGTTGCCAACAACCTGGAATTCGCCGGAGTCCAGGACCTTGCCGTTTTCATCCTTCGTGTTGACGGTGTAGGTTCCCTCCTCGGCGTCCTCCGGAATCTGCACCTTCAGTTCGAAGGCGCAGCTCTCGTCGATGACGACCATGCCCTTGGCACTGGCCTCGGCCAGGGAGAGCTCGATGGTTTTGCCGTCCACTCCGGTGATTTCAACCGTAATGGTGTCGCCCTCGGTGTAGCCGGTGCCGTTGATGGTGATGTTCTCACCCGGGTTCACCTGCGTCGGGTTGATGCTCAGCGCGGTCTCGGTTGCGCAGGTGTCGGTTGGGGTGTCGCGGATCGTGATGCTCCGTGACTCCTCATTGCCATCTGGGTCAACCGTGACGATCTGGTACTCACCGTCTTCGATGTCCTCGGGAATGACGAGTTCCGTGTGGATCTCGCCGTTCTCATCGCTTTCAACCTCGATCTCGTGGATGACATTGCCATCCTTGTCACGCAGTTCGATCACGATCGGAGTGTTCGGCGCATAGCCTTCACCATCGATGGTGATGGTGTCGCCCGGACCTGCATTGTCGGGGTTCACGGTGAACTCCGGGTTCAGTTCCGAGTCGCCATCCTGGAAGGTGATGCCTGCGTCAACCTCGGTGGTGGTTGGCGCGGACTGCGAGAGGGTGACCACGGCGCTGCGGCCGTTGTCGCCGGCATCCGAGTCAACTGCGCGGTTATCCCCTGCGGCCGAAGGCGAGAACGTTCCGCCCTGCGGTGCCACGAATTCAACCGTGTACTGGCCCTGGTTCAATCCTGCGAAGGAGTACATTCCATCCTCGCCGGTCACCGTGGTGATCGGGTTGCCTTCGGTGGAAAGTACCGCGTTGCCCTCGGCGTCGAGCAGGTTCACCCGCACGTCGCCCTGGCCGCGCTCGCCCTCGGACTGCAGTCCGTCGGCGTTCTCATCGAACCAGACGAAGTCGCCGATGGAGCCGTTGCCGGATCCGTCGCCATTGCCGTTGCCTTCGACAACCACCAAGGTGGTGCTGTCTTCGTTGCCTTCGGCGTCGGTGGCCTGCACCTGGTACTGGCCCGGTGCCCGATCCGCTGGAACCATCAGCGCCACGCTGAAGTGTCCGTTGTCATCGGTGGTGGAGATGATTGGATCCCCCACCGGGTTTCCTTCTGCGTCGGTGAGCACCACGCGAATCTCGCTGTTTGGCGCGTAGCCCTCGCCGGTGACCTGGGTTTCTTCACCCGGCTGCACTTCGGCCGGGTCAACGGTCACGGTGGCTTCCTCCGCGGCCGGAGCGTCGACCACACCAGCGTCTACCCCGTTGTTGATCGGTGCGACATTGGTCAGGGCGACAACTTCGGTGCGGCCATTCTCTCCGGCATCCGAGTCAATGGCGCGGTCCGAGCCTTCCCTGGCTGGCGCAAAGGATGCACCCTCCGGGGCGTCGAACTCGACAATGTACTGGCGGATGGTCAGCCCGGCGAAGCGGTAGGTGCCGTTCTCGTCGGTGGTGGTGGTCTTCGGGTTTCCGGAGATGTCATTGACCGGATTGCCCTCGGCATCCAGCAGCTTGACGGTGACGCCGGACAGGCCGACTTCACCCTCGTCCTGCAGGCCGTTGCCGTTGGCATCGCGCCACACGCGGTCGCCAAGCTGTCCCGGGTTGGAGCCATTGCCCTCATCCGGATTCGCGACAACCAGGTTGGTGGAGTCGGTGTTGCCCTCGGAGTCGGTGACAACAATCTGGTATTCGCCCGGTGCCGCGTCTTCTGGAACAGCTACCGGGGTCGTGAAGTGGCCGTTCTCATCGGTGGTCACCGTGATCGGGTCCCCTACCGGGTTCCCTTCGCCATCGGTGAGCTGCACCGTGGTCTCGGAATCCGGAGCGAACCCGTCACCGGTCACCTGGGTTTCCTCGCCCGGAGCCACCTCGGCTGGATCAACGGTTACCGTCGCGTCCTCTACCGCCGGAGCGTCAACCACGCCGGCGTCAACACCCAGATTTACCGGTGCTGCGCTGGTGAGGGTCAGGACTGCGGTGCGGCCATTCTCTCCGGCGTCCGAATCGAGTCCGCGGTCTTCTCCCACGCCTGCTGGCGAGAACGAAGCATCCTGCGGGGCTGCGAACTCGACGGTGTATTCACCCAAGGCCAGTCCCGTGAAGCGGTACAAGCCGTTGTCGTCGGTGGTCGCGGTGATTTCGGCACCGTTGGTGTCGGTCACTGGATTGCCCGAAGCGTCGAGCAGCTTCACGCTCACGCCGGCCAGGCCGGCTTCGCCGGCATCCTGGATGCCATCGGCATCCAGGTCGCGCCAGACACGGTCACCGAGTTCGCCATTAGCATCTGGGTTAGGGGTTTCGCCGCCATCATCCGGTTCGCCCACCGTCAGCTGGGTGCTGTCGGTGTTGCCCTCGGAGTCGGTGACAACAATCTGGTATTCACCCGGAGCTGCATCTTCTGGAACAGCTAGCGGGGTTGTGAAGTGGCCGTTCTCATCGGTGGTCACCGTGATCGGGTCCCCTACCGGGTTTCCTTCGCCATCGGTGAGCTGCACCGTGGTCTCGGAATCAGGAGCGAATCCGTCACCGGTCACCTGGGTTTCCTCGCCCGGTGCCACCTCGGTCGGATCGACGGTAACCGTAGCGTCCTCTACCGCCGGAGCGTCAACCACGCCGGCGTCAACGCTCAGGTTCACCGGTGCAACGGAGGTCAGTGCGATCACCGCGCTGCGTCCGTTCTCACCTGCGTCCGAATCGAGTTCGCGGTCATCCCCGGCTGCTGCAGGAGAGAACGAGGCACCTTCCGGAGCGACGAACTCAACGCTGTATTCGCCCAGTTCAAGACCGGTGAAAGTGTAGTTGCCGTTGCCGTCGGTGGTCGCGGTTACCGGTGCACCATTGGCATCGGTCACCGGGGTTCCGGCGGCATCCAATAGGTTCACGCTCACGCCGGCCAGGCCGGCTTCGCCGGCATCCTGGATGCCATCGGCATCCAGGTCGCGCCAGACGCGGTCACCGAGCTCGCCGTTGTTGCCCGCGCCGTCGGCGTCGGTGACGGTGATTGGGTTGGTGGTTTCGTTGCCGTCGGCGTCGGTCACTACGACCTGGTAGTCGCCAGGTGCCGCATCCTCCGGGACCGGCAGGGCGTTGGTGAAGTTGCCTTCGGCGTCCACCGGCGCTTCGATCGGGTCGCCGACCGGATTGCCTTCGGCGTCCTCCAACTGAATGGTGACCGTGCTATCTGGCTGGAAGCCTTCGCCGGTGACCGTGGTCTCGTCCCCGGCAGGAACTTCGGTTGGGTCAACGGTGATGCTTGGGGTATCCGGGTTTTCGGCGTCATCCGAAACCAGGCCGGCGTCCACCGTGTCGGTGGTTGGAGCCTCTGCGGTCAGTGCAACAACCTCGGTGCGGCCGTTCTCGGCAGCATCCGAATCCACTGCGTCGTCTTCACCCTGGTTGGCCGGTGCGAAGACCGAACCCTCGGGAGCGACGAACTCAACAATGTATTCACCGGCAGGAAGTTCTCCGAAGGAGTACTTGCCCTGATCATCGGAGGTCGTGCTGCGCGGCGTTCCGTCTTCGTTTGGAACCGCGGTGCCCGAGGCATCCAACAGGTTCACGGTGACGTTGGGAACTCCTGCTTCACCGGCATCCTGGATACCGTTGGCATTGGCGTCGGCAAACACGGTGTCACCGATGATGCCGTTGCCTGGCTCCGGGGTCTGTCCCGGGTCGTTGACGGTCAACGGGCCCTGCACCGGGGTGCCGGTGGTGACGTCGGTGGCCACCACGTTGTATTCCCCTGGAGTTGCATCTGCCGGAACGGGCAGTGCGGTCTCCGGCAGGTTTCCTGCTTCGTCGGCCGGAACGGTGATCGCCTCGCCTACCGGGTTGCCCTCTGCGTCGGTCAGCTGGATCTGCACGTCGCCCGAAGGGGTGAAGCCGGTGCCGGTGACGTTGGTGGACTGCCCTGGATCAACTGCGGTGGGGTCAACGGTCAAGGCCGGAGTGATGGCATCCTCGACCGCATCGATGCGCACGCCGGCGGTACCGAAGTTCAGGCGCCCGGCATCCGCTGCCTGCAGCAGTCCCAGGCTCAATGCGGAAACTTCGAGGCTTTCGGTGACTTCACCGTCTGGGCCCACAGCAGTGGTGACGTCCTGGCGGTTCAGCTGCACCGAAATAACCTGGGACAGCAGGGTGAAGACCGGCTCAAGCAACTGTCGGATCGGCAGCGTGATGGCGCCGGTCTTCAGGTCGGTCAAGAGCGTTTCGAAGATGGCCTTGCCACCGTCGGAAAGGATGTAATCGCGGATTGGCACCAGCGCGGTCTGGACGATTGGTCCCACCACGGTGTTGATTGCGGTCTCCAGCGTGGCGCACAAAGCCGCGCCGCCCAAGCCTTCGGATTCGCAGACCACTGGCTGCGCGTCGCCCATGAGGTTGACGCTCCAGTTGGCGGTGGCGGTATTGCCCAGCGCCGAAACTCCGGCTTCGAGGTTCAGCGTGACACTGCCCAGTGCGCCCTCAATGGCGCTCACGGCGATGGCGACTACTTCTTCCATCAGATCGTGCACCGATTCGGCGATGATCGGGTAGATCTCGTTGCTGATCAGTTCCGTGTTCGGGTTCTGGTTGTTGATGCCATCGGGCAGGTCCACGCCTTCTGGACGTTCTCCCGAATAAGCCTTGTCAAGGTCGATGTACACCTGGCCGGTGGAGAAATCGATGGTGAGGATTTCATTCTTCGAGGTGATCGGCTGAGCAAGAATCTCGTCGAAGATCTCATCCTGCATATTCGATTCGATCGTGTAGTCCAGGGTTGCGCCCGCTGGCAAGGCGTCGGTGATGCTGGTGATCATGCTGGTCAGATCGCCAAGACCGCCAACGGTCTCCTCCATGAGCTGATCGATCTGGCCGATCTGCTCGTACAGGGTTCCCGCTACGGTTTCCACCACCGGGGACTGGAGTTCGAGGTTCGCTTCCGCAACTCGGTACTGGCCGGCTCCGCCGACTCCGTCCGGGTCCTGGAATTCTCCGTCAACTGCCTGCACCCAAGCGCCACCGACTCCGGCGGTCAGCTCGGCTTTGCTCAGGATCTCGTCGGTGAGTCCGTCAACGCCGGTCTCACGGAAGAGCGAGAGCAGGTCAAGCTTTGCGTTTCCGAAGTCCGCGGCTTGGCCGTCCAGTGTTACCGAACCATCAGCACCGGCAATACCGGTGATTGCTTCGCCGTTCTTGGCATCGGTTGCGGTGGAGCGCGAAAGCAAGGCTCCGAGCTCACCGTAGTCAATAATCTGGTCGATTGGCAGCTGCAGGCCGCCGAGGTCCAGCATCTCGCCGCCAAGCAGCGAGGCATTTAGTGCGCCTTCGTCGGTTGCTGGTCCGCTTGGGAATAGCGCCCGCGTTTGGCCTCCGCCGGCGAGTTCCTGGCCGAGAAGGCTTAGGTCGATAATGCTGGCCGCAGATTCGGTTGCGTCATCTGGTGACGTGTTGATGTCTGCCATTGCTGGCAGTCCGAAGGACGTGATCGCTAGGGATGAAACTGTACCTAACGCAAGTGGTCGTCTCCACCATCCAGCATTAATCGCTGGTGCATTTTTTCCACGCTCAGTGCGTCGCATCGAGACAGACTCCTTGATATTTTCGGCATATTGGTCGCTAACCCCAAGGTTTCCCCAAGAAACATCCAAGCTGGCAGTGAGCTGAAAAGCAAGCGGTTCTGGTTATTTTCTTAAAATGACGTTAATTTATTCTTAGGTGCTGACATGCTATTTTAAGTATCTTCAACCGATTATATGTTTAAGAATCAAGCAATCACGGATGGTCGCGGGCCTGAAAAATAGCGCAAAGGGCTAGGGAGAGGGTGCCGTGTCGAAAATTCAGGCTTTTGTTCGAAAAGCATGAAGGCTAGTCGTTCGCGCGCCGCAGCGGGCGGTGATCGTTCGAGCAGCAGGACAGGAGCTGAGGTCCGCTTAGAAGCGGATGACTTTACGAAAACTCATGAATAGTTGGCATTCAATCGCTCGTGCGAAGGATCCAGAAAAAGGACGCCTCAGGCATGGTTAGTTGAAGTAGCTAGCTAAGAGCAAAAGCATTTACGCATACCCCATGCGGAAACAGTTTGCGTCGACATAATAAGTATCCCCTTGTGAAAGTGATGATCCATTGGTCAAACGCGAGTAATTTTGACCCTACTATGCCTATGGAGAGGCTTGCAAGCCAAGCGCAAGAATTACTCCATTGCCTGCAGCTGACGTTTTGCGGGCTGTTGGCCCTTCATTCACTCTCGCTGCTCTGCGCCAACTCCGCGGAAGCAGTCTCGCTCGCTGAAGAACCTTGAGTTTTCAAGGCAGAACGTGTCAAGTGAATCGCAATTGAAAATAACAGATGAACTTACGCACTCACGCAGGTGTCATTTTTTAGCAGAATTTTACTAGTAAAAATTACCAAGTAATTTTTCAATAATTGCCCACCGCCCGCCTTCTAGATGCTCAAGCTTTAACCCAAAGCAAGTTCCAGTCAGGGAACCTAACTAATCGAGAACGACAAAAGGGTATGACACCGATGGAATATAGATGCCACACCCTTGCGGTCCAGCCTGCAGCGCAGATCTAACCAATCCTGCCCTAGCGATCCAGTTCAGATTGCAAAGCCGCTAGATCTCGTGAATTCTACTAAACTGCGGTGTAACCACCGTCGACTAGGTGGTAGCTGCCGGTAACGAAGGACGCCGCATCACTGGCCAAGAAGGCAACGAGCTCGGCGACTTCCTCGGGCTTGCCCAAGCGATTAATTGGGTGCTTGGAAACCAAAGCATCATAGGCTTCCTTAGGCATCTGCTGCAGTAGCGGGGTGTCGATGAAGCCTGGAGCCACGCTGTTGACTCGCACACCTTCGGCGGCGTACTCAACCGCAGCGGTCTTGCTCAAGCCCACCACGGCATGCTTCGTGGATACGTAGGCGGAGCTCCCGGCGAAGCCTACCGAGCCGAGGATCGAAGCCATGTTCACGATAGAACCGCCGCCGTTCTCGCTCATGGCGACCGCTTGGGCGCGAGTGCCACGGAAAACCGCATTCAGGTTTACCGACACGACCTTGTCCCAGTCTTCATCGGTCAGCTCGCCAACCTTGGCGGCGCGGCCGCCGATACCGGCATTGTTGACACCGATCTTCAATGGGGCCATCGCGTTGGCAGCCTTGATGGTTTCCGCGACAACTTCCGAGGAGCTGGCATCTCCGGCTACTACAACGGCTTCGCCGCCGCTGGCCATGATTTCCTGCACGGTAGCCTCGGCCGCGTCTGCGTTTAGATCTTGAACAACGACCTTGGTTCCGTTTGCAGCCAAAAGAATGGCGATAGCCTGGCCGATTCCGGAGCCTGCCCCGGTGACGACTGCCGAACGATCTGCTACATCATACTGAGCCATGGTGAACTCACTTTCTGCTCCAAGATGGTCACGGAATTTCCGTTGGCCCTTCACTTAGGACGCTACTCCGAATCGCACCAAGTGTCGATGACGCGTCAATCAACACCCTATGCTTTCGGTCACTACCCTCTTAGCCGTTCACTCGGTGCAAGCTACTGCACCTCGGCCTGGCGCGGACCTATTCTCCGGTCATCGAGACAATGCGCCGGCGCACCGCCTTCGCACCTTCGAGCAGTCCTTCGATTTTCTGGACTTCGAGCTTTTCGGTATCCACTCGATGGCGCGGTGCCATGTAGGCAAGCATGCCTATGAGATCCTCACCGGCACCGCGAATCGGCACGGCCACGGAAATGATTCCCATTTCCAATTCGTCAATGGTGCTAGCCCAGCCGCGCTCGCGGATCTCCTCCAGCTCGGCATCCAGGGCTTTCCATGTGGTAATCGTGTGACTGGTCAGTTTTTCCAGTTTGTTGCCGGTGGCAACGCGGATCGATTCCTTGTCCAATTCGGAAAGGAGCAGCTTTCCAGTCGCCGAAGCGTGCAACGGCCACCGCTGGCCCTGCAGCTCGGTCATCGACATGCCGATGGCACGCGGAGAAGCTTGCTGCACGAGATCCAGATCGTATTTTCCGTGGCGAACGCTCAGTGTCACCGTTTCGTTGAGCACGTCTGCGATCTCCACGACCACGTCGCTGACCCGGGATAGCAATCCCGGAGTGGGATCAACATCTTGGGCAATCCGAGCCAGATCCCACCCGAGCGTGTAGTGCGTGTCGTGGCGGTCGACAAACCCTTCTTCTTCCAAGGTCAGCAAGAGGCGGAAGACCGTGGCTCGGGCAAGGCCGATCTGCTTGGCGATCTCCGTGACCGTCAGGGGTTCCCCCCTGGCGGCCAGCGCGCGCAGCACCGCAATAGCCCGTGAAACCGACCGATTTGCCGCCATGCCGCCAGAGGATTTTCCAGTTGTTTCTCCCATGGAGGGGAACCAGCCTTTCGAATAGTCTTCTATTCAGACTAGCCGTTTGACCGCAGAGTGAACACTCTGACCATAATTCGAGATAAGACTACAATTAGCCCTCGAGTGCCGCGCGCACCTCGCGAGATACCCGCAACCCGCTCTCGATGGCGCCATCGAAGAAGCCGGCCCAGAGATTGGCCAGATCGCTGCCGGCCAGGTGCACGGTCCCCTCGGCTCGCTGCAGTTCGGCTTGGCCCGTCGTGTAGGCCAACGGCCGGTGGATGAGCCAGGTTTCCTTGGCGTAGGGGTCGGCGTTCCAGTCATGGGCGGCAATTTCAAGGACTTCCAGGTCATCGCGCCACGCGTGCAGCGCCTTCTCGACTTCCTCGATGCTGGTGATATCCAAACGGGAGGCATCGGCGCCGAAGGAAACCAGCACCGCATCTTCCTCGCCTACGAATTCCGTGCGCACTACCGAGAGCGGATGCTCCTGCGTGGAGTACGCGAAGAACGGCTTGATCGGACCCTTCACCCGAATCCAAAGCTTGAGCCCCTGGGAGGCGGTTCCGGCCTGGCTCACCTCGCGCTTGACCGGCGACAGGGCAGGCTGGATGTCCAGCTCGTGCAGGATGTTCAGCGGAACGGTGACAATGACCCGGCGGGCGCGCAAGCTCTCGCCACTTTCCAGCACCACGGTGGCACCCTGCTCATCGTGGGCAATCGAGGCCACCGGCGCATTCAGTCGGATCTCGCCGGGAACATCGGCTGCAATGGCCTTGACCAGCTGGTCATTGCCATCTTCCAGGCGGTAGACGGCGCTGGCCTCGTGCATGACGCGCCATTCTCCGGAGGTGGCCGCGGTCCAGCGGATCGCTGCGCTGAAGCCGACCTGGTCCAGCGGCCCATTGCAATGCCCCACCCAGGCCGCTTCGTTGGCCTGCCGCTCATCATCACTCAGATCCAGGCGGTCAAGGGCTTGCTGCAAGGTCAGTTGGTCGGCCTGCGCGAACTCCTCGTCGCCGGAGACCAAATCCGGGCGCGGAAGGATTTTCCCGCTGTCGCCCACCAGGGCATTCATGCCGTCATCGATCAGATCCATGAATCCAGCCAGGTCGCCGCGTTGCACCTTGCCGTCGGCGTACCAGAAGGTCTCCTCGGACTTCGGGCCGCGGCCCGCGCGCAGGCCGTAGCGAGTGACCTCGGCCCACACATGCGGCTGGGTCCAGTGCAGCCAGTTTCCGCCCAGCTCCAGGTGCTTGCCCAGGCGGTCCTCGGTGTAGAGGCGGCCGCCCATGCGGTCGCGCGCTTCGAGCACGGTGACCGAGTAGTCAGCTGCGCCCAGTTCGCGGGCGGCGGTCAGTCCGGCCAGGCCCGCGCCGATGATGATGATGTCTGAGTCGTAGGTGTTGTCCATGGTGTTCCGCTCCCTTTGGGTGTGCCAGTCGTGTACTGATAGCCACTGTATGGTGCAATGTCTTGCAGATCACTTATGCAGATGTATGATATTCATAGTGTTTTCATCACTGTGCACAAAAGGCTGGAGGCAAGATGGCGGAATTGCTCACCATCGCCAAACTCATTTCCGATCCGGCCCTGGACACCAAGGTGATTGCCGGCCAGTCCGGGCTTGGCCGCATCGTGCGCTGGG
Source organism: Arthrobacter sp. MYb221 (assembly GCF_002979835.1). Lineage (NCBI taxonomy): Bacteria > Bacillati > Actinomycetota > Actinomycetes > Micrococcales > Micrococcaceae > Arthrobacter > Arthrobacter sp. MYb221. The sequence goes on along the minus strand of NZ_PCPW01000004.1, from coordinate 26,504 downwards.
CGCAGACCAGCGAATCCGCCGAGCCGTGGCGCTGGCTGGGCAGCGAGGAACTGCTGATGGCCCTGGGCCTGAATATCCCCGCCGAGGCCCAAGAGCAGGCCGATTTCATCCGCCAGGCGGATGCCGCGGGGATTGCGGGGCTGATCATCGGCCAGGATGGACTCGCGCCCGAGCTCACGACCGAAATGCGGCAGGCGGCCGATGAACTGGCCTTCCCGGTGCTGTCCACCGGCCCGCAAACGCCCTTCGTGGTGATCGCCCGGACAGTGGCCGCCGTGACCACCAACCAGCTGAACCGCTCGGTCCTGCTGCTCTCCCGGATGTACCAGGAAGCCGGATCGCAGAACCGGAAAGGCAAGCGCAACGGCGACTGGGTGGAGAAGCTGTGCTCGGTGGGCATCGCGGTCCAGGACACGATGACCGGATGCCCGGTGATCGGCATGCTGCCCAAAAATGCGCATCGCCGCCATTCGCTGTCCACCATCCGCCCCACCCAATTGCTTGTCCCGGCCGACGCGCAACTCGATGCCCTGCTGCTGGTGCACCTCAAGCAGATCCTGGCGGTCGATGCCAATTCGCTGCTCCAGGATGCCGGCAATGCCGTCGCCGCTGCCGAAACCTCCCTGCGACTGGGCCTGGCCGGCAAGCTGGGCGAACAGGATATCGATGGCGGTGCATGGATCGCTGGCGAGCCCGGATTCCGCGTCGCCTGCGCCCCGGGAAAACTGCTCGATGCCGTGGCGATGTCCCTGTCCTTGCACGGGTTGGCACCGTTGGCCACGTCGTGGAAGAACAACGCCATCGCCGTAGTGCGCGAGAAGGATCTTCCGGTGCTGCGGACGATCGCCAGCGAACTGCAGGCTACTTTCGGAATAAGCTCGCCGCAGCAGCGCTTCGCGGACCTCGAAGGCGCAGCGCAAGAAGCGCAGGGGGCGATTCCGCCCGAACCCCGGCCGGGCGAACTTGTTGAATTCTCCGGGCTGCAGGTGTCGCTGCTGGCCCGATCCGCCTCGGAAGCCGAGCGAATCGTCAGCATGGTGCTCGGCCCGCTAGCAGGTGCCAGCGACCAAGTGGCAGTGTACCGGGATTCCCTTTTCGCCTTGCTTGACCGCGACCTGCAGTGGCAGCACACCGCAAATTTCTTGGGCATCCACCGGCAGACCTTGGCCTACCGGATCAAGCAAGCCGAATTGCTGACCGGGCGCAGCGTGCGCAAAGTAGTGGATATCTCTGATTTCTACCTCGCGCGCAAGGCCTGGCCCGTGGTGCAAGCCGGGTCAGCACGCACCGGCTCCAGCGGATAGTTCCCGCAATGCAAACCGCCCGGTGCGCGTTCCCTCCATCGGGAACGCCCACCGGGCGGTTGCTGCGAGGCATATCGAAGCTAGCTGCTTGTTTCCGGAGCGCGCGCTGGCACCGGTGCGAGAAGCATGGTGGAGGTATCCAGCAGCTCATTTTCATCCTGTCCCTTGGCCAGGGCCAGCGCTTCATCGCGCGTGCGCACCACGGGCACCGAACCTAGCAACGGACGCGATGCCGTCTCGCGCAGCTTGAAGGTGGCACAGAGCGCAATAACCGAGAAGAACATGATGTAGTAGGCCGGTGCGAAGTGGTTGCCGGTGGTATTCACCAGGATCTGGCTGACCAGCGGCGTGGTTCCGCCGAAAATGGAAATCGACAGGTTGTGCGTGACGCCCATTCCGCCGTAGCGCGAAGCGGTGGGGAACAGCTCGGACATGACAGAGCCGGTCAGGGCCAGGAAGAACGCGCTGGGCAAGGCCACCATGAACAGCGAGAGGTACAGCGACCACATCGTGCCAACATGCATCAGCGCGAAGGCCGGCACCAGCAGGACCAAGTTGCCGATGGTCGCGATCATGTAGATCGGCCGCCGCCCGATCTTGTCCGACCAGTTGGCTATCACGGGGATCAGCACTGCCTGAAGGACCAGCACAACTACCGCGGCCACTGCGGTGTGCACCGCCGGCGACCCGATTTCCGCTTCGAGGTAGGTGGGCATGTAGCTGGTGAGCATGTAGGAGGAGGTGCCATCCGCGGCGATCAGCGCGCAGCCGATGAGAATCTGGGGCCAGTAGTGGCGGAAGATGTTCGGCAGATTGTGGCGGACGAACATCGGATGGACCGTTCCGGCCTCGGCAGCCTCGCGGGCCGCTTCGAAGGTCGGGGATTCCGGGATCTTGCTGCGCAGCGAAATCGCCACGATGCCCAGCGGCAGTGCCACCAGGAACGGGATGCGCCAGCCGCCGGCGAGCATTGCGTTCTCGCCCCACACCGAGGTGGTGATCGCGGAGGTGGCCGCGACAGCTGCCGCACCGGCAGCGAAGCCGAGCATCGACCCGGAGTTCAGCAGGGAGGTCATGAATCCGCGGCGGTCATCCGGGGAGAACTCGGCCACGTAGGTTGCGGCGCCGGAGTATTCGCCACCGGTGGAGAAGCCCTGCAGCATCTTGAGCAAGTACAGCGGGACGATCACCCACAGGCCAACCTGCCCGGCGGTGGGAAGCAAGCCAATCAGCGTGGTGGCTCCGGCCATCAGGGCAATGGTGAAGAACATGACCTTGCGCCGGCCGATCTTGTCCCCCAGAGGGCCCAGGATCATTCCGCCCAGCGGGCGGACGATGAAGGACACGGCGAAGCCGAACAGCGTCACCAGCAGGCCCATGCTCTGGTCCATGCCTTCGGTGAAGACCGCGGTCATGGTCACTGCCAGGTAGCCGTAGACCCCGATGTCATACCATTCGATGAAATTGCCAATGCCCGCGCCGATCTGCGCGCGGCGCAATTCCTTCTTGTCGACGACAATGCAGTCATCGGCGCGGAGCCTGCGCGATACCTTGGGCAACGCGGGGCGCTGCATTCTCGATGATTCGCTCATCGTATCCTCTTTCCTGCCGGGAATTGGTTTCGAGATCTGATGCTCTCGCTGCGCATGAACTGCTGTGGAATTTTCACTTGCAATAGCGAAACAAGAACTTCATAACGTTCACCAGATGATCATGCTAGTTATCTAGTGAACACGACACTTCGGTGATGCACAACACATTATGCAAAACATTTCATGATCGGCCCCAGCTCCGGGCCTGTGAATTCAGGGCGCCCAACTGCACGTACGGAGCTGACATGGAGACTGAGATGATTTTTGCCGCCATGGCCGTTGCGCAGAAGCACTGCCCTGATGGCCGGGCCCATAGCGGCACGCGGGCATCGAGGCAGCGCCAGAAAGCCGCGCGAGGCAGCGGGAGGAGCCCGCGGCGGTTCGCGCGGCTTGGGTGGAGAAGGCGCCCGGGAATTTGCCGGCGGTGCCTCAGCGCCATGGCGTCCAGCGCCTGGGAGCCAGGGAGCCAGGGGTCCAGGGAAGCTATTTCCCGCTGTCCATGTAGTAGATGCAGCGGCGGGCCAGGCTCTTGCTCACCCCGGCTTTTTGCGCGATGCGCTTGGCATCGCGGATCGGCACCGAGATACCCTGGCGTTCGATGACGGTCGCCACCCGCTGCACCGCCCAGGACGGCGGCGCAGCCGGGGGTGCCATTGCGATCCCGCTCATGCCAGGACACTTTCCCGCAGCTGTGCCGCGCGTCGCGTTTCGGCCACATCCCGATGCAGCTGCTCCACCAGGGTTCCAGCATCCGCATATTCAATTTGCGGGCGCTGGAATTCCAGCAGGCGCACCACCAGGTGCTGCCCGTAGAGGTGCCCGGAGAAGTCGAGCAGATGCGCTTCGAGCAGCACCTGCCCGCCGGTGCGGTAGAACGTGGCGCGCCGGCCGATGGACACGCAGGCAGGCACCTGGCGCCCATCGGGCAGCTGCACTTCGGCACCCCACACGCCATCGAGCTGGTCATCTTGCAGCATGGGGATATTCGCGGTGCGGAAGCCGAGTTCACGCCCGCGGGCGTCTCCGTGCTCGACGATTCCTTCAATGGCATGCATGGGCCCTTCCCTCCTGGTAGTACTTCGCGGTTCCGGTCAGCGGCCGCGCGGCTGGCCGTTGACCAGCTGCGGAGCGCTGTCCGGGTTGGCATCCTGCAGCTGTGCCGGGAGCAGATGCTGCGGGAAGTTCTGGTAGGCCACCGGGCGCACGAACCGCTCGATGGCGGCGGCACCGACCGAGGTGGTCCCCACCGCGGTGGTGGCCGGGTAGGGGCCGCCGTGCTGCTGGGCATAGGTCACCGAAACCCCGGTGGGCCACTGGTTCCACAGCACGCGTCCGGCCTTGTTCGCCAGCACCGCGACCAGCTCTTGCACGTGGTCGCCTTCTTCGCCGTGGATGGTTGCGGTCAGCTGGCCCTCGAAGGTGCGCGCCGCAGCCACCAGCTGCTGCTCGGAGTCGTATTCCACGACCAGTGCGGTCGGTCCGAAGCACTCGGCCTGCAAGGCCCGCGGATCTGCCAGCAGCTCGTCGATGCCGGTGATCAGCAAGGTAGGCGAAGGCTGCTCGCTCAGCGGTTCGCCGCCCTGCGAGAGCACCTCGACACCGGGGTGCGCGGACAGCTGGTCCAGCACCTGCCCGTAGCCTTCGTGGATGCGCTGGTTCAGCAGCCCGGCCCCGGCCGGGAGCGCGGCCTCGGACAGCAGCGGGCGCAAGCCCGAGCCGCGCGGGATGAACAGCGTTCCGGGCTTGGTGCACAGCTGCCCGGCGCTGGTGGTGAAGGAGCCGATGAACTCGGTGATGACCTGCTCGCCGCGCACGCTGGCAGCCTGCTCGGTGACGAACACCGGGTTGTTGCTGCCCAGCTCCCCGTAGAAGGGAATAGGTTCATCGCGGGAAACAGCCAGATCCATCAGGGCCCGGCCCCCGGGGATGGAACCGGTGAATCCTGCGGCCTTGATCCGCGGATCCAGCAGGACGGTGCGCCCGGCTTCGGTTCCGAAGACGACCTGGAATAGCCCTTCCGGCGCGCCAGCCTCGGCCAAGGCCTCGTTGACCACCTGGCCGGTGAGCCGTGAGAGTTCCAGGTGCCCATGGTGCGCCTTGACGATTACCGGGTTGCCCGCCGCCAGCGCCGAGGCGCTGTCGCCGCCGGCCACCGAGAAGGCGAAGGGGAAGTTGCTGGCCGCGAAGACCACGACCGGACCAAGCGGAATGCGGGTGCGCCGCAAATCCGGGCGGGCAGCTCCCATGGGCCACTGCGCATCGGCGTGGTCGATGCGCGCGTCGAGGTATCCGCCATCGCGCAGCAGGTCCCCGAAGAAGCGCAGCTGGAAGGTGGTTCGCTTCAGTTCCCCGCGGAGGCGCGGCTCGGGCAGGTTGGTCTCGGCCATGGCTACCGGAACCAGCTGGTCCGCGGCGGCATCCAGCGCGTTGCCCACGGCGTCCAGGATGTCGGCTCGCTGGGCCGGGCTGGTTGCGGCCCAGGCGCCGAAGCTGTCCTGCGCGGCGGCAAGATAGGCTTCCAGCTGCTCGGTGGTGGTGTTTTCGGTAGTTGGCGCAATGCTCAGGGCCATTTTTAAGCTCTTTTCTGCTCTGTGTAGCGGTTCAGGAATGCGTGGCGGAACTAGGTTCCGGCGTGTAGTCGAAGGAGATTTCTCCCCAGCCTTCGAAGCGGCCGGTGATCGCCGTGCCGGGGACCATCTTCTCGGCGGCCAGGCAGCTGCCGGGCAGGATGAATTGGCCGGCCTTCAGGGTGATGCCGTATTCGGCGATGCGCCGGCATAGCCAAGCGATGGCCGATACCGGATTGCCGTGGATGGCGCTGGTGTTCCCGCGGGCCACTTCTTGGCCGTCGAATTCAATGCAACCGGGCTGGTTGGCGAGATTGACCTCGGACAGCTTGCGCGGCTGCCCGCCGAGAATCACCCCGCCCACCGAACCGTTATCGGCCAGGGTGTCGAACAGGCCGATCTTCCAGTCCTTGATCCGCGAGTCGATGATTTCCAGTGCGGGCACCACGAAGTCGGTGGCGGCCATGACGTCCGCCGCGGTGACATGCTTGCCGCCCAGGTCCTTCTTCAGCACGAAGCCCGGTTCCAGTTCGATGAATGGCTCGATGAAGTCGGCGGCGCTGATCGGCAGGTTCTCCGGGTAGAACTGGCTGGCCAGCAGGTAGCCGTAGTCCGGTTCGTCCACCCCGAACTTGCTCTGCATGGCCTTGGCGATATTGCCCAGCTTGAAGCCGGCGATGCTGTCTCCCGCTTCGACATTCAGCCGGATGATCTCCTGCTGCACGCGGAAGGCATCGGCCACCGTGGGGCCTGCGGAATCATCGATCAGGCTCTCCAGTGGCTGGCGTGATTCCCTGGCGGAAATCAGGCGTTGGGCAGTCTGGGTAATGTTGATTGGCAAAGGGATCTCCATCCTCACCTCGGGCGGCACTGGCCGCCGGAATGTCTTGGAACGACGGGGCGGCGACTTGTCCGCCGCCCCGTCGTTGCTGCTTGCTACTTCTTGATCCGCTGGTCACCCAGGTGCCAGATGCTCATGGCCGAAAGCATTTCGCGCGGATCCCAGACCACCGATTCCTCGGTGACCTTGCCATCGCAGTGGCTGATGAAGGTCGCTCCGGTGACGGTCACGGTGCGCCCGGTCGGCGGGACTCCCATGAATTCTCCGGTGTGCACCCCGGTGCTGCGCCAGTGGATGGCCGCCAGATTGTCGTCTTCGATGGCCCGCAGGATTTCCATGTTGAAATCGCTGAAGGCCCGGTGGGAATCGGTGATCTGGCGGAACAGGTCGTCGATACGCTCTTCGCCGGTCTTGGAGTGGCGCACATAGTCTTCGGATACCAGATCCGCGAAAGCCGCGGTGTTGCCGTTGCTCCACGCCTCGGTCCAGGCGGAGGTGATGCGATCCAGGATTGATGCCATGATGCTAAGCCTTTGCAGTTGGGGCCGGTGCCGGCCAAAGGTTGAATTCTCCAAATTTTCCGCCGCGGAACAGCAGCGCCTCGCGCTCTGTGGCTTCCATGGTTTCCACTCCGCCGACAATCATGTAGTGGTCCCCGGCGACAACTTCCGAGAGCACTTCGCAGTCGATCCATGCCGAGGCACCGTTGATGCGCGGGGTGCCGTTGGCACCGATCTCGTAGTCGATGCCCTCAAACTTGTCCACGCCCTTGCGGGAGAGCGCGCGGCTGACCGGAAGCTGCTCGGTGGACAGGATGTTCGCGGTGAAGCGGCCCAGAGAGCGCAGGGTGGGCCAGGTGCTTGAGCCTTTGTCGACGCAGAAGGTGACCAGTGGCGGTTCCAGCGACAGGGACATGAAGGTTCCGACGACAAAGCCCATGGGCTTGCCGGCGGCGGTCATGCCGGTGATGGCGGTGACGCCGGTGGGCAGGGCGCCGAAGACCTTGCGGTACTCGGCCGGATCAATCCCGGTGTTCTGGGGGGTGACAATGATGGACATGGGGGAGCTCCTAGCTGGCTTGTGCGGTGGTCTGCTGGTTGAGTGCTGCACCTGGGTGGTCCAGGGGCAGCCGGGCGTTGCCTTTTCCGAAGAGCGTCTCGCGCAGGGTGGACCCGGCGAAGGAGGTGCGCATGGCTCCTCGGCGCTGCAGCTCGGGAACGACAAATTCGGCGAAGTTCTTGATGTCCTCGAACTTGATGGCGTTGGCCAGGTTGAAGCCGCTGGCCCCGGTCTGGTCCATCCAGGAAATCAATTCCTCGGCGCAGGTTTGCGGCCCGCCCACGATCACCGGAGATGTGGCCCCGATGCCGATGTACTCGGCGATGTCCCGAGTGGTCCAGTCCTTGGACGGATCCATCTTCAGGAAGAAGTTCAGCATGGTCTGCCCGGCGTTCGTATCGATATCCTTCAGCGGGACATCGGGGTCGAAGGATGACAGGTCCACTCCGGCCCAGCTGCTGTAGCGGGCCATGGCCCCGTCGTAGGACACCAACTTGAGGTACTCCTCGTATTTGGCCTGCGCTTCCGCATCGGTGGCTGCGCTGATGACTGTGATCATCTGCAAGGTGGCAATATGCTCCGGATTGCGTCCGAATTCCAGCGCCTTGGCCTTCAACCCGTCGACCTGCTTCTTCAGCGCTTCCTTGGTCATGGCGTTCAGAAAGACTGCCTCAGCTGTCTTGGCCGCCAAGGCCACGCCGCGCGGGGATCCGCCAGCCTGGAAAATCACCGGGGTGCGCTGCGGCGAGGGTTCGCACAAGTGGATGCCCGGAACGCTGAAGTGCTCGCCCTGGTGCTCGATATTGTGCACGCGGCTTGGGTCCACGTAGGTGGAGGTCGAGGCATCGCGCAGCACTGCGTCTTCGTCCCACGAAGCCTCCCAGAGCTTCATGGCCACGGTGATGAATTCCTCGGCGCGGGCGTAGCGGTCGTCGTGGGCTTCGGCTGCTTCGAGCCCGGCGATGTTCCGCGCTGCGCTGTTGGTGTATGAGGTGACTACGTTCCATCCCACCCGGCCATCGGTCAGGTGATCCAGCGTGGAGAACTTGCGGGCCAGCTTGTACGGGGCGTCGTAGGCGGTGGAGGAGGTGACGCCGAAGCTCAGGTTCTTGGTTACCGCGGCCATGGCCGGAATCAGGTACGAAGGATCATTGGCCGGAATCTGAGCGGCGTCCTTCAGGGAATCGTTCACCGAGCCCTTGTAGGTCTCGTGGTAGCCGTCGTTGTCGGCGAAGAAAATCCCGTCGAAGCAGGCAGCTTCGAGGAGTTTCGCGTACTCAACCCAGTAGCCAAGCGACTTGTATTCACCGCCTCGATCCTTCGGATGGCGCCAGGTGCCAGCGGAAAGATGCGCCGGGCCGTTGAAGTCGAACGCGAAAACGCGCATCTCCTTTGTCATGTTGAATCCCTTCGAAGTGTTCACTAGATGAACTATGTGTTTATTTAGTGATCACAGACTAGGGTGTCGAAGGCCACACCGTCAAGCGGTAAAGGAGTTCTATTTCACATGGATCGGCAATTGTGACAAGCAAGCGGACCGGCGAGCTTCGCAGCAACAGCCAACTGCTTCGAATTCCTCCACGTCACTTGGCGTACGCGTGGGATTGAAGGCAGGAATTCGGGTGAGGCCAAGAGAGAATGTTGGTCCTGGGAGAAGCCAGCGGAGCAGCCGGATCAGTTCTCTCGATGAACTGACTCACGGCTGCGTTTTTGCCTTGGTTCGGGGATCAATTCCTTGCACGGCCGGAATGAAGACTCCGCTCGCGAGGTCCAGAAATGACTGCTCGGATAGCCGAGTACCGCCAATCCATCTGGGCAAAAGGGCGCGAATTCAGCGTACGGCTTGCATGGCGCAGAAACTTGATCACTCTGGAAAGCACCGGGAATAGGCTTGGCCTAAACGCGGGAGCCTGTCCCGCGGCAGAAAAATTGCTACGACAGCAGGTGCACCCTGTGCGCGGTGAGCCCCATGAACCGCTCATCATGGGATGAGAACAGCACCGCTCCCCCGCGCTGGAGTACCGAATCGATTGCCTCGTGCAGGCAATGAAGTCCAGCCGAATCCAGCGCCTCGGTTGGTTCATCAAGGAGGAGCAGCTGTGGTTCGCGCACCAGCACGGTGGCCAAGGCAACGAGCCGGCGGGCCGAAGTCGGCAGCTCATAAGGGTGGGTCTCGGCATAGGATTCCAGACCCAGCTGTGCAAGCACCAACGGCACACGGGCGCGTTGGCTGCTCTTCTTGGGAAGGCCGAAAGCGACTTCCCGGGCTACCGTACGTTCGAAGAGCTGGTCCGAAGGGTTCTGCAGGAGCATCCCAGCATCAGCTGCCACCTGCACTTTTCCGGCAGCTGGCTTGATCAACCCGGCGGCGGCTTTGAGCAGCGTGGTCTTGCCCGTGCCGTTGGCGCCGGCCAGCCCCACGCATTCTCCTGCACGGACTTCAAGCTCAAGGTTGGAGATGACCGGGGCGCTGGCACCCTTGTATCCGAGTTGCACGCCAGCAAAGGTCAGCAGGGGCTTTGCGGATGCTGCTGCGATGGATGATCCTCTTGGCTTGGAAGGCAACGCAGCAGTTCCAGCGCCTTCAGATGCAGGCCGCAAAGTTCCGTCCGCCAAGTTCCACAGGGCATCCGCTTCGGCTTCCCATGATTCAGTTGTTCGGCTCAGCACCACAATCGCGGTGCCTTCGGCGCGCAACCGCGAAATCATCGCGGTCACTGTTGCAGTTGCCTTGGAATCCAATCCGGCCAGCGGTTCATCGAGCACAATGATGGACGGTTTCGCTGCGGACAACGCGGCCAGCGCGACCAGGCGTTCCTGGCCTCCTGAAAGCTTGGCGGGGTCGCGTTCCAGCAGATGTTCCAGGGACAGCCGCGTGGATAGCTCGGTGATGAGCTCTCCCATCTCTTCGCGGGGCATTCCTTCGTTCTCCCGCGCGAAGACCAGCTCTTCTGCAACCGTCTGGCGAATCCTCGAAAGGTAGAGGCCGGCATCCTGAGGCAGCAGTCCCACGTGCCTGGCCCAGCCGGCGACGTCGATTCGCGGCGAATGCTCCGGTGAATAAACGATTAGCTGCCCCGCCAGAATGGCCGTTCCCTCGCACCTATCGGCTCCCTGCCGCGGCAGCATGCCAGCTAGTACCCCGCCCAGCGTGGACTTCCCGGATCCCGAATCCCCTGCAATGACAGTCAGGGACCCCGGGAAGAATTCCATCTCGATCTCGCGCAAGGTCTCGGAGTGCGCCTCGGAATAGCGGAAGCTTTCCAGCCTGAGGTGCAGCGCCGCGGTGGTTCCGGCAGGTGCACGGTGATCCATGTCCATCATGAGGCTCCCCCAAGAGGCACCAGAATCGCTGCCGGCACCAGCACCGAACACAGCAGGGCAACCCAGCGGATGCCCCGCTGGACCTTTGAGTCTTGAATCTGGCGCAATCTGCTGTGCTCACCGCGGGCGGGAAAACCGCGCGCGGCCAGATGAACCGAACGGTCATGGGCGTCTTGCACCGAAGAAAGCACCAGCGGCACAGCGCGCAGCCTCAAGCGTTGCAGCCACCCGGCCAAGCCACGGCCGGTTCCTGCTTTTCGCAGGGCCTGGGCTTGGCCGATGGCATGCTGCTTTTCCATCATCTGCGGAAGAAGAAACAGCGTGGATGCCAGCAGGTATCCCGCCTGAGGAGGAGCCAGAGACAAATCGATGGCTGCCACCAGCTGGTGCTTATCGATCAGCAAACCGCAGAGCAAAACAGCCACCACCAGCACGGCGGTGCGCAAGGCCAGGGCCGTGGCGATTTCCACTCCCCCAAGCGTCAGTATGATTGGCCCCCAGGCCGCGATCACCGCCGAAGTTTCCTGCGAAGCCAGTCCATGGATCATCAGCAAGGACAGGAGAGTAGGGAGCATGATTGCACCGCTGAGCGCCGCGAGTTTGCGGGCCTTGCCCGCGACTGCGCCAATAACCAGACAAAGCACTATTACCGCACAGCTCAGCCACCAGCGGCTGGCAGCTGTGGCCACCGCAACGGTGAGCACAGCTACGCAAAGCACGGTAAAAGGATGCAGTTCTTCGATGCGGCGCTTCACAGGTGGCCTACTTGTTTCCGCTTTTGCCCAGCACCTTGTAGCGGCGGATGAATTCGAAGGAACCGCTCAAGCGCTTCGGCAAGGCTAAGACCAGAAGCGCTGCGACGAGGAAGACAATTGCCTTGTCTCCCGGGTCGGAGATCAGGGCCTGCTTGGTGACCGCGGAGAGCAGCGAATCCCCCATGGAGCGGAAAGCCGCTACCACTGCGCCGGTGCCAACGCCCGAAGTTCCGCCGAAGACAAAGGCCGCCACCGGAGCTGAAACCACGCCGACAAGCACACCGGCCACCACACCGGCCGCTGGGGCAAGATACGGGCGGCGCAGCGCACCGAAACGAGCGGCGGTTCCAGCGAGGAAGCCGACCAATGCAGCGCCAGCGGCGAAGGGCAAGACCGTGGGGGCGAACAGTGACCAGATCAGCGTGCTGAGCACACCGGTGGCTGCACCGGCCCGGCGGCCCGCCAAGAACCCTACGAGCACCGTTCCAATCGAGTCGAGGTAGAGCGGGACCATCACGGAACCAACGAATTGCCCCAAAATGATGTTCAGGGCCAGCGCTACCGGGATCAGTGTGAGAGTGGATACCGGCAAGTCCGGAAGCACCGCAACCAAAAGCATGACGGCGGCAGCAAGGTATGCGGCAAAGGTAGCCAGTGCAACGCCCTGTCCCAGTCCTTCAGCTATGCCCGTGGGTTGGGTAATGACTAGGACTAGGTAAGTGCCGATCAGGAGCAGGGTGCCAGCACCGGCCAAAAACCTGCGGCGCAGAACTTGGGAGTTGGTTTCCTCGGGCAAAAGCAAATTCGGTGACATAAAAAAGCATTCCTCGGTACGAGTATGACTGTGCACCCAAGTACTACTGGGTGCGTGCGAGTGCTGGGCCTAATGTCACCTCGGCCCGGTAGATCAGTCTAGCTCAGCCTGAGCTGAGTTCAGGAGTCGGTGTTCAATTTCCGTGCCAAGCTCCCCAAACGCGTAACGAGTTCGGCAAAGCCAGCCTCCGGATCGTTGCAGGTGACTACGTGCGCATTTGCTGGTTTACCCCACAGTCCTCGGAAATCGGCCACGGTGGTTCCGAAGAGGAGCTTCGATTCGGTTTCCACATCCACGGTGGCGGGTCGGCTTTGATAGTCGAGGGTTCCGGCAGCTATGCCTGCGGCAAAGTAGTCATGGACGTGGGCAATGTAGCCCTGGTCGTAATGCCGGTGGAACTCGAAGTAGAACCGCAGAGCATCTGACAGATAACGTACCAGCGGATTGGATGCGCTGCTCAGAGTTCCTTCTGGATCGGTGGCCAGAATCAGTTCAGGTTCCGAGCACCCGGCTTCCTCCGCCAAATGGGTCAAGAATTCCGGCTGTATTTCGAAGCGCTCGGTGGTGTCCAGCGAGCATACGATAGGAAGCTTCTCAGAAGGCAGCCCTTGTTCCGCTGCCACTGTGTAGGCAGCAAATACTTCCTTGGCCGCGTGAGGATCCACGTGAGTGTTCCACTCCGCGGTCGGGGTTGTGTTGCCTTGGTAGTAAAAGGCGCCTCCCATGATGACTACTTTGCGCAGCAACCAGGGAAGCTTAGGTTCACGGCGTAACGCCAGCGCAAAGTTAGTGAGTGGTGCGCTGAGCAGAGCCGTGAGCTCACCAGGGTTAGCCCGGGCGGCTTCGATCCAATAATCAACGGCGTGCAGACTGTTCGGACCGTCATCGTCACGATCTGGAAGAGTCGCGTAGCCGACGCCTTGGGGACCATGAGTTTCCGGTGTGGTGACTAGCGGAATTTTCAGTGGGCTCCGGGCTCCAATAAGAACCGGAACATCCGACATTCCGCAGAGGTTCAGCAGTGATCGGTTATTCGCGGCAACCTGCTCAACATCTACGTTGCCCGGAGTGCTGGTGACAGCTTCGATTTGCACATGATCCAGTGCGCAGAGATAGGCCAACGCGAGGGCATCGTCGATGCCGGTGTCGTTGTCGATTAGAAGACGCGCGGGCCGTGTGCGATCGTCCCGCTCGACATCCATGCCCAAAAAATCCATTTGCACTCCTAAAATCAGTCAGCTGATACCTGCCCTCCACTTACAAGGAACCACGCCCAGCACAATACCTTGTCGTCTCTGGGCTCACTGTCCTGCGCGTCATCGCCATTTCCTAGGATGGCACCGTCAATTCCTGCCCGGCATCGCTCCAATAGCAGACGAGCTAGCCCAGTGGTTTCATGGCGGCCCACGTAATTAACGGACTTAAAAAGTGAAAAGGTGACCTGAGCTGGGAAAATGGAAGTGTCTAAGCTTCATAAACCACAGTTCAAAGGATCACCTTTCAATGAACAAGTCTACCCTCGCATTCCCCGCACTTCCAACAGAACTCACCGACCAGTCACTCATCTCCCACGCCGGATTGGGCGTGCTCAGCAGCTTCTTGAACGCAATGGATTTCCGGCGGCTCTGCGAGGACCGTTTCTCTCAATTCGTCCCGACTATGGCAGTGCATCGGCCAGGGAAAATCCTCGGAGCTCTTGCCTTGTCGTTGGCCGGCGGCGGGGAACAAGTCACTGATGTCGACCAACTGCGCCAGTCACCAGAACTCTTCGGCAAAGTCGCTTCTGACTCGACGGTCAGCAGGTTCATCAACCAGGTCAAAGAGCAGCCGGAAGTGTTCAAACATGGTTTCGTCACCATGCAACGCTCACTGCGCGCCAAACTGTGGGCCGCCGCCGGACCCAGGAACCCTTCGCTACGCGCCACTAGCACCAACCCGCTGATCATAGACCTCGACGCGACCCTCGTTCACGTGCACTCCGAGAAGGAGAAAAGTGCTGGGACCTACAAAGGAGGGTACGGGTTCTCACCGATGATCGCGATGGTCGATTACGGCAAAGAATACGGCACCGGTGAGATTCTCGCGGTGCATCTGCGTCCGGGAAACAAGAGTCCGAACTGCGCCAAGTCCCATATTGAAGTCCTCACCCAAGCGCTGGCCCAATTACCTGATGACTTCTACGACGGGCAAGGGAACATTATTGGTGAGAAGATTCTGATTCGCACAGACAGTGCCGGAGCATCCAGAGAATTCTTGAAGCACGTGGATTCGCTGGGGTTGCAGTTCTCCACCTCCTATTCACTGCCGGTGGTCAAAGAACGTTTCGTCCGGTGGATTGATGAGAAGAAATACTGGGAGCCAGCGACGACCGCGCAGGGTGAACCCCGTAGCGACGCGTGGGTGGTCGACGCGACCAAAGTCCTGAAACTTGAGAACTATCCGGCCGGGACGAGGATCTACCTGCGAGCAGAACCGTTGCATTCCGGAGCGAAAGCGAACCTGTTCGATACCGATGGGAACAGGGTAACCGCGTTTTTGACGAATGCTCCACGGTTCAACGTCTCGTTTCTTGACGCGCGCCACCGGGCGCGTGGCCGGTGCGAGAATCGGATCAAAACCCTGAAGTCGACGGGACTCGATAAGTTACCGTACTGGTCTTATGCTGCGAACGAAGCGTGGGCTTACGTAGCGATGTTTGCCATGAATCTTGTTGCATAGCTGCAGCTGGCAGTGCTGCCTGATGGGCATGGGGCTGGGTTTTGGGATATGAAGCGGTGGCGCTATCGGTTGTTTTCCCTGGCCGGGAAAACAGTGTCTGGTGGACGGCAGGTCCGGTTGCTCATTGCGCGCAAGGCTCCGGAAGCGGAACTGTTGATGACGTTGATGGACGGGATTGGGCAGCTGTTCCAGCGGTGGCGCGCAGGCGAGTTGGCAACCTGACTTCCTAGGTTGCTGTTCCCAATATTTCGTGAGTTGAAAGATCTAATAAGCACGGGTGGCGTGGAGCCCGGCACGCTACGCCCGTGACACCTGGTGTATCTTGTGGTGCTCTAAACCAGTGACGGCCACCGGGCGCCGGAATTTCCGGTTCCGGTGGCCGTGGTGGGCCGCCATGAAATCGTTGGGCTAGTTGTTCACCAGCAGCTCGTCGAAAATGTGCTGCTACAAGAACATGACTAAAAGGCAGAGAACCGACAACGCATTGGCCGAAGCAAGTATTGTTCAAATGCATCATGTCCGGCAGGGTCGCCGACTTCTCATATCCTAAACGTGGTGGAAGCTCGCATCGTCGGAGATATACATCTACGGCGGTCATGGACAGACAGACCCTTTTATGGTTTCTGTCAACACATGATCTGCTCTAATTGCCTAAAAATGGAACGAGCGAGAAACCGCTTAACGCAGCGCTTGATCTCCCGGTAGGTACGTCCCTCAGCCGTGCGACGTTCCACATACTTCTGCGTTCGTTCGTCAAATCGCATCCGTGATTTAGCAATGACGTCCAACGCCATATTCAGTTGTCGGTCTCCTCCTCGATTGAGCCTATGCCGAACGGTGTTGCCTGAGGAAGCTTGCAACGGCGAAACACCGGCTAGCGCAGCGAAAGACGCCTCAGATCGAAACCTTCCGGCATGTGAATAACTCGCCAAAATAATGGCCAAGGTCACCGGGCCCATACCTGGTTGTGCTTGCATGCCAGGCGCCAATTGCTCGTCAAGGACTGCCAGTTCCAGATCAATACCTTGGGTACGACGCTTGGCTTTGAGGATCGCTTGAGCCAGTTCCACGGCCTCTGCGCGAGCTACACGTTGGTCAATCGTGTCAAGATCACGAATACGCCAGGCACTTATTTCCCCAATAACACGGTCACTGAGTGCTTTACGCGCATCAATTCCCAAATCGATCTGGCGAAGCAACGCGTTCAGTGCATTGCGGTTCGAAGTGCGCTGCAAAATTACCCGACGTCGCGCCGTGAGCAAGACGCTAATCGCAGCTCTCGTGCCATCCTGACGTGGGCTGACTAGCGTATCGATTTCGTGCCCAAGTACACTCATGGCCGCTGATATGGCATCGATCTGATCACTCTTACCGACCCCGTTACGGGCCTTTCTCCGCGGAGGTTTTACCTCTGTGACGAGGATGCTCTGCTCATTCAAAGCACGCCGGATCGAGGAACCGTAGGAATTGGTTCCTTCGATTGCTGCTAAGACGTTTCCAGAGCAGTTGCGTTGAATCCATGCGATGGCACGGTTGATGCCCGATTTGTTAACGGGAAACGCTTCGCAAGCGATTCGCGCACCCGTGGAAGTCTCGATGACGGCGTAAGTATGCGTTTGTGCGTGCGTATCTATACCGATGACATATGCGAATTGTTCTGCCACTATCGTCATGATGTACGTCCTTCTTCCCAGATGAATACCGTTATTGATGGCATCAGTCTGGTTATGAAGTCTTGTCCGGCAAATCTCTAACGAGACACGCATCACATTGGTGCGGTCAACCTTTTATCAAGCCAGGGCAAGCGGTCAGGCTGGTGCCCTCCAACGCAACGGACGGGTCTGTCACAAGGCAGACGAGCTCGTCGCCAGACATAGAATGAGTCACGTTGCGAAGGAGTGGTACCAATCCTGCCAGCGGGTACCAGACCTGCCAAGATCCATTAGAGACGTAGATCGAGGCAAGACCCAAGTCTGCGTTCTTCACAGAAACGTACCTTACTCGGTTTGAGTACACCCTCTCGCAGGTTGCCAATCCAGCGCTATTCACCGGCGAACTGGTGCGCCGTGCAATTCTTGCGGCAGCTATTACCGGCGGAACCAAACACGATGCCCATCCGACCACTGCAGTCAAAGAACTCATGGGGATGCAGTAACATTAGTTCGCAGCTTCCTCGGCGGTACCGTAAGTCCTGATCCTCACGAGGAATATAGTGACGCGGGAGTTATGGATTCCTTTGGGTGGATTGAACACGATGCAACGTGCGGACTGTCGGGATCCTTCGCAGATGGCTCCAAACCAAATATTGCGGAGTGCCGCCAGGGCAATTCTGACGACGACTAGGAACAGCCATTTACCTAGTTTCAAATATGTTCCTTAAATGATTGCACAGCATCGATTGCAAATCACCCTAGTAATCGACGCTGCGCCCCTGGAGATCAATACATGTGGCTGCCGCGGTTGATATCGATGGTAATTCCCGTAGGGTATGACGCTCCGTCAATGACAAGAAAGACAACAACCTAATCCACCTCATCGGCCGCTGCTGTTCGGCCAACAGGCATGAACAAAGCAATTGCGGATTCATGGCGGCCGATATTCCCGGCTTGATCAGATGAAACTCCCAGTCGCACTTATGTATGCAACGAATACCACACCAATATTCATTAACTTTTCCATCTATGTCCCACACTTTAATAGGTTAGATGTTGGCCACTGACGCGGAAGATGTGTTATCGCATCATGAAAATATTCACTAAACCACTGGTGTTGCAACAACCGCTATAATTCGCCCTCGGTGCGGAAAACAAAAACGAAGGGCTAGCACAGGGAAAGTGCTAAACTGAGGCTTTTTCGATGCGACCCGGTCATTGTTTTCGAGAGTTGATCATTGAGCAGAAACCACATTCGCTGGTGGAATTCGTAGTGCATGGCCGCCGAACAATTCACACAATAGTCCTTGTAGACACGCAACCGCAGGCATGTCTAAAGTACATATATGGTTGCATGGGAAATTTCTAGACACCCCGAATGGGATCGTATGTATTTAGCTGGGCTAACTGCACGTGAAATTTCCGATCTGTGCCACCAGAAAATCTCGACGGTTCATCGACACTTGCGTGTCCGAGAAAAGTATCAAGAAGATTTCAAAGAGACACACTATAAGGAACTCGCGTCACGGCATCCGGATCGCCCTTCAACTCAGTGGAGAATACGACTTAACGAACTTAATGAATTCGTAGTAAGTAACGGGAGACTTCCTGAACGCAACGGCAACCAACACGAAATCTCTTTGTATTCTTGGCTATCAATTCAACGCGCTTCTCATTATCGAGGTGCTATGTCTCCGGGAAAAACATATCTTCTCGGATCAATACCGAACTGGTGTGGGTCTTCACGGGAGGAGATCCTCCAGCATAACTGGATGAATAATCTGAACGAAACAGCAGATTACGTCACCAATCACAAAGAGATGCCAAGGTACAAGAACTTCTCAGACGACCGAGAACATAAATTAGGCGTATGGCTTCACATCCAGCACCAGAAGAGGTCTCAGGGAACCTTATCAGAAGCACGATTTAGAGCACTTGAAAGATTTATCCCAGGATGGCGTAGCCGCCAATAATTCTCGGAGTGAAACATCCATTGATTGAGAGCCCCTCTTGGGACTTACCGCCAGTCGTTTAACCACCGAGGATTATTGTGGCCGACAAAAACGCTCAAAAGTCACGCAGAAGACATATAGTCTTTTTATCTGAGACGTTCTTAATGATTATTGAAACATAAGTGTGATGCAGAATGTTCAGCTTGGTCATATTCACTGCCGTATGTTACATATCCTGGGACGGAAATAACCATGATTCCAATTGCCCTCTCCAACACGTTTCAAACTCCTCGCCGTCAGATTCGCCGTCTCACTGCTCCCGCTAGTTAACCTACTCCGTACGAACTCCAACAACGCACGCAGTTTATCTACGGAACAGGACTTAGCCTCCAATATTTTCGTTGCTTTCATGGACTACTCCAGTACCACCCATCTGGCTTAGAACTCTTGAGCATCTGTAGTCTTCACGAGTTCGCGCACGAGTTCTTTGATCCCGTAAATCACTTCGACTCCTGAGTCTGGCTCTAAGATCTATTTCAGACGCTCAACCTGTTTGATTGACAGATTCTCCAAGTTGCAGGTCAAAATTTTTCGATACTTATATGCAGAGCCGGTGACCCTCCACGACCGCCAAAGAGTTCATGACAGCGTCGCCGGCGAACCTCGATAATCTTGCCACTTTACCGCTTCTACCGCGTGCTTAGCGGACCCTGCGAAACCGGTGATCATCGACGCGTAGCCGGCGGATGAACATCCGGTCAACCTCGCCTACGAGCTCACCAGTAGTGCCCGGTCGCGCCATCACGGTTTCACTCGAAACACCGTGCGCAGCCGCGACCCGGGAGGCTGCCCGCAGTTCGCAGATCATTGCGTTCACAAGCATTTGGGGCGGTTTCATGGTGATCCGAACCCGGACGAGTAGCTGCTCAGTGGTTTGCGCGAAGGAACGGCATAGGCAGGCTGGTTCTTACAGGCCGTGGGCCGTTGGTGCACCAGCATTTGAAGGTAAATTCCGCCTTCTGGGAGGACTTTGACTCAGTGCACGGATCCGGCTTGGAACCGGGTAGCGATGAATCTGCAAAACGGGCAAACTGCTTCGGTCGTGAAGTACTCAACGAGCATCTGACATACGGCAGAATCTTGGGTTGCATTGATGACACGGTAGTCAGCGAGCATAAGAAAATTCGATGGGGGTCGTTTTCACCGGCATCCATGAATACGGCTCGCAGTTCATTGATTATCGGCTGTCAAGGAAACATCCATTATCGCAGAGGACTTCGGGTCTTATTTCGCTTTCGGGGTCACCGCGCTACAAGTTGAATAGGCAGTAGAACAGAGATGACACCTAGGTCGCATGGCAGCCTGTGTACATCTTTGGAATCATAGAGACAGAATCACGAGGTCTTGAGACATTAGAAACAATGACGCTCCATGACTTATCCTAGACAAAAGTGGCCTGGAAGCTGAAATCAGATTCCACTACACTCAGAAAAAATCGAAGGACTCTTACATGAATTCAATAATAAATATTGATACCGCAAATGAGCGAAGAATTATCTTAGAAAAACTCGACACTTGGTTCGATGAGCATATCGCTAAAAATCATGTCATAAACACGAATAAATTAGTGAAAATTTCTGAATTTAATATTAATCATTTCACATTGCACTATCTAGCGGAATTTTCGTTCGGGGAGATTACTCCCCAATCCATAGCAAAAACTCTGCTTTATCCACGTGTCATGGGCACCTCGATCGCAACGTCCTTTGGGCAACACTTCCAGACTTTTTGCCATGAGGTACTGAAAGCTACACCATCAATAGTTCCGGGAATCGATATTGAGTTTGTTGACCAAGTCGACGGGCGCCACAAATGGTGCCAACTCAAGGCCGGTCCAACTACACTCAACAAAGACGACGTCCCTGTAATAAAAGACAAATTTATTAGCATCAAACATCTAGCGCGTACTAATAAATATAACATTAACGTAATGTCCGATTGCATTGTCGGTGTTGCGTACGGCAATCCCTTGGATTTGAATAATTTTTACGCCGAGATTGCAAAAGACTTTCCGGTCATAGTCGGTCAAGATTTATGGCTGAGGATCACTGGAGACGACGAATTTTATGCCGCAATTCTTGATAAGTTCAGAAAAATTGCATCAAAATACCGCTCCGCCTCATCACTACAATCTACTGTGAATCAACTATCTGAGTACCTACGAGAAAACCCTGCAGAAGTTGGGTTGAATTCAGGATGGCCTCATTCTTAAGTAGGCACATCTATGCGCATATGGCCGTTCAAGCTGCTTACTTTATTGAGATTGGAGCTTATTCGCTATGTCTACGTATAGTATTAATCCACAGCCGTACTAGTGAATGAAAGGAAGAGCCATGGATCTCCCCGCGGGAATCGACCCAGATCGATTCGAGTTGATCACCAATCAATTCTTCAACAAAGTTACCAGCGCTCGCGAACAAATTGATATCAACAAGAACGTAGTAGATCCTTTTGCCGCTGTTATAGAGGCGGCAGCATCCAACCTTTCGATGATTGAATGGGTAAGGGCTGAGGTAGATCGTCAACTGCAGAAGGCATTATCTAATCATGTTGGCTACTACCATCAAGAGCTTATTGGTTTACTACCGGGATGGGAAAGCACTGGAACTTCAGGGGGAAACTACGATGCAATCCATCGCACACCGTTCCAAACAAATATCGGATCCTACCCAGTAATTGCTGAAGTCAAAAATAAGCACAATACTATGAACTCTAGTAGCACCAGCAAGCTGCGAGAGAACTTTATTTCATACCTGGGGCGTCCTGAATTTAAGGGTTATGTGGCTTATCTGATTCAGATCATCCCCCGCCCCGGGAGAAATACGGACATACCTTGGGTGGTAAATCGCTACGGGGAATGGGATAAAATTCGATTAATCGATGCAAAAACGGTTTATGAACGATCGACCCAGGATCCGGACGCATTGAGAAAAGTCTTTGAAGCAATTCCCGTAGTACTTTCCTCCAAAATCGACTTAAGTAAATGGGAGCATGATCTTTGGAGAAACTTATACGGTTCCTCGATCTATTAAATTCAAGCGACGTGGCTGTGATTACTGACAGAAAACGCCTGTAATCACAGCCGCACACGAAGAGAGACTAGATCTCTTCAGCGACCTCGAATGAATCATCTAAATAATTCGTTGGATCAAGCATCGCTTTGACGGCTCTACCCAGGTGGTAGGCTAGATTTACAGGTACTGCATTCCCGATCTGCTTGTACGCAGCGCTCATTCCACCTGAAAATTCCCAGTCATCCGGGAACGTTTGAATTCGAGCATACTCTCGTACGTTTAATGGACGAGTTTCCTCCGGATGGCACCGTTCAGTCTGCTTCTGGGCGGGATTGCAAGTAAGCGTCAGCGATGGTTCGGCCCACGATAATCGACGTGCCATCCCTGTTTTTCCTCCAGTTAGATGGAACGATCCTTTTAGATACTGTTTCTGTGTCTCGAGATCCAAATCTCGCCAGTACCCGCCTTCCGGAACTTTGTCCATAATTTCAAATTTCCAATCGGCGTATCTCGCCCCGTCCGATGGTGGGCAATCTCCAATAGATTCCCACAAGGAGACGATATAATCTCGCTCCTTCGGGAATAGAATCTCTGTTTCAATATCGCTGCGCACAAGCACCATAAACAGTCTCTCTCTCTTTTGAGAAACATCGAAATATTGGGCCTTCAACACTTTCATAGCAAGTCGATAAGTGCGTCCCTTATCATCTTTAATCGACTTGATCTCTTTGACCATCGCCTCGAGGGTTCTGCCCTCATCGTGGGCAACCAGACCTCTTACATTTTCTGCGATCGCAATTTTAGGCATGACTTCCCTAACGGCGCGTGCCCACTGGTAGAACAAGGTGCCGCGGGTGTCAGCAAATCCTTTACCTCGACCAGCGTAAGAGAATGCCTGGCATGGGAATCCCCCTTCTACCAGATCAACTTTTCCGTTGTACTCCGAGAAACCAATCTCGGCGACATCCCCCTCAACGACATTCCAATCTTTACGATTGCTGCGCAGTGTCTCGCAAGCTTTCGCGTCAAACTCATTGAGGAGCACATGTTTAAATCCGGCATTGTCAAGCCCGAGCGCTGTTCCGCCTCCCCCCGCAAACAAGTCAATCACCGTAAATTCAGTCTGCTCATCTTTATAGACTTTGAAGTTGGGTTCGGAAGTGTGACGGGCTTCCCGTTTTGCATGTACACGGCGAATTTCATCAAGGTCGAATAACCTATGATTCTGGGCAGATCGCGTTGAACGAATCAACCCTCCTTTGT
This sequence comes from Arthrobacter sp. MYb221, assembly GCF_002979835.1. Taxonomy (NCBI): domain Bacteria; kingdom Bacillati; phylum Actinomycetota; class Actinomycetes; order Micrococcales; family Micrococcaceae; genus Arthrobacter; species Arthrobacter sp. MYb221. The sequence goes on along the minus strand of NZ_PCPW01000004.1, from coordinate 3,589 downwards.
CCCACCGGCGCAGCGTGTCAACAGATAGGTCTAGTACTTGTGCTGCTTCAGAGATTGTTAACATTTGCATCCTGCCAGAAAAAATAACCTTTACCTATGCAGAGGTTACTACAAATGACTCATTAGTTCAAACGTACTATTAGTACAAGTGTTTTTTTAATACACTCATCGCAATAGTACTTAATTTGATAGTTTTCTCGAACAAAATTTGACGTGATTAGCGCCGGCAATCAGGATGGACGTCGATTTCGAAGACCTGTCCTTCCCGATAGTCCGTCCCTGAGGTTCAAATGCTGTCAATAAGGCAGACCTAAGTGCACACGGTATCCGTCGGACTCTCTCGCCCTAGCTTGCTAAAAGGTAGACTGCGCCAGCTATAACTGAGGTGGCCACGGCTTATTTGAATCTGCTCCTGTTCACTTCTCAAACAGTGAATAACCCCGCACCATAAGTTCATGGCTGTTAGGGCAAACCGGTTCCGAGTTTGACTCCCAAATGTAATGTTCCCGACGAGCAGAAATTTTCATCATCTAAGTCACCGGGAACTCTGAGCCACACACCTGACAAAGAAGTCGCAGCGGCGGTTGGTTATCGAACATCTTTCCTCCTAATTTCGTACTTCCTTTGAAGCCTCCACAGACGCTCCCGTAGTTGCGGTGATCTGAATCTAACTTGTCGTTTGCGCTTACTACAGTGAAGCGCATCAGAGTACAACCATTGGAGACGGCATGAGCAAGGACAACCTGTTGAAGATCCCGGAGACGGCTGAGCGGTTACGCTGTCAGGCAGAGACGGTGCGCCGGCTATTGCGCCGCGGGGATCTGGTGGGTGTGAAGATGCCTTCACCTAATCGGGGCGGTACGTGGAAGGTTCGCGAGTCTTCCATTGAGAGGTTCTTGAACGGAAACCAATACCGCGTTTAGCCCTGAGTAACCTTAGGTGGCATGAGCGTAATAGTTTACGGTAATGTCTACTTATTGACGCTATACACAGGTAAAATGTAGTTGTCAACAACTTTATCCACAACGCCTGTGGATAACTGCATGATGTTCATTTTCAGGAGGTGTGCCCAATGCCAGAAACGATAGGCCAACTGAAAAAACGTGCTTCTCAAGAGGCCGCCCAGATCTTGAATACCCTGTGGTTTGATGAAAATACTGGAGAACTTCCCCTCCCTGTGGACGCGACAATTATCGCTGAAAAACTCGGTGCTGAAGTTTACGTAGCCGACCTCACAGGACAAGGAGATGATCTCTCAGGATTCATCTATGTACCTGCAGAGGGGCAGGGCGATCCTCAAATCACGATCAATGAGAAGCACCATATCCACCGTAGGCGCTTCACATGCGCCCACGAGGTCGGTCACATGATTGATGTTCGCGATGAAACACAAAGAGAAGTTGGGTTCGTTGATAATCGTGCCACGCTTGCTTCGAGTGGGAGTGACCGCCGAGAGATCTTCGCTAATCACTTCGCAGCTTCTCTTTTGATGCCATCGGATGAAGTGGAATGGCTATCAGAACACATGGATCTCTACGGTCTAGCTAGGCGATTCCGGGTTTCGACTGAAGCGATGACGCACAGATTAAACGCCCTAGGGCTTGAGGCTCAAGGCTAAGGTTGACTGACTATTGGATAGCGAAGTAGCACCAGGGGAAAACACATCGGGCGCCAAGGACTTAACAAAAAGGGTCAAGCGTCATGGGGTAGATAACGATGGCGGAGGGTTGCCCCCACCATCAGAGTCATCCCCCGGCAACGGATTTGAAGCAATCAAAGGAATGCGCAATGTAACGCCGTTCCTTTGGTTGCTCGATTCATACTCCAGGATGCTATATCCGGAAATCATCGACCCCGCCCGAAGGATCGGCAAGTTTAAGAAAAAGCACTCGAAGACCATCAAATTCGCTGCTATTTTAGACGGCTCGATACTTCTCATATTTATTGCGGTTGTGATTGCCAGCCCCGTAGCTGTCGTCCTACGCGGGATTATGTCTATGTTTGGATAGGATTCCGGACTAGCGTCTTCGCTCATTGCGAGCGAAGACGCTATTTTTCTGCCAGTTTCCAAGTTGTTGATACTCAAAGCAAAGGGCCACACAGTTCAATTGCGCGACTTTCATACCTCGATACCGTCTGCCTACCAACCTCCACGGACAAAATTCCCCGAGCGGTTCGGGAAGGTCGCATTAGAAATGCGACCTGGCTATGTGCGCACGAATGTGTGCACACACTACCGGGTAACCATCGGAACAAAAGCGCAGGAGAATCCTCACAGGCCAAGCACTAGGCCAAATACTCCCAGCCGGCCCATCTTAGATATCGTCATCCTTTGTCTCGTAAACAGCTGGCGGCATGACTTCAGCATCCGTCGCGTTCGAGTCGTGAACCTGTTACCCGTGCCGCTGTATCCCCGAGACAAGGCGCTAGGTTGGAAACGCAGGAATAGTTCACCCCCGTTTCTAAACGCACAAAAATGAGCCAATCCCCGCTAGTTCAATTCTGCCGATGAGGATCCAAGCCATGAAAACTCCCATACCTGACTATCTCAATGAAGTCATTGGCACTCTTCGCGAAGACACCACAGAGGCAACTGCAAGCTACATCCCCGAATTGGCAGACGCAGATCCTGATCTGTTTGCTTTAGCGGTCACCACCGGCACGGGAAGCACCTACTAGGCCGGGGACGTAGACACAGAATTTTCCATCCAGTCCATTTCCAGGCCTTTCGCTTATGCCGCCGCGATCATGGATCGCGGAATAGACCGGGTGCTGGAGTCCATTGGCGTTGAGCCCTCAGGCGAGGCCTTCAACGAGCTGTCCTTTGAAGGCGGCATTCACCACCCGAAGAATCCGATGATCAATACCGGAGCCTTCGCAATCCACGGGATTGCTCGTCGGCGAACCCGCGGGCGCTGAGGAGCGCGGTCCAGTCCGAATAGCAGCCCCAGGCGTAGGCGTTTGTGCCGCCCCAGCCGTTGAGCCGGCAGGCGTTTCTTGGAGGCGACGGCCAACAGGGCGGCCACCATGGTGAAGAAGCCCGGGTTGATCCGGTCCAAATTGCCGTGTTACCCCAGCGGACCGCCGATGGGCACGGTGACTCGTGGCGCTGCACGGTGTTTTGCCACGTCATCGACGAGCTGCTCAGGGCAAAGGGCCCCTTACTCGGTGGTCTCGGGGAACTGCGCGGCCAGCCGTTCCAGGGTGCGTTCCATATTGGGCCCGGTGCTCCGGGTAAAGCCCATCAGCCGCAGCACCCACTTGTGCCGTAACCGGCTGGCGTCCCAGGTTTCGCTGACCAGTGTCCCGGACCCGACCGGTTCCAGCTCGTAGCGCCACCGATGACCGCTGAAGTGTCGCCAGGCGATCTGCCGGTCTTGTTCGAATTCCACCACGGTATTGCTGATCCGGTACGGGATGCCCAGGCGCATCTGCATACCGAACTCGCTGCCCAGGGTGAGCTTGCTTCCCTGGCCGTTCGAGGCCCGCACCGTTCCGGAGCCGTCGATGACTGAACCGTCCCGGAAATCATGCCGCCGTCTTATGTGCGGCAGCGTCGGGTAACGAGCCTGTCATTTCATCATAGTAG
>NZ_PCPW01000039.1:0-1356 GCF_002979835.1 Arthrobacter sp. MYb221 | reverse complement strand
TGAACCGTCCCGGAAATCATGCCGCCGTCTTATGTGCGGCAGCGTCGGGTAACGAGCCTGTCATTTCATCATAGTAGGCACGCTCAAATTCCTCGGGAGTTTGGTGATCCAGCGAGGAATGCAAGCGATCATTGTTGTACCAAAAGACCCAGTCGAAGACGACCTCAACGACATCTGATTCGGTCTTCAACGCACCACTGCGGAAGGGAGAACCCTTGGCCACGGCTTCATTCTTGAATAATCCCATGACCGTTTCGGCAGCCGCATTGTCGTACGCATCCCCGACACTGCCAATCGACGGAACCAGCCCCTCAATTTCTAAGGTGTCGGTGTAACGGATCGAGGTATATTGCGAGCCAGCGTCCGAATGATGGAGAAGCCCCTTGTCAACTGGTCTTTTGGTGTGTTTTCGGCGCCATAAAGCCATCTTCAAGCACTGTTCCACGAAGGCGGTGTCTTTCACCGTGGAGGTTTCCCACCCGACGATCGCCCGTGAATACAGATCGATCACCAAGGCCACGTATACGAACCCGGAATACACCGGCACGTAAGTGAAATCTGTGACCCAAATACGGTTAGGGGCACTGGCGCTGAAGTTCCGATTCAGTAGGTCGCCAGCTCGTTTGCCGTCCTTGCCAGGGATCGTGGTGCGGGTCTTACGTCCACGAATCAGGCCGTTCATGCCCTCGTCACGCATGAGTCGGTCAACGGTGTGTTTGGAGACCTCGGGGAAGCCGTTGCGCCGCAGCCAAGCGGTCATCTTTCGCCGGCCATAAAGGATTTCTGGCTTCGGTCTTCCTTTAGCGTCTAACACTTTGAGGCTGCGTAACGTGTCAATGACCTTGGCATCTTCAACTGCTCGCAGGGCCGGAATCCTTATTTTCCAGGCCCGGTAGGTTCGTGCGGCGACCTGCACGCCCTGCTCACGCAGGACGGCGCAGATCGACTCGACCGCATGACCTTCGGCCCGCTGCTCATCAACGAATCGGCAGATTAGCGGCGGCGAGGGTCGAGTTCCCTCGCGAAGAAAATCGATGCAGCTTTCAAGATTTCGTTGGCTTCCTTCAAATCCCGATTCTCCGCCCGCAACGCCTTGAGCTCATCGAGTTCGGTAGTGGTTGGGCCGTCCTTCTCACCGGTGTCGACCTGGGCTTGGAGCACCCAGCGACGCAATGATTCGGGGCCGACATCCAGCTTCGGAGCCAGAGCCTTGCACGCTGCATACACGGAAGGATATTCAGAGAGCCGGTCCACAACCATCGCTACGGCGCGGTCACGAACTTCGGCAGGATACTTCTTGGGCATGGTTTCTATCTTTCTCTCGAAAGACAGCGGCATCAAATCAGGGACGGTTCA
>NZ_PCPW01000038.1:0-1677 GCF_002979835.1 Arthrobacter sp. MYb221 | reverse complement strand
ATTTTCGCAGTTCAGGATCACTTTTTCTTTGTTAATGACGCTTAATTACTGGCCTCTCGATGAAATACCTGGGCTAGCTGCAGCCATGCGACCAAGTTCAAAGCGAACATTGCCAGGTCAGCCCACGCCTGATTCGCGGCAAAAGACCAATACGGCAGCTTGCCCAACCCCGTGCTCTTGAGCGTTTTGACCCTTCTATATCTGTCAAGCGGGACTCGTGGCCGGAGTCCCGGCGTTCAGGGTTCGGTAGACCTTTCTGGAGAGGTACCGTTTGATGCACCTGCGGATCTCTTTGGTGGTGCGTCCTTCTTGTGTGCGTTTGTCGGTGTATTTTCTCGTTTCCTCATCATGGATCATGCGGACCATCGCAACTATGTGCAGGGCCTTGTTCAATTGCCGGTCCCCGCCACGGTTCAGCCGGTGCCTTACGGTATTGCCCGAGGAAGCCGGGATGGGATTCACCCCGGCCAGGGACGCGTAGGCGGCTTCCGAGCGCACCCTCCCTTGGTGGGACCACGTGGACAGGCAGACCGCTGCGGTGACCGGCCCGAATCCTGTTTCCTCCAACAACGCTGCGGCCTCACTGACAGAGACCAGCTCGGTGATCCGGGTAACGTTGGCTTTCAACTGGTCGTCGAGGTCGATGATGCGTTTGGCCAACCGGATCGCTTCGGCCCGGGCCGTGGCCTCGGCCAGGGCCTCATCGCGTTCACGCCACTTTGAGACCGCGATGATCTTTTCCCCGGCCAGTGCCTTGCGGGCGTCCATCCCCAGCGCTGTGATCCGCAGCAGGGCCGTGAGCCCGTTGACTGCGCTGGTGCGTTCTCCGGTCATTGAATCGCGGGCGGTCAGCAGCACCCGCAGAGCGGCGCGGACTCCCTCGTTCAACCGGGGTGTGCGCAGTTGATCGGCAGGCAGTGGCAAGGCGGCGGTGGCGATGCGGCGGGCGTCCAGCGGATCAGACTTGCCGACCCCGTGGCGGGCCTTGGCACTCATCCTGGGTGCTTCGGTGACCCGGTATCCGGCAGTGGAGACGGTGCCGGCCAAGACCGCGCCGTAGGAAGCCGTGCCTTCGATGACCCAGAGCGTTTCGGCGTCACCGCCGGTGCGGTTGCCTGCCCAGGTGATCGCACGGTTGATCCCGGCAACGGTTGTGGGGAAATCGCGGGTATCGAGGTGTTCGCCGGTGGCGGCATTGATGATGGCATAGACATGATTTTTCGCGTGAGTGTCAACCCCCACGACAAACCCGTAGGTTCGCGAGACAATAGACATTGCGGTTCCAACCTCTTCTCATAGCGGACAGGGGGCGGCGACCGTTTACGGCCGGCACCGGTCCGGGGAGAAGTCACTTCGGAACAATACTGTGATGAGCCACGCCACCACTGGCGGCGGGCAGCCTTCTGATCAAGTTACCGAGGTGGGCCGGGCGGGCGCCGGCCGGCCACCCCGTGGTCGGACAAGTCAAAACAAAGACACCTTGCGGGTCAGATCCGGTTTGAGCCACGACCACGGAATGGACGGCTGGCTCCTACTCTGCCAGCTGATCCCAGACCAGCCAGTTCAAGACTCACAGATCCGGTTCTCGCACCGGCCACGCGCACGATGCCGAGCATCAAGGAACGCCACGTTGAACCGCGGAGCATTGGTCAAGAACGCCGTCACCCGATTGCCATC
>NZ_PCPW01000037.1:0-2247 GCF_002979835.1 Arthrobacter sp. MYb221 | reverse complement strand
TCACTACTCCATCTTCCTGCATAGGCTTTGTTCTTGTCGGCGCTGTGTAGTGCTCCGCCGGTTGATTGATGAGCCCATCACAGGAACCGAGCGAAGCTAAAGCTGTGAGCCAGGCGCAGCACGCCGGTCCAGCACGAGTACGAAGCATCGAAATGGGGTAGACGGCGCCGGGCAACTGGTGGACCTGATCCGCAAGCACTAGGAAGAGGACATACCGAAGTCGACGGTTTTGTCGATCATGAAAGAGCTGGGGATCGAGGCAAACCGATGAGTGCCTTCAAGAACACGACGGTGCGTGATCACCAGACGGGTGGCGGTTAGGACTGCGGTAATGCTACATCGAGGATTGGCGCAACCGGAAACGTCCGCATACGGCGAATGGCGGGTTGAGCGCCCAGAAACTCGACCAGCTCAATGATATTGAACTCACTGGCCAGAATTTAACTTCAATCAACGTACATACAACTCCGACAGACAGCTGCTCACGCCGGCCCTGAGCAATAAACTTTGCAATATAAGCCGTTCTGCCGCGGCGAATCCGAATCAATAAACTCGGCGTTGACGCAGCGCATATGGCAGCAATCGATACGCGCTCGGCGGTCTGCACGCATGTCCTGTACCGGCTCAGGAGTCGGAGGGCGGGCAGTGTCTATCAGCTGCACAGGCTGCAACCGAATTGTATTTAGTGTGGCGAAGGGCACCGTCGGATAGGAGCCTATCGATTGGCCCTTAGAAGCCTGGCCCTGTTATAGTTATTGAGTTATCGCAACTGCGAATGACACTGTAATTTTCCCACGGTTTGACCGTGAGGGTTAGAGTTACGGCGATCATAGCGTGGGGGAAACGCCCGGTCCCATACCGAACCCGGAAGCTAAGACCCACTGCGCCGATGGTACTGCACTCGGGAGGGTGTGGGAGAGTAGGTCATCGCCGGGCATATTTTGCCGAAGGTCCCGAGAAATATCTCGGGACCTTCGATGTTTAGGGTTATGTGCCAAAAAGTGTGTACAGATGACGCGCTGAAGTGGATTCAGCGACGCCCTCCCCACCCTTTTTGCACTCCATTACCGTCATCCCAACTGAAATGCTTGTCGTAAAGCACCGGCCCAATAGGCTCATCCTTGATGATCTTCGGCGAGGGTTTTTCAGCCCAATGCCGCTGCTGCACGAACGACCACGGATCCTTCGGGTTTTCGACGTGTCGATACAAATGCCAGCGCACGAGCGCTATCGAATGCTCCGGCGTCAGCCCTCGGTGCAGTCGTAGCTGGTCCTTGATACCCGCGTTGATACCGCCTTCGAGCGGGCTTGTGGTCCGAGGCAGCACCTCGCCCTCCAATGCCAGGTCCAACCACTGAAAAAGTTGATCCTTCTTCAAAAGGCTGTGGAAGAGTCTCTCGCCGCGGCGCAGGTTGATATGGGTGTACCACCACGTTTGATTAGGGCTGACGTACGAAGGCCGAGACTCAGACTTTCCTTTGGCATAGGTTCGTTCTTTGAGCGTGACTGCGTGCATGGACTGCCACTGATAGAACTGCTCGGTCCAGTGCTCGGCTTGTTCCTTCGTCTCAACTTTCATCAATGCCCGGGTCAAGGTAAGTAGCTGCTGACCTGGGACTGTGCGCGGGTTCAGGGTGAGGTGCTTGATCATGGTTTGACGGATATGGAAGTAGCAACGTTGGATCTTCACCTGGGGCCAGAGTGCGGTGATCACGGATTCCAGGGCACCGTTCCCGTCGATGACGGCGATCTGTGGTGGTGTCATACGTTGGAGCATGAGGGTCCACGAGGCGACCTTTTCACGGTCGCAGAACTGCCAGTCGATGATGTGAGTTCCGTTGAACGCGGTCAGGGCGCAGTAGCCGTTGAAGTAGGTGCCATCGAGCATGAGGTATCGATGTTGTTCGCCGGTTTGCTCCAGGTGTGGCTGGACTTGCCAGCACCAGGCGGTGGTGCGGTGGAAGGTGCGCCGAGGGGTTCCTAGTTCGGCGATGCTGTGTTTTCCGGTGGCCCAACGGTAGAAGCCGGTGAACTGTGTTTTGGCGATGATATCGGGGCGGGAAACAGTGCTGGACGCGCCGCAGTTCTTGCACCGCCAGCGGGTGCGTCCAGCGCCTGTTTTCCCGTTCTTGACCAGCTTGTTTCCGCATACATCACAACGGGGTTGGTTTGAACCGTCCCTGATTTGATGCCGCTGTCTTTCGAGAGAAAGATAGAAACCATGCCCAAGAAGTATCCTGCCGAAGT
>NZ_PCPW01000036.1:0-2628 GCF_002979835.1 Arthrobacter sp. MYb221 | reverse complement strand
TGAATATTTGACTCTTTGAGAGCCACCAATATTGAGATTCAGAGCCACCCGTTATTGCAGTTCGGAGCCACCCAATATTCTCATTCAGAGCCACCGCCCGGCCTTGACGGTTAATCGGCGGCTCTGAACAAAGAATCTCACCGTGAAGGCCTCCTGCGTTTAGTCCCCAGCACTCATGCTCGCCTCGCGCATATTGAACCCACCGGTCTCAACCCAGATCGTGTTATGAACGATACGGTCCATGATCGCGTCAGCCAACGCACCAGCACCCAACCGGGTATGCCAGTCCGCCTGCTTGTACTGAGTGCAGAAAATAGTCGATGAAGCGTCATACCTTCGCTCCATGAGCTCGAAGATGAAACTCAGGAACTCTCCACTCGGCGGCTCCAAAAGCCACTCGTCCAATACCAGGGCACTGTAATTGGCATACTTGCGCAACAGCTTATGCACGCCCAACGGCTTGTTGACGGCCTGCTGCCACTCTTCTTCGAGGTCCGGCATCCGCACGTATCCGGTACGGTAGCTATGAACACAGGCCTGCTTCGCCACCGCGCACGCCAGATAGGACTTGCCGGACCCCGTAAAACCTTGAAAAACCAGATTCCTGTTGAGCTCAACGAAATGGCAGGTCGCCAACTGAGCCAGCAGCGGCTGGTTCAAGCCCCGCTCTTCAACCCGATCCACTTTCCGCAGATCAGCATGTGGGTAGCGGAGCTTAGCCCGGCGGATCAGACCATGAGCTTTCGTATTCAGAAATAGCCCGTGGGCTTGGTCCACGGCCAGCTCGATCCGTGCTTCGATACTCAAGGACATGCTCACCACGTCGTCTTGGGATTCGAATGCCGTGAGCAGGTCGCCGGCGGCCATCTCGCGGAGTTTGCGCTTGGTTTCGGTGTTCAAGTTCATCGGGTCTTCCTTACGTAGTAGTCGCTGCCGCGCACGTATCCAGTGCTGTCTTCAGTTGCTGGCGGGAGGGTCGCTTCTTTCCAGTTCTCGTCCTGCCGGTTCTGCAGAATCGGATGCAAATGCCCGTAGCGTGGGGAACGGATCCGTGACTGCAACGCGACGAAGCAAGCGTCCTCCAGTCGGTTTGGACTGTATTTTGAAGACAAGCGCAGCACGGCCAGTGCGGGGTTGATTCCTTGCTCGGCGACCGGCACGGAAACGAAGATCTTATCGATCACCTGCACCGTGTTCGGGCCGATGCGGTGAGCCCATCCGCGTAGCCGTTTGGGGTCCCATGAGCGGTACTTGCGTTCTGGTGGGATATCGGCGTCATTGGTCCGATACTGGTTCACCGTGGTCGCATCGCATAAAAGGTGACTGCTGAGCCGTTGGGACTGAAGATAGACTTCCAACGTCGTGGACGTGATCCTCAGGTCCACGGTGGCGCCGACGTGTTTGAGCGGGACGGAGTAGAAGTTCTTCTTCCACGTCACGTAGCTGTTCTTCGCGACCTTGCGACCGTGGACCCACGTGCTGATCTCGTATGGCACCACGGGCAGCGGACGCAGCAGTGGTTGCTCTTCTTCACGGTAAACGCTTTGGCGGGAGCCGGCACGTTTCTGGAAAGGCTGCGCGTTATAGGCTTCGACCTGCCGATAGATCGCTACCCGCAGAGAATCAAGGGTGGTGAATTGCTCATGACGTAGTGAAGCGATCACCCAGGTAGCCATGTGACCTACCGTGTTTTCTGCGCTGGATTTGTCTTTTGGCCTGCGGACGCGGCCTGGCAGGATCGCGGAAGAGTAATGCTCGGCGAGGTGGCGGTAGGCATCGTTGAGGATAATTTCCCCTTCGGCGGGATGCTTGATCACCCCGGTTTTCAGGTTGTCACACACGATCCGCGGCACGCTGCCACCGAACGCGTTGAACATCGCTGCGTGGCATAGCATCCAGGATTCCTGCTTCATATCCAGGCAGGGTTCAACGAACGCATACCGGCTGAACGGTAGGCATGCGACGAACAAGTACACCGTGGATCGTCGGCCGGTGACCGGGTCATGCAGGGCCATGGTTGGACCTGACCAGTCCACTTCGACGCTGACACCGGATTTATGCTCCACTCGTGAGGTGGCGCCGTGTTCCAGGACGTAGCGTTGGTAGGACTTGCAGAACCGGTCGTAGCCCATGAATGCTGCGCCGGTGGCTTTGGCCTGATCGGCGTATTCGCCGTGCAGGAGTTTCAGGTTGGTGCCGACTTTGGCCAGTTCCTTATGCACGGTGGGCCAGTCCGGTTGGGCGAACACGCTCTCGTGCTCGCTGCGGCCAGGGAACAAGAGTTCGTAGACCTTGTCTTCGGTGAGGTCCTTGAGCTCGTCCCAACTACTGGAGTTGGCGGCGGCAGCGTTGAGAACTTCTGCGACGCTATTGCGGGAGATGCCTTGGGTGGACGCGATGGTGCGTCCTGAGAAACCTTCGGCGCGAAGCTGGAGTATCCGCTTCGCTTTGATCTTTCGTACCATTGAAAATGGCTCCTTCCACCACGCAGGCTGTTGCGTGGTGGGAGGAGTTTATACAGGGTGGCTCTGAAGGGGAATATTGGGTGGCTCTGAAAGACAATAACGTCATCTCGACGTGGCGGCTCTGAATCGCAATATCGGTGGCTCTCAAAGAGTCAAATATTCA
>NZ_PCPW01000035.1:0-2883 GCF_002979835.1 Arthrobacter sp. MYb221 | reverse complement strand
TGCCGCGGATCAGTTCGGCGCAGCGCTCACCAATCATCATCACCGTGAGATTCGGATTCACCGTCACCAACTCCGGCATCACCGACGCATCGGCCACCCGCAACCCGGTCACCCCCTTAACCCGCAGCTGAGGATCCAACGGCGACATCACATCCTCCACAGCCCCCATCCGCACGCTGCCGGCCGGATGATACACGGTGTTATGCGTGCGCTTGAGGTAATCGAAGATCTCCGCATCGGACTGCACCTGTTGGCCGGGGAACTGCTCCACCCCGGCCCAATCAGCCATCGCCGGCTGCCCGATGATCTCCCGGGCCTTGCGGATCCCGGCGATCATCACCCGCGCATCATGGCCCTGGACGTCGGTGAAATAACGCGGATCGACCTTCGGCTTGTCACGGAAGTCGCAGCTGCGCAACCGCACCGTACCCCTCGACTTCGCATGCGTGACATTCGGAGTCAGGCAGAAGGTGTTCTCCCCGGTCGGATACCCCTGGCGCAGCGTATGCATATCAAAAGGCACCGAACCATAGTGGAACATCAGATCCGGACGATCCAGCCCCTCGCGGGTGGGGGTGAAGATCCCGATCTCCCACCACTGAGTCGATTCGCTGACCATGGGCTGCTTCGCCTCCCACTGGATCACCCCTTCGGGATGGTCCTGCAAATGCTCGCCCACCCCCGGCGCGTCCACCAGCACCTCGACACCCACCGACTCCAGATGCTCGGCCGGCCCGATCCCCGAAAGCATCAGCAGCTTCGGCGAATCGATCGCCCCGGCCGAGAGGATCACCTCGCGGGCCGCGTGCAGCGTGGTGGTGCGCCCGAACGCCCCGTCGACCACGTCCACCCCGGTGCAGCGCTTGCCCGCATCGAAGTTCAGCTTCCGCGCCTGCAGCCCGGTGAGCAGCGTGAAGTTCTCCCGCTCCATAATCGGATGGATATAGGAGACCGAGGAGGAGGACCGGGTGCCATCGGCACGCCGGTTGATCTGGAAGAAGTTCGCCCCGTTGAGCACCGTCTCATCGTTGTTGAACTTCGCCCGCGGAATCCCGGCCTGCGCGCAGGCCTCCAGCAGCGCCACCCCGCACGGATCGGTGCCCGGCACATTCATCAGGTGCACCGGCCCCGAATCCCCGTGGTGCGGGGCCTCCGGCCCGGCGTCCTCATTGCGCTCCAGCTGCTGATACAGCCGGTAGGCCATCGCCGAATTCCAGCCGGTGGCCCCGAACTTCGATTCCCATTCGTCCAGGTCCTCGCGCGGCGCCCAGAACGCGATGCAGGAATTATGGCTGGAGCACCCGCCCATCACCTTGGCCCGGGAATGGCGCATGAAGGAGTTCCCGTTCTCCTGCGCCTCGATCGGGTAGTCCCAGTCCAGCCCGGATTCGAGCAGTTCCATCCAGCGGTTCAGCTGCAAGACCTCCTCAAGACCCCGGTCATCGGGGCCGGCCTCCACCAGCGCGATGCGTACCGCCGGGTCTTCGCTCAGCCGTGCGGCGGCCGCGGCGCCGGCCGAACCGCCGCCGATGACGATGTAGTCGAAGTCTGTGTTCTCCATGCTCACGTTGCGCCCTTTCTTGCTTATTTCTTGGTGAACCAGCCGGTGACCTGCGGGTCCAGATTCTGGTAGATGTGCTTGGCTTCCTGGTACTCGCCCAGCCCGGTCGGCCCCAGCTCGCGGCCGACCCCGGACTGGCCGAAGCCGCCCCACTCGGCCTGCGGCAGGTAGGGGTGGAAGTCGTTGATCCAGATCGTCCCGTGGCGCAACCGGGCCGCGATCCGCTGGGTCTTGGACGCGTCCTGGCTCCACACCGCCCCGGCCAGCCCGTAGTCGGTGTCGTTGGCGGTGGCCACCGCCTCATCCTCGGTGGCGAAGGTCTCCACGGTGACCACCGGGCCGAAGGCCTCCTCGATGACCACCGACATGCCGCGGGCCACCTGGTCAAAGACGGTGGGCAGGTAGAAATGCCCCGCCCCCAGCCCGGGGCCGTCCGCCTCGGTGGCCGCCCGGCCACCGCAGCGCAGCCGGGCGCCTTCGGCGAGCCCGGACTGCACATACGCCTCGACCTTTCCCAGATGCTCCGCGGAGATCAGCGCCCCGGTTTCGGCATGCTCATCGAACGGGCCGCCGAGGGTGATCTGCTCCGCACGGCGCACCAGCTCGTCGACGAACCGCTCCGCGATGGATTCCTCCACGATGATCCGCGCCCCGGCCGAGCAGACCTGCCCCGAATGCACGAACGCGCCATTCAGGGCGTTGTCCACCGCGGCGTCGAAGTCCGCGTCGGCGAAGATCACGTTCGGGTTCTTCCCGCCCAGCTCCAGGGCGACCTTCTTCACCGTTCCGGCCGCCGCGGCCGCGACCTTGCGCCCGGTGGCCAGGCCGCCGGTGAAGGAGACCAGGTCCACGTCGCGGTGCTCGGAGAGGACCGCGCCGACCTGCGCGCCGGTGCCGGTGACCAGGTTCGCCACCCCAGCCGGCAGGCCCAGCTCGTGGAGCACCTCCATCATCAGGATCGCGGTGGACGGGCTCAGCTCGGCGGGCTTGAGCACGAAGGAGCAGCCGGCGGCCAGCGCCGGGGCGATCTTCCACGCTGCTTGGAGCAGCGGGTAGTTCCACGGGGTGATCATCGCCGCGACGCCGACCGGTTCGTAGACGATGCGGCTGAGCACCTGCGGGTCCCCGGCGTCGACGATCCGCCCGGCATCGGTTCCGGAGAGCTTGCCGAAGTAGCGGAAGCAGTTGATGATGTCGTCCATGTCCAGTTCGGATTCGACCAGGCGCTTGCCGGTGTCCAGGGTTTCGGCCAGCGCGAATTCGTCCTTGCGTTCGGCCAGCCGATGAGCGACGCGCAGCAGGAAGTCACCGCGTTCCGGGGC
>NZ_PCPW01000034.1:0-2974 GCF_002979835.1 Arthrobacter sp. MYb221 | reverse complement strand
GATAACCGCGGTGGTTTCAAGCGTGATGATAACCGCGAAGGCGGATTCCGTGGTGCCCGCGATGATAACCGTGGTGGTTTCAAGCGTGATGACAATCGTGGTGGCTTCAAGCGTGATGATAACCGCGAAGGCGGATTCCGTGGCGCCCGTGATGATAACCGCGGTGGTTTCAAGCGTGATGATAACCGCGAAGGCGGATTCCGTGGTGCCCGCGATGATAACCGTGGTGGCGGTTTCAAGCGTGATGATAACCGCGAAGGCGGATTCCGTGGCAGCCGTGACGATAACCGCGGTGGCTTCAAGCGTGATGACAACCGCGGCGGTGGCTTCAAGCGTGATGACAACCGCGGCGGTGGCTTCAAGCGTGATGACAACCGCGGCGGTGGCTTCAAGCGTGATGACAACCGCGGCGGTGGTTTCAAGCGTGATGACAACCGCGGTGACTTCCGAAGCAAGGGCGACCGCCCCGATCGCGGAACCCGTTTTGACGACCGGGGAGCAGAGGCACCTCGCGCTCACAACCCGGGCGACCTGCGCATCTCGAACCGTCCCGACCGTGAGCAGTCGCCAGAAATCGACGAGGACGTTACCGGTAAGGAGCTGGATCGCGTCGCACGCGCCCAGCTTCGCTATCTCGAAGAGCGTTCGGCAAGCTGGGTTGCTAAGCACCTTGTAATGGCCGGGCGTC
This sequence comes from Arthrobacter sp. MYb221, assembly GCF_002979835.1. Taxonomy (NCBI): domain Bacteria; kingdom Bacillati; phylum Actinomycetota; class Actinomycetes; order Micrococcales; family Micrococcaceae; genus Arthrobacter; species Arthrobacter sp. MYb221. The sequence continues at coordinate 2,286 of NZ_PCPW01000034.1, read as the reverse complement.
TACTTGAAGAAGATCCAGAGCTGGCCTACGAGCACACACTGGCAGCTTCCCGTCGTGGTGGCCGTGTTGCGGTCGTCCGAGAAGCAGTTGGTATCGCTGCCTACCACGCAGGCAAATATGCTGATTCGTTGCGTGAACTGCGCACTCACCGCCGGATCTCCGGTTCGGACTACAACCTGCCGTTGATTGCCGACTCGTTGCGTGGCCTGGGCCGTGCCGAAAAGGCTATCGAACTGGCGCACTCCGAGGAATGCGCGAACCTGGAAACCGCAGTGAAGGTCGAAATGCATATGGTTGCGGCAGGCTGCTTCGGCGACTTGGGACAACTTGATAAGGCCCTGTCGGAACTGGAGTCCTTGGAGCAGCTAGACTTCAACCGTGCCTATTCGTTCAGCCCGCGTTTGTTCACCGCCTACGCTGATCTGCTTTCCGCAGCTGGACGTGGCGAAGAGTCAAAGCGCTGGTTTGCTCAGGTCGCTACTGCCGAGCGGGCCCTAGGCATCGAGGAAGAAACCGAATCCTTCATCGTGGATCTGGCTCCAGAGATGGACGAAGAGGATGAGCGTCCACGGGCCAAGGACGTGGTTGATGAAAACATCGTCGTCGTAGCTGATGAGCACGATGCTGTCGCAGAGGCCGACTCGGACGAAGCCGAGGAAGACGAAGTTGATGCCAAACTAGACGGTATCGACGAAGACGACTCAGTTGCCGAGCAGACCGGCATCGATGAAGAAGACGCACTGGTCGAGGTTCAAGCCGAAGAGGCCGAGGCTGAGATCGAGACCGAAACCGACTCCCAGAAGTAGGAACTAGTACCGAATGCTGATCTCCGGATTTGATTCTGTGCTTTCCGACCTCGATGGCGTCGTCTATGCGGGTCCCAATGGGATCCCCGACGCCGTCGAGTCGTTGAATGCACTAGCCGAAGTAAACGTCGCTCTGGCGTTCATCACCAATAATGCGGGGCGATCGCCGATGTCGGTCGCGGCCCACCTGCGTCAGCTTGGTGTGAAAACCGGTGCTGAGCAGGTTTTCGGTTCTGCCGATGCCGGCGCCGAAATGCTGGCACGCGAATTGAATCCGGGCAGCAAGGTCCTAGTGGTCGGGTCCCCGTATCTGCGTGAATGCATCGCGGTGCGGGGACTGGAAGTCGTCGAATCGCACAAAGACGAGCCGGTGGCGGTGATCCAAGGCTTCGATCCTAACGTCGCATGGAATGATCTAGCCGAGGCAAGCTATGCCATCAACAACGGCGCCCAGTGGGTTGCCACAAACACGGATCTCACGATTCCACGCGCCGAGGGCATCGCCCCGGGCAACGGTTCGTTGGTCCACGCGGTAAAACTGGCCACCGGTGTGACCCCACGTGTGGCCGGCAAGCCTGAATCCTATCTTTTCTCCCGCGCCGCGGACCGACTCGATTCTCGGCGCCCATTGGTAGTCGGTGATCGTCTTGACACCGATATTCTCGGTGGCTATCGGGCGGGGTTCTCAACCGCGCTGGTGCTGACCGGTGTAGATTCCCCGCGCACTGCGCTCGGGGCCCCGGTTGCCGAACGCCCAAACTACTTGATTTCAAGTCTCGCGGACCTCTACCGGCCGTACCCGACGATCAAGGTCCTCGGATATGGGGTTCAAGTCGGCGAGTCTGTAGCTAAGGTGGAAGGTGACTCCATTGAGGTCAACGGGAACGAATCGGACCTGAATGCCTGGCGGGCCGCGTGTCACGCATGGTGGCTGGCTCATTCGCGTCAGCAAGAACATGTCAGCCCAGAAATCCAGTTCACCTCCCGCGGATTGGATACCCTGCGACGAGCACAGAGGTGAATGACGTGAACATGGAACCCCCTCGCCCCAAGCCGGTAGCCCCCATGGACGACCAGCGGGTAGACGCAACGTTATCCTCGCTAGGGCAGCAGGATGTGATCTCGCACGCCGCAGTATATGAGCAGCTGCTCGATTCCCTCCAAGCCGAACTCAATTCCACGGAGCACCACGGATGAACCGACTCGATCAGGAACTTGTTTCTCGATCTCTGGCCCGTTCGCGCACCGAGGCCGCCAAGCTCATCGAGGCTCACCGGGTGTTGCTCGATGGAGTGTGCGTCACCAAGGCCGCCAAAAAAATTCCGACCACGGCCAGGCTCGAAGTGCTGGCCAGTATCGGCGAAGAATACGTTTCCCGAGCCGGGCACAAGCTTGCCGGAGCACTAGCCCAGGTATTTCATCGAGAGGCCAGTAATTAAGCGTCATTAACAAAGAAAAAGTGATCCTGAACTGCGAAAAT
>NZ_PCPW01000033.1:0-3061 GCF_002979835.1 Arthrobacter sp. MYb221 | reverse complement strand
AGGTCACCGCCGGACTTAACTTAGTATGATGGTTTGAGGCCCTTGCACCTGTTGGTGTGGGGGCCTCACCTGTTTAAGCCGCGGGGGTGTGCGGGGGTGTGTGGTTCTGCCTGGCGAGGCGGGACCTTTTTTGCGCTTTAACCGGCCTATAGGCAATAAATGGTGTCTGCCCGGGTGTGTCAGCCGGCCAAACCCCATCTAAACCGAGGCTCTAGCGGCTCCGTCCACCCCAGCCAGCCCTGGCGAAGTGCCCTTCCTCGGCAATGGCAGCGGTCCCATAAAAATCAGGGCCAATCTGTTTCTCCTCGGCTGACTTGTCTGTGGGATCCAACAGAACCATTCGCAAGCACGCCGGCGATGCTCAATGGGCATCCCGCGATGGTAGAAAATCATTGCTCTGATCCCGGAGTTCACCGCGCCTTCAATCATGGTCGTTGTCGAGCTGATCCCTAGCCCGTGCAGATCTTCATTCAGGTATGTGAATAGGTGACCGCGTCGCAAAGCGGTCTGCATGTTCTCGTACGCTTTGCGCAGCCGGTGATGGGTGTACCACCAGGTGCGGGTGCTGCGAATTCCTTGGGGCATCGCACCGTTCCATTGCGCTGCCTAGGTGCGTTCGTTGATGAGGAATTGATGCTGGGCGTGCCAGGCCGCGAAGGCGACCATCCATTGGGCCGCTGCTTCTTGGGTGCGGATATTCGTGAGTTTTAGGCTCAAACTGCGTAATGGCTTACCGGCTGGCAAGCGTGGGTTCAGGGTCAGGTAGGTACGGACATTGCCTTGGATATGAATCAGGCACCGCTGGATCTTCACGTTGGGCCAGAACTCTTTCATCGCTTTCATCAGCCCCGATCCGCCATCGGTGAAGACGACTTTCGGTTCAGGGAAATGCTTCAGCAACGCTGTACACGCCGCTGATTTTTCTCGGTCGCACCATTGCCATCCGATGACGTTCCGTTGGTCGATAGCGATCAGCAGGCACCAGCCATGCCGGATGTAGATACCGTCGACTTGGATCTCGTCGAAGACTTCTGCGGTGTGGTTGTATCATTGATGGCCATCCTTCAAGAGAATTCAACGGAACTTGTGGACGCTATGCTTGCCGGCGATGAACTAGAAGCATTGCGGACTGGCGACAAGCTGCAAGCGCAGGGTCCGGCGGCCGAATACTTGAACTACGCGTCTTCTGAAGGATCCATCAGCCGTCGGTTGCGTCGATAAAGCCCTACGGCCAATTGGGCTGGGGCCTACCTTGCGCTGAGCGCTGTTGCACCTGAAACCGTCATCACCAATATGACGAGGGAGCTGTTGGCCACTGAACCTTGCCGCGTCATGGTGGATGCGAACGTTCCAATACCGCTGAACTATCATTCCTAGGCAAGCGCGACTGCAAAGTTATTGCTATGGCGTGCGAGTGTCGAGAATACACACGTAACAGGACAGACCATTTACGTGGACGGTGGAGTCGATGCAACCTGGCGTGGAGACGACGTTTGGTCCTAGCATACTTGTGCGTGCTTAGATCTCCGGTGCTGTTGGCCATGGCTGATGATGTATCGACGTCGATCACTATGATGAGCCTCGACGAAACGATATGCGGGGCATGCAAATGAAGGCATTGCCTGTTGGTAGGGGAAAAAGTAACTATCTCTTGTTCTCAGTTACATTTACATCTAAAAGGTATCTAGTATAGTGCGCTCGTTACACATTCGGTCCCGGCCCTCGGCCATGAGGAACACTACTGGTTGTCTGAACAGGACGCCTTCACGTCAAGAACGAAGTGAGCCAAGAACAAAGACGAATATGAGTCAGCTGTCCCGACAAAATTCTCACTATTAGATTTCGACATTCCAGATGAACTGGTTCAACGGATGGAAATGGCAAGCAACGAGCTGATTAGCTTCGATCACAAGGCCCGTATCATGCTGGGTTCGACATCAGCTTCATTGGGGCCTCGCTCCTCGATCCTATTGAGAACAGAATCCGCTTCGTCTGCGCAGATTGAAAACCTGACGGTCGACGCTCGACAATTAGCGCTTGTCGAGTTGCAACTAGCAAGTTCTCAGAACACATCAACAGTTTCAGCCAATGGTCGAGCCATGGAAGCTGCGCTCGCTTTGGCAGATGAGCTTAGTAGCGATGCGATATTGAAAATGCATGCAGAGCTACTGCAGGGACGACCTAGGCGGGAGATACATGCAGAAACGTATCGGGATCAGCTCGTTCGGGTGGGTTCGAGCGGGGCGAGTCCGAGAGGAGCCAGTTATGTAGTCCCTCAGTCGGCGCTGATACCTGAACTGATCGAAGACTTGTGCGCATTTATGGTACGCGTGGACCTGCCCTCCATCCTTCAGAGGGTAATTGCCCATGCTCAGTTCGACACGGTTTATCCCGTTGTAGACGACAAGGGTCGTACCGGACGGGTCCCTAGTTCATTCCTTGCCAAGGGCGCGAGGTCTGGTCCAGTCAACAACTGCACCGGTATCCGCCGGGCTGTTGCGCAATAGGGCTAGATACTCCGAGGCGCTTTCTCGGTACCGTGATGGTAATGCGTCGCCAATCCTAGAGGAATTCGTTGAAGCTACCTTGTACGCAGCTTCCATCGGGATTGTCCACATTGCTCATTTGGCATCGGACCTGGGATCCGCACGGGAGAAGCTCCAAGTGCTGCGTTCGCAGTCAACTGCCTGGAAGCTGCTTCCGTTCATGAGCGCATATCGGTGATGCATACGTAGCTAGTTTCGAAGCTACTGAAAACTTCGAATACCAGCGCACTGCGCGCCTTGAATCAGTCGGCTGAGCATGGAATATTGTTTGAGCGGTCAGGGCAGAAAAGGAACAGGGCATGGCCGAGTGTGGGAGTACTTAGAATCCTGGACGACTACGCGACAGGCATGCTCAGAAAGCCATAATCGTGCGAACGGTTTTCCTGTGTGCACGGTCACCTCGGAAAAGGGCCTCCCGATTTGAAACATCCCGCAAATCTGTGTATAGTTTTTATCTGTCGCCGAAACAAGGCCGGAACAAAAACCGGTACAAAATTCGGTGATAATCCCCAGAA
>NZ_PCPW01000032.1:0-3330 GCF_002979835.1 Arthrobacter sp. MYb221 | reverse complement strand
TTCTGGGGATTATCACCGAATTTTGTACCGGTTTTTGTTCCGGCCTTGTTTCGGCGACAGATAAAAACTATACACAGTTTTGCGGGATGTTTCAAATCGGGAGGCCCTTTTCCGAGGTGACCGTGCACACAGGAATAATTCTGAATTAAGTTCAGTTTTGGATCCGTACTAGTGCGTCATCGATCATACGGGCGAAGCCCGCCTATAGTCACAGGGCAGAACTAGCAGTTGATCGCATATCTAAGCGCTGCGGGATCAGCGGATTGGTTAGCTAACGTTGCCCTCCTTTGTGGAAATCATTGGTATACCGCCTGGATTTGCGCTCTACCGCCACCACACGTTGCAAAATCATCGAGTAACTCACCCATCAATGGCTCGATTCGAATCTCTTTGCCCCTGATACCACTATTACGCTTCGATTCATGACAGCTCATGGGCATCTCCAATGACGCAAGGGCCTTTTATGCCGAGCGGGATTGTTTACCGGTCAACTCCATTGGCAGCCCGATGCTCAGTCCCGGCTTCCACAACACAACTCATTCTTGGGCTCCGTAGCAAGATCGGTATGGATGCTTCTCTTTGCACGGTTGAAGTGAGCGACTGCTAGTGCCCCCATCGCGTTGACAGCAAGGACAGTTTCACGAATAGCTCATTGCTGGCGCCTGAAGGACTCCCGCCAGTCGGCGGTCCATGACTCTAGACGGTACTTTGCGTTGAGTAGCAAGCCCAAGGAAATGAGGATCTTGGCTCTGTCAGTGACAACCTAGCCCTCGGAAATTGGCTGACCACTACTCAGCTAGTCGCCCTCTGCCGTCCAAGATCGGATAGGCGCCCACTAATTGAGTGTCTACGATCGCCGTTTGGCTCAATATTTTGAGATGAACCCAAAAATCGAGGTCACCAAGTTTATAAGTGCCTCGGACACCTATTCGAAACGAGCCGGCACAAATCTGGATCGATATGGTACGTCTCTGCAACTCCTCGCGGGAACCGCCCTGTGTTTTCTCGCCAACTCAGGAAGCACGAACTGCCCTAAGAGCTCATCCGAAGCGAGGATGTTGTCCACGCCTAGGTCATCAGCAATCGCCATGACCGCACGCACAGACAAATACTTCCGTGAAATACGCGATTCATTTATGCAGATCCCTACACCCAGCTTCCTCGGAAAATTCTCTCGACAACATTTGTCGCCTTTCCATACGGCAACTTGGCGAAGACTCACTAGGCAGTAGAAGGGAAGTTGAGCGTTTGGCTAAATCTCAAGCTAAGCGTACTGTATCGATCGCTGCCATCTCTGCGAGAACGAAGCCATGCGAACTCAGGTTCGCGTAACGGTGGTTAGTGCGTGGACATACTGCAACACGGTAGGGAACGCCAAGCGGTAGGCTCCGACGACTACAGTGGCCCCTGTTGGGAACCTGTCTCTAGAAGCCGTATTCTCAATCGATGACTGGCCGGCCATTGCCCCAATTCTCCATGGCCACAATGCAAAAGAACTTCGTCTAGGCCCTACCCGAACTATGGGACCATTCCAGCCCAATCTTCCGGCAATGGCACAAGTGATTTGATAGCTCTCCACAACATGACAGAGCATCTCATCTTCCGACTTCTACCCAATTTCCATGCGACGAAACCGGAGTTCACGTTGCGTCCCGCGGAGGGGAGATCCTTCAAACGGCAACTCACCCAGGTCCACGAGACTTGCTGCCTTTAGCGCCAGCTGATTAGCCGACTGGACCGCTCTATCGGCGAGTCCCAAAGTATGCGCAAATTCTTGCCAGTGCTTCTTCTTGAGATTTTTCGTCTTACCCGCGACAGTCAAAGCCATGGTGTCATCACCGTAAATCAGCGTGCAGGGAATGTCGTAGATCGGTGCTATTGAGAACCTTCCATGAGCATCAGCCAGCATGGAAACGTTCTTTCCGTGCAGGTCTCCATTGCCTGTCAGCCACGCAAACAGAAACTGAAGGTATAAATTACGCTTAGCCAGTATCGGCGCCTGGCAGTGCGAAGCGAGAGACTCTGAAATCTGCTCGGCGCTGACTGAATACTTCAGGGCTGGCGGTAAATCGAGAACCTGCAATCCATCTTCCTGCGCATACCGTGTCACTACCGTACTATTTGCAGAAATCTGCCGGTCGAAGCGCTCGACAAGTAGCCCCTCGACATGACGGGTGTCGAAAACTAGCTGGTACTTGGCCACTGGTAACTTCAGAGCACTGGCCGCCCGGAGATGTAGTGCTTCATTAGCAACCAGATGCGGATGATCGCGCGGATTCAGCTTAAGTAGATATGCCCCGCCATCCAAACCCAAAGGTGTAGTGAGCATTGTGGCACTGATTTTTTCCTGCACACCAGGAATTGAGTGCCGGTCAAGGCTTCTCGCCAACATTGAGAAGTCTAGATCTGTCGAATCAGCAATCGCGGCCACTGCAGGAGGGGCGGTCAGTTCGGTGCCCGCCGGCGATACCCGAACATTACCTGGCGTATCGGCACCCACAACCATCAGTAGAGTCAGCTCATCTGACAGGCTAGTTTTCGCCGCATCTTTCAGTACCGTAAGTCGATGCCCCTCTGGCAATAACCCAGAGAAGAAAGCTGGCAAACCACCACCTGGACCTATATAAGGAACTGACGACAAGGGCAAAGCCGACGCGATTCCACGGTCACCAGATTCTATGTAGTCACTGGTGTACGAAAACTCGATACCTCCGTCACTCAAACGAGACAAGTGCCCAGCGAGCTTCGGCCCTTGATAGACATCGGCTCGCTGCACTCGCTTAAGCTCTTGGATTTCGTGGCTCATTTCTCCACCACAATTTTCAGCCCAAGAACTGCAGCCGCGGACTGCACGGCCGTGATGGAAGGGTTTCCACCACCAGTTTCAATTGCCCGCAAAGTGCGCTCAGAGATATCCGCCAGCTCTGCTAGCTGCTCTTGAGTCAGCCCGCTCTCTTTTCTTGACTGCTGTATAGCGAAGCCAATTTCTGACAGGGAATTCACGACGCGCTCCAGTCCGGCAAAATCTCGCCGATTTTTACGTTTACCCTCACCATAATGCCTCAATAGAGCATTTACGGCAATATACTGCCGAATCGTTGACTCATTCATTTGTTTGTAGCCATCTCGCGGAGTAACGGCAGCATCACGCCGGTCAAGTTTTCGAGCTGTCGTTTAAGGCCGGTTAAAGCACTAAAAGGTCCCGCCTCGCCAGGCAGAACCACACAACCCACACACCCCCGCACACCCCCGCGGCTTAAACAGGTGAGGCCCCCACACCAACAGGTGCAAGGGCCTCAAACCATCATACTAAGTTAAGTCCGGCGGTGA
>NZ_PCPW01000031.1:0-3396 GCF_002979835.1 Arthrobacter sp. MYb221 | reverse complement strand
TCTTGTTAATTATATCTCAAGAATGACTGGATTAATAGTGCCGGAGGTGGATTCTTCCCCAGCATTCCGGGGAACTCTAACTATTCATGGGGAGCCGATGTCCAGAGCCCTGAACATGCGCCGGTATAAGTATGCGGGAGCGCAAAGGAACGGCGAGCAGAGGTAATTGTTAGCGGCAGTGCGTGGATTTAGGAGTGCTGTCCGGTCCGCGCGCTGCTGCTACCGTTTCGATACACTCGTGCTACCAAATACGTCTGCTAAACAGTCAGGCACGCTGCGGGCCGAAGGAGGGCGATTCTTGAACGCATATACGAGCTCAGGGTGATCTGCACGCGGGTTCCTTCTAGCGTGCGAATGATCGGCTCGACCCCGAGCGCGTCTTTGTGCTTGTCGATGAAATCGACAACTACTTTGAAGGGCGGTCGAGCTCCGCTGCGAAGGAAGTCGCGGCCATCTTGAGGAACTCGTTGGCCTGCTAAAATTCTGCGCATTCGGCGGGAGGGCGCTTGTTCGCGGCTTCCAGACCCACAGACTGTGCCGGAACCGGGGCACCACTCATCTTGTATCTGCGGCCCCAAGCGCGCAGAGTCCCGCTGCTCAGCAGCAGGTCGTTGGCTATGCGCCTCATCGCTTCGCTAGCTATGTCGGGATTCGACTGGGCGTGGAGCGCCAGATCAATACCGCGGCACTTTAGATCGTCCGTGTATTTGATCGGCAAGAGAGGAGTATTTCTTTACTTTCCTTGCCTCAATTAAACCCGGTGTGATTCAAAAGTTATGCAACACGTACGCTAATAATCAGCCTAGTCCGAGAATTTCAAAAATGTGTTCCACGCTAAGTACCGAGCAAGGCCCCTGCCGTTGGGTAAACTGCGTGTGTAGAACGCATAACTAACTCGGCAATAACGAACGAACTCACCTCTGTTCCAACACGCAAAACCATAAGTTGTTTGAACTAACGTGAGCGGAGACGTTCAACCCATCCCCTATAATCGGTTTGATACGTGTCCATCTGCAGAGGGGGAGGAACGACATCACGCGATTCCTCAAAGTTCCAAATAATACTCGAATAGGTTTCACGGACTAGTAAGCAAAGAAATCATCGTCCGTAGAGTGTAAATAAATAAAATATACATAAGCGTTAAAAACGAAAACTTGAGGTAATGATGAAAAATTTTCCTGCTGTAATTTGGAGTAAAAATAGGCTAGGCTCGATCGACGATCTTTACCTTTCTGAAAATATTTATTTCTTTTCTGAATCAAATATTGTCGCTCACGGTGAATGGTCCGTTCTTGGCTTTCAGGGAAATGGTGTCATGGATGGCCAATTCATTAAATCTTCTGCCGATCTTTTCGAGCAACTAATCCCCTCACTTGATGCAGGAAAAGCAGTACATCAATTCAATCAAGGATTCCGAGGCGCTGGAATCGCCTACCTGAAAAATAACTCATCTAACACCTTGTATGCATTACCGGATGTCTTGGGTGAAGCAATCCTCTTTCACTACACGTTCGAAGATATTGAAATAATTACTGGTGATCTCCAGGAGATCGAACATTTGACTGCCAAGTTGAATCTTCCACTAACTAAATCCTTGAATTACGCTCTTGAATTGGCTGTTTCTAGCAATGGAGGATTCACTAAGAGTAGTTATTCCGAGGTCGAAACGTTAGACATGTTACAATACGCCATTGTATCTCGGAATGGAATTAAAGTTGAATATTACGAAAATGCAACTACGTTCTTCAATTCGTCACTGTCAAACGAAGAACTCCTAAACTTGGCGGTTGCCGAGATTCAAGAAAATGTCTTAGCTGCGACCAGCAGCACTTCGTCACAAAAAATTGCACATCTCACCGGCGGTTTTGATAGTCGCCTAGTCCTTGCTGCCGCGAAATCGCAAGGTGTCGTAGATAAGCTCCGTTTCTTCTGCAAAGGTGATCCTATACAGGAAGATACAAAAATAGCTCAGTCTGCAGCAGCAAAGGTCGGCGCTATAATGACCGCAAATAACGGCTCCCCAAGCGATTATCAGATCTCCGACTATGGCGGGGCGTTGCTTAGTTCAATGCTCGTATCGAGTGGAATCTTGCCGGTGGGACCAAGTGCTGGTCACAAAGAGGCAGATATCACCCTACTCAGCGGTGGCTATGGCGAAACTTTCAGATCCTTTTATGGCACCAGGATAGGCGAACTTAATGGCAACAGCTTATCAGGAGCTCACTTTGGTTCTAAGATTTGGGGTTCCTATCTATTCGCACCTGATGGAACAGGGCTATTCTCAAGTGAGTTCATCGATAACTATGCTTCCAAAATTGATTCTGAGTTGGAAAAGGGTAGATTCCTGGGTGTTCAGGAAGAAGATTTACCTGACTACTTATATCTTCAAATTAGAAATCGCTATTTTGTCGGTACGATCACCACTAACTGGAACCGTTACATAAATAGGTTTGATCCACTTTATTCACCTTCCGGAATTCAGCTTGCATTCAAATTAGGACTGAAAGCTCGAATAGATAATCTCATTGGTTACGAATTGATGCATAGACTGTGCAAACCACTTCTAGACGTACCTTTCGACTCCAAAAAGTTTGGTGATTCAGTTGAACTCAAGTACGACTACGTGCAACCAGCTTCATACAATCACGTACGTCCAAAAAATGACGACGCCATGCCAAGCACTACACTTGCGATCAATTCAGGATTGCTAACTATTCCGACCGTGACGAAAGAGGATATTGAATACGCTAAAAAAATCAACGCTCGCGTTTCCCAAGTGGCTGGTCGCGCACATGCGCGCGAGGCTGTATCACTAGTCATTCGCAAACGAGATCGCGTTGAGCTCTCCAAGATATTCAATATGGAAGAAATCGATATGCTTGTTCAAAAGCCAGCAAACACGAGAGTTCGAATTCGAACTCTTTACGCTTTACTTTCAAGCTTCCTCTGGTTATCAGACGAGAATGACAAGAAACGAATCGTGTGTTCACCCAAGAAGTTCTAAGAACTGATATGTAGAAAAGTTTCTCAAGAGTCATTGGTAACCGACCTCGGACCATTTATGAAAGTAGTTCGGGGCCGGTCCTATAGAGCCACACGTATGTGTCAGGGGTGAACGGTAGCAACGCCTCACCGAAAATCCGCCCACCCATCTGGCGAGAACCCGGAAACATGCCAAAATATGGCTTGATGGTACCGGCAGTCCGGCTAAGTGGTGTGAAATCTCTGCACTTCGTGGACAACCGATCTTATGACTTTGTGTGTCCTGTCTCAGCACATTGCGGACACACGATCTCATAAGATCGTAGACACCATTGTTTAGCCCAGATTTTTCATGGAGACTCTCAAGCCCACCGGATCGGTATCACGCCGGACTTCCGGTGGGTTTCCTGAATT
>NZ_PCPW01000030.1:0-3469 GCF_002979835.1 Arthrobacter sp. MYb221 | reverse complement strand
TTCAAAGTCACCACGGTGCATGACCAGCAAGCCAGGACCGCTCATATCAAGAATCACATGGTCGATAAGCTCGGCCGTCGTGATTTTCGTTCTTCCCGACCTGGCACCAAGTGCGCTGGTCAAGTTTCTGAGACAAGATCTTTGATTTTTTCCTATCAAACTCCGCCCGCGAGAGCCCAAGAATTCTGCTCCCGGTACCAGCCGTGCGATTACTCCAAACACAACTCCTGAGGTGTTTCCATGACACATGAGAATCGGACTCATCCCTTGCGACGCAACAGGCAGAGAGTTTCTAGGGAATTTCAGCAGGACGGAATGGACTAGCCGGTGATCAGAGAATCCCCATGGGACCCAACCGATGCAACGACCTTGGACGCGGCCAATGCCTGGTAGTACCTGATCAACCTGAATTGCATTCCGCGGTCCGAATAATGAATCAGCTTCGTCAAGTCCCCACCTTCCCGATATTTTCTGGCCAGATTGATCATCAACGCATCCCTGACCAGCGACTCCCGCATGTGGTCCGTCCCCTGTCAGCCAACAATTTCACATTTGATGACTTCCAAAATGAACATCACGCACACCCACCCCGTCCGGGTGGGCACATAGGTAATATCGGCGACCCAGCGCTTGGCTGAAGCCTCCGCGGTGAACTGGCGGTACACCAAATCCATAGGACATGATTCCGAGTCAGCGGTTTCTTCCGCTTGCGCCGTACACCGTCAATCCCCAGCTTCTTCATCAGTCTCTGAACGGTGCACCGAGCGATCGGTCTGAATTAGTCGATATGCACATTCTTCATTTCATGCCGCATCTTCCCGACGCCGAAGCAGGAATAAATCTCCTCATAGGCTTAGAGGCTCTCGGGCAGTCGCTGCTCGTCAGGCTGTATAGCAGACGTATTTGGTAGCACCTGTGCGGAGATCGGATAGCGCTTTGCTGGTTTCGACGGAAAGATGATCCTGACACCCATGACACCGACGTCGTGGCCGTCGAAAGGAATCATCCGACATGGCTGATTACCGCAAAATCATGCTCTTGCTGTTGCAGGGGCGTTCCTACCGGCAGGTGCAATCACGGCTGAACTGCTCGCCGAGAACGATCTCCAAAGCACGTCAAGTGATCGATGAGCAAGAGCTCACGACTGCTGAGCAGGTCAATGATCTGAGCGATGAAGTACTGGAACAGTGCTTCACTGATGGACGTAAGACTGTCTCCATCAATTTTATGCCGATTGATATCGAGGCAGTGATCAGAGCTCGGATCGGCAGGAAGAAGCCCCCGCTGAAGGTTCTTTGGGCCCGTTACCTGCGGACCGAAGTCGTCGGTACGCAACGGCATTACCAATACGAAAGGTTCTGCCAACTGGTCGCGGAGCAAGTCCAGACAAGGAACCTGACCAGTCCTATCGCCCACGAGCCGGGGCATACGATGCAGGTGGACTGGGCCGACACGAAAATGCTGCTGGTCGACCCGATCACTGGCCGCACCACGAAAGTTTCAGTGTTCGTGGCCACGCTGCCGTACTCGGGCTTGGTTTTCGCCTACGGATATCTGGACGAGAAGCTCGGCTCGTGGTGCGATGCGCACCGTAGGGCTTTTGAATATGCGCAAGGCGTTGCCCAAGTGATCATCCCAGACAACGCCTCGACACCCTCCAACGCGATCAGCCGTTATGAGAACGTGAGGGAGGTGAATCAATCCTACTCAGTATTCCTGGAACATTACCGAACTGCGGCCGTCCCGACCAACCCATACAAGCCGCAGCACAAGGGCAACGTGGAATCCGGGGTGCAGGTCGTGACGAACTGGATCATCCGCTACTTGAATGATCAGCGATTCGCGTCCCTGGATGACCTGAATGAAGCCGTGGCGACGCGGGTGGAATGGATCAATGAGCGTACCCCGTTCCGTGGTGAACCGCGGTCCCGGCAGCAATGGTTCGAACAGGATGAACGCCATGAACTGATGGACCTGCCGCAGACGCGGTGGCAGCAGATTGACTGGCGGAAAGCCAAAGTTTCTCGTGACTGGCATTTGATGGTCGATACCATCAAATACTCCGTTCCCAGCCAGTATGCCGGGCAGAGCGTCGACGTGAGGATCATCGGTGAGCAGGTTTCAGTGATGACTCAGGGGCTGACTATTGCCGAGCATACCCATGGGACCCGGCGTTATTCGTTCGTCACGAATCCTGAGCATGCCCCGGCTGGCTATGAGGACACCTCGCTGCTTTGGACGCGAGCATATTTTCTGCGGCAGGCCAGCAAGGTTGGCCCAAGCGCCGCTGAAGCAGTGACGCGGTTGTTGGATCAGAAGAAGATCGAGGCCCACGGTTTCCGTTCTTGCATGAACATCCTGGCTTTGGGGAAGGGAATGAACCGGAGCCTGCTGGAACGCGCTTGCCATGACTTATGCGGTGACCCACGCACCAGCATCAGCTACACCGCGGTGAAGCACCGCGTCACGGTGTTGCGTGCTGAAGCTGCGGGCAGGCCCACCGTCATGGCCCGGCCGGCGGCTTCGCCCAACAAGGACAGCAAAGGGCAACCAGCAGCGAGGGTGAGGGATACGGGCAAGGCGTATTTGGCTGGTGCCAGTGCGTTCAGACTCGCCGCAATGACCAGCGCACCAGAAGCATCCGCGACCAGGCAGGGAGAAAACCATGAATGAGCAGCATCTGACCGAGCAGGACATGGACCTATTCACTGCCTTGCGGATGACGGCTTTCGGTAAAGCAGCGATCAGCGTGGCCAATGATCCCGGATTCGACGAATGGACCTTCTCCCAGAAGATCAGGTACGCGTTGGAGCAGGAGAACGAGGCCCGTAACGAACGAAGAACGCAGAGGCTGCTCAAAGCCTCAGGAACCCCCAACCTTGGTGCCTGTGTTGAGGATATTCATTATTTGCCGGACCGGTCGTTGACCCGCGAAGTTGTGGGCCGGTTGGCTTCGTGCCAGTGGGTCCAGGACCCTACGAACGTGGTGATTCTTGGCCAGTCCAGTGTTGGGAAGACCTACTTGGCTCAGGCGTTGTTGAATGCTGGGTGCCGGCAAGGTTTCACAGCCCGGTACTTCAGGCTAGATGATCTGGCGAACCATCTGTCGGTGTTTCACCGGACTGATCCGGAGCGGCTGCGGTTTTTGCAGAAACTGCATGACTACGAGATTTCGTTGCTCGATGATTTTTTGACTACACCAATCAGCAGTCATATCGCTGGTGAACTACTCAATATTCTGTCAGCGAGGGAGCATCGTGGTTCAACGATTATCACCTCGCAATTCGATCCTGAGGATTGGTATAGGTCGTCGCATGATGCGGTGATTGCGGAGTCGATTCTGAACCGGCTGGTTTCCAAGAGCGTGATGATTCAGCTCGACGGGCCGAACATCAGGGCTCTGGACATCGGTAGAAAATTAATGAGTCGCCGCTAAGCCCTTCACCCGATACCGCAACACCCGATCCGT